>JANQAC010000002.1:352916-655833 GCA_024707255.1 Asticcacaulis sp. | reverse complement strand
CCATCGTCAAACCTGTAGGCAGACCGGACCGAATAGGGCATAAGACTCATCCTTAAATGCCAGACCCGACATGTGCGAGCCTTAATGACCTCCGACCCGAACATGCCCGCCCCCTCCTTCATTCAAAAAGCGAAAGATTTCGCCGACCGTCTGTGGAACGCCGATGACCAGACCCTGCGGTGGATGCTCGGCGTCCTGGTGATCGTGCTGGCCTGCTTCAATTTCGTGCGCGACCTGAATAACCCCAACCATGCCTTCTGGGACGGATCCTATTACCTGACGACGACCCAGAGATATGAGGAAGGCAAGGCGCAATATGCCTCGCATCCGCCGCTCGGCTTCATGTTCATGGATGCCGGCGTCAAGGCCGGCAAGCTGTTGGGCATCAACAAAAATATCGACACCCATTTCCTCGGTGATGTGAAAAAGATCGATTCCCGCGTCGTGCCGAAAGGCTACGATTTCACGCCGATCCGTATGCCCTCGGCCCTGTTCGCGGTCATCAGCGCCCTGCTCTTTTATCTCATCATCCTGCGTCTTAATGGCGAAGCCTTCGAAGCCTTCGTTTTCTCACTGCTGTTTGTTTTCGAGAACGCCTATATCGTCCACTTCCGGGCCGCCCACCTCGATTCCTACCAGTTCACCTTCACCCTGGGCTCAATCCTGGTCTGGCTCTATACCTTCGGACGCGAGATCGAAGCGGCCGCTCCTGACCTATGCCGCCTTCGGCCTGCTGTGCGGCCTCAGCTTCATGGTCAAGGTCAATTCGCTGGTCATGCTCCTGCTCGGCGCGTTGAGCCTCGGCCGCGCCCTGTGGATGGACCATTCGCGCCCCAACTGGCTGCGGCAATTCTGGCGCGGTTCCTCGATCGCCGGCGCCTTCCTGGCGGTCGTGGCGCTGTTTTTCACCCTGCATGTCGTCTTTAATCCCAATGCCCCCGATACCTCAACCAAGGCCGGCGCCCGCGACAACAACGCCATGGGCCAGGTCTACAGGGACTACCTCGCCCACAAGCGCGGCCTGTCGCCCGCGGTGGTCTGGGACGCAACAGTCGGCTATTACAAGTATATGAAGTACGACTTCACCGGCGAGGTGAAGACCGAACCCAATGGCTCGCAACCGGTGCTGTGGCCCTTCATGGCCAAGGCCATCACCTACCGCTGGGATTTCGACGGCAAGAAGACCGCCTATACCCACATGGTCGGCAATCCGGTCAACTGGGGCTTAGGTCTTGTCGGCATCGTCGGCGCGGCCGTGCTGATCTCGCGCCGCCGCTTTGACCGCAAGGACACCCCGGACGCCGAGGCACGCGCCATGGACTTCGACCGCCTGGAAGCCCTGTTCGCCATGTTCATGTTTTTCTGGGTATTCCACATCTACCTCGGCATCCACCGGGTGATGTATATCTATCATTACTTCATCGGCCTGGCCCTGACCTACCTGCTCGCAGCCTTATGCTTCAGGATCATCGCCCGGCAGGTGCCGCTGGTGGCGAAGCACCGCTTCAGCATCCTGTGCGGACTAAGTATCCTGATCGCGGTCAGCTATCTGTTCTACGCGCCGCTCACCTATCACCAGTCCATGACCAAGGCCGAATGCAATTGGCGCAATATTCCGGTCACCCTTGTGGTCTGCCAGCCGGCGAAGAAAAAGCCGGCCCCCCTGCCGGTAAAGCCATCCGTCGACCTTAACAAAAGTTAATCCGCCGGATTTCGCTTTCTTCGGACACAATCCTGCGGCAGTGTCAGCCTCACATTTTTAGTTGGCGCGCATCTTAGTCCAAAAAGTGCGGACACTTTTTGGGATGCGCTTGTCCGGAGCCATACTTACATGCTGATCAAAAAATCCCTGCTGACCGCCTTCGCCATTGCGGCCCTGACCACCACGGCCCTGACGCCGGTCAGCAGTTATGCCGAAGCACCGGTCGCCGCTCAGCCGATCGATATCAGTACGGGCCTCGACTTCCCCCAGAACCATTCCGACATCAAGGCTGATCCGGCGGTACGCTTCGGCAAGCTGCCCAACGGCATGACCTATATCATTCTCAAAAATGCCACCCCGCCGGGCACCGCCTCGATCCGTCTGCGCTTCAATGGCGGCTCGCTGATGGAGGATGACAGCCAGCAGGGCCTGGCCCACTTCCTCGAACACATGGCCTTCAACGGCTCGAAGAACGTGGCCGAAGGCGACATGGTCAAGATTCTGGAGCGCCATGGCCTGTCCTTCGGCGCCGACACCAATGCCCATACCGGTTTCAGCGAAACCGTCTACGAACTCGACCTGCCCAAGGTGGCCGACGACGACCTCGATACCGGCCTGTTCCTGATGCGCGAAACCGCCGGTAATCTGTCGCTCGATGACGGCGCCATCGACCGTGAGCGCGGCGTCATCCTGGGCGAGGAACGCGCCAGCGACAGCCCTGGCCGTCACGCCTATATGAAATGGTCCACGGCGGCCTTCGGCGGCCAGAAATACCCTGTGCGCCTGCCGATCGGGCTTACAGACATCATCAAGACCGCCAAGCGCGACCGCTTCGTCGATTATTACAACAGCTTTTACCGCCCGGAACAGGCCACCCTGGTCGTGGTCGGCGATTTCGATCCGGATGCCATGGAGGCGCGTATAAAGACGAAATTCTCCGACTGGCAGAAGCCCGCGGCCCCGATCCGCGTCATCGATTTCGGCGCTTACAAGCCGAAGGGTGTCACCTCCGAAGCCTATGCCGAAAAGGGCCTGCGCACCGAACTGACCCTGACCTGGTCGCAACCGATTACCGAGGTCTACCAGACTGAAGCTAAGGAAACCGCCGACTTCCTCGATAGCCTCCGCACCCAGATTCTGAACGAACGCCTGGAGCGCCTGGCCAAGCTGCCGGATACCCCCTTTGCCGCCGCCTCGATCGCTCATGATGACGTCGATCACACGGCCACCGTCACGCAACTGTCGATCACGCCCAAGCCCGGCCGCGAGAAGGATGCCTTCGTCGCCGCCTATACCACCGTGCGCCAGTTCATCGAATATGGCGCCGACCAGGCCGAACTTGACCGCACGCTCAGCGATACCGAAACCTATTTCAAGCAGGCCCTGCAGGGCGCCAATACGCGCAACAGCCGGCAACTGGCCGAATCCCTGGTCGATTCCATGGCCGATGGCGAGGTCTTCACCTCCCCGCAGCAGGACTGGGACTATTTCCAGAAACTGAAGCCTTCGATCACGCTTAATGCCCTCAATGCCGGCATCAAGCCCCTGTTCGCCGGCGACGGTCCGCTGCTTTGGCACGAAGGCCCGACCCTGGGTGATTTCGACCAGAAAGCCTTCCTCGACACCTATAATACGGTTCAGTCCGCCAAGGTCGCGGCTTCCGAAGCCCGCGTTAACAAGCCCCGGCCCTATACCGATTTCGGCACGCCGGCCAAACTGGTCAAGCGCGAGGAGATCAAGGATCTCGGCCTGACCCAACTGACCGGGCCAATGGCGTGCGCGCCACCATCAAGACCACCGATTTCAAGGACGATGAAATCGGCATTACCGTCCGCTTTGCCGGGGGCTTAAGCGCCCTGTCGCCCGCAGCGAAGCCGCCAGTCTTCGCCGCCTCGGTGTCCGATCTGCAGGAAGGCGGCCTCGGCAAGCTCACCGCCTCAGAAATCAAGGACAGCCTGACCGGCAAGATCTACAGCGTGGGCCTGAGCATTGGCGAAGACGCCACCACGCTTTCAGGCGGCACTAATCCGACAGACTTCGCCACCCAGATGCAGGTGCTGATGGCCTTCACCACCGATGCGGCCTATAGCCCCGATGCCTTTGCCCGCCTGAAATCCTTCATTCCCGACTATTACAACCAGCTCAACTCCACGCCCGGCGGCGTCTTCCAGATGAACGGGGCGGCCGCCCTGCGGAACAACGACCCGCGCTTCACCATGCCGTCCGAGGCCGATTTCCTCGCCACCACCAATGACCAGGTGAAGGCGCTGATCGACCGCCAACTCAAGACCGAGCCGGTCGAAATCACCATTGTCGGCGATATCTCCGAAGCCGAAGCCGAAGCTGAAATCAGCAAAACCTTCGCTACGCTCGGCAAACGCGCCGACACACCGGCCCTGCCCGCCGACGGCCTGTCTCTGCATTTCCCCACCCAGAATCTCAACCGTGTGTTCGAGCATCAGGGCCGCGCCGACCAGGATCTGAGCTATATCGCCTGGCCAGGCACGGACTTCATGTCCGACACCCGACGCGCCCGCGGCCTGACCGTCCTGGCCGAGGTGCTCTCGCTGCGCCTGACCGATATCGTGCGCGAGCAGAAGGGCCTGAGCTACAGCCCCTATGCCAGCAACTATTATTCCCAGACCTTCCCCGGCTTCGGCTATCTCAGCGCCGTCGCCCAGGTGAAGCCGGAGGATGACCAGGCCTATTATGACGCGGTGGCCGGCATTGTGGCCGATCTCAAGGCGCATCCGATCAGCGCTGACGAACTGCTGCGCGCACAGAAACCGCTGCTCGACCGCATGGATACCGACCTGAAGACCAACACCTTCTGGGCCGGCGCCCTGCCCGGCTCGACGACAGACCCGCGCAAGCTCGACTATATCCGCACCCGCCGCGACCAGTACAAGGCCGTGACCGTGGCCGATATCCAGAAACTGGCCAATGAGTATCTCGATATGAACAAGGCCATGCGCATCCAGATCAAGCCGGCAACAGCGGAAGCGGCGAAACCCTAAACCAGCCGGATCGGACCGGAATAATCGGCCACCTGACGGTCGGAGGTCAGAAGCAAGATACCTTCGACCGTCGCCTGCGCCACCAGCAAGCGATCGAACGGATCCTTGTGAAGCCACGGCAGGTTGGCGACCGCGACGGCATGGTCACTTTTTATCAACAGTTCCTGATACCCATTGTCGAGCATACCACGCCTGATAATATGCGGGTCCGCCACGAAATCCGCGTGTCCACGGCTTTTCTTGATGGCGATTTCCCAGATACTGACAACGCTGAAAACCAGTTCATTCTGTGGATCAGTCAGTAGCTGCACAATCTCTGGCGACAGTCTTTTCGGCGCTGAAACGGCCCACAGCAACAGATGCGTATCGAGCAGCAGCTTCATTCATCGTCACCATAGAACATGGCGGCGATTTCATCCTCATACAGACGGTCGAAATTATCCGGGACAGTAAATTGACCTTCCAGGAACCCCAACCGCTGCGGCGTTTTCACCACCGACTCATTGATCGGCACCACCTTGACCATGGCCCGGCCAGCCTTGGCGATGATAAACGGCTCGCCCTTTGCCGCTTCCTCGACCAGGCGCGACAGATGCGTTTTGGCTTCGTGGATATTGACCGCCTTCATGACAGACCTCACTAAACTAAGTTTGGTTAGTTTAGTTTAAAACTGCCACGACGGCAAACAAAAACCCCGCCGGATGGACCGGCGGGGTTTTCAGTTATGTGCGCACTTTTTTAGTTTACTGGACGAAACCACCGACGCCGCCATCGAAGCTCATCACGGCCGTGCTGGTGGCATTGCAGCTATTGCAGGCCATCTGGCGCTGTTTGGTGATGGTTTCGGTGTGGGTCAGGGTCAGGATCTTGATGCCGACGCCAAAGCGGCGCAGCAGCGAACGTTCGTTGCACTGGCGCTGCGGAATCTGCGGCTTGCAGGTCAGGGTGCCATTTTCGAACCACAGGGCCTCGTTCTTGGCGCAGGTAGCGTTCTTGCCGCCATCGAAATTGATGTGCGAACCGTCATAGTCCGAATAGGTCCACTGCATGTGCGTACCGGCGATGCAGCGATAGACCTCGCCGCGATAGGAACCTGCGATATCACGGCCCGAAAAAGACCTGAGACGCCGGGTGCGGCACACCGGTGTCGTCGATGCAACTCGCCTGGATGATGGTCTGTTTGGTGAAAGTCTGCTGTTCGCTGTAGCTTTCCATGGCGCCGCAGCAATTTCCGCTGACGACATTCAGGGTGCCGGCGGCTTGCGGATAGCCCGGTGTCTGCGACCAGTTGCTGTAACCGCCGCCATAATAGGTGGTGGCCCCGGCACTGGCGCCGGCGCTGGCGCCTGCGCCGACCTTGACATTGACGTTCACATTGACATTGCCCCCACCGCCGCAGCTCGTGCAGGGGGTATGCGGTGGACGCGGATTATGCGGCACGGTGGGCGGTGGCGGCGGTGCGCAACCGGTCGTGCAGGCCGCGGCGGCGCCGGCGAAGGCCAGCATTCCGGCGCCCACCAGAAGGGTGAACAGGTTCTTCAAGGCTTTGCGCATCAAAACTTTCCTCATGGCTTTTTCGCCCTCATGGCTATTCTGGCCATTCATCAGCAAGAACCATACCGCGCCAAACTTGCCTTTTGATTAAGCCCGGCGTCAAAAAAGTACACAAACACCACATTTCCGGCAGCGATCTTGCCTTTCCCCTGTGCAAAGGAGATCGACGTGCCCCATTCCAGTACAGTTTCATTCCTGAGCTATTGGCGCAGCCTTCAGACCGATCCGGGTAAGGCCCCGCTGCGGGAACAGTTCGATCCCGCGCGTCTCAAGACCCTGATCCCGCAGATGATGATGGTCTCGACCACCGACCACAGCCACCGCTTTCGCCTGGCGGGCGGCTTCCTGCGCGCCCTGCATGGCCACGAACTGAAGGATACCTCTTTTACCGCGCTTTTCCAGGCGCCCTTTATCGGCCGGGTGACCACGGCCCTTATGCTCAGCCGCCGCCAGGCCCAGCCGGTGATCCTCAGCCTGTCCGCCCCCTGGCAAACCGCGCATCCCGAAATGTCGCCGGAAGAAGCGGCGCTGTTTCAAAATGAAACGGTGCGTTTTGAAATATGCCTGTGCCCCATGCTGAACGCCTATGGCAAGGTCGATCGCCTGGTCGGCATTTACCAGACCCTCAGCGCCATGCCGCAGAATCCGAACGGTGTGCTCGGCCGCTACGCGCTGGACACTGTCCGCCTGTGCCCACAAGAGCAAGGGCCGCAGCCCGCCCACCTGCGCCTGATCGCCAGGGACGGACGGCTGATCGCTTAAATCGCGGAACACACTTGTTTCCTTATAAAATTCCGGCAAGCTGGCCTGGATTTTATGGAGGATCCCGTGTCGAAAAAAGACGACAAGAAAGCCGCCCAGAAGCGCCTCGAAGCCCTGCAGGTGGCATTGGTCGATACCCAGATCTGGACCATGGCCAATGGCCAGAAGGTGTGCATCCTTCTGGAAGGCCGCGATGCCGCCGGAAAGGATGGCGCCATCAAGCGACTGACTGAATGCCTCTCCGTGCGCAATACGCACGTCATTGCCCTGCCCAAGCCGACCGATTTCGATCGCGGCGCCTGGTGGTTCCAGCGCTATGTCAATCGTCTGCCCTCCACCGGCGAATGGGTCGTCTATAACCGCTCGTGGTATAACCGCGCCGGCGTTGAGAAGGTGATGGGCTTTTCCACGCCCGAGCAGCAGGAAACCTTCATCCGCGACGTGCCCGATTTCGAAAGCATGATCGTGCGCAGCGGCATCACCCTGATCAAGCTGTGGCTCGACATCTCGATGAAGGAACAGAAAGAAAGGCTCGATGACCGCCGGGCCGATCCACGCAAGAAGCTGAAGGTCAGCGATCTCGATCAGGTGGCGCAGGATCGCTGGGCCGACTATTCGGCCGCGCGTGATGACATGCTGCGCCGTTCGCATCATGAACACGGGCCGTGGATCTGCGTCGCTACCAACAGCAAGGTCAAGGCGCGTGAAAACATCCTGCGCCATGTGCTGAAAGTGCTCGATTGCCCCCATGCCGGCCGCGATGTCTCCGCCCCCGATCCGGATATTGTCTTCTCCTATGACGAGGTCATCGAAGGCCGCAAGACCCTGGAACCGTGAACAGTTCAGGAACAGAGAATCGCATGGAAACCTCTGGACATATTCCTGAAAAATAAAAGGTTAAAGTAACCGTTTATTGACTCTGTTTTGGGAGGCTTGCGGCGTTGCTGGCCGCAAAAGGGCTGCCAGTCTGGACAAAAGGTTCAGGGCCTATGATACCCCCCGTGACGCGAAGCGCACATGACGTAAACAGCCAGAAGGCGCCGCCTGCCTCGTCTTTGGCTCCCGCCAAGCGAGCCAGCCTGAAGGAATGCGGCACCTGCAATCTGTGCTGCAAGGTTTACGATATCCCTGACCTGGAAAAGAAATCCGGCCACACCTGCGTCAATGTCCGGCCCGAAGGCGGCTGCGGCGTCTGGGGCCTGCATCCGCAAATCTGCCAGGAATTCAAGTGCCTGTGGCTGAAGCACGATGATATGAACGGCGTGTGGCGGCCTGATCAGGCCGGCTTCGTCCTGCGTCTGGAGCCCAATGGCACGACGCTCGCCGTCGATGTCGATCCCGATCGACCGCACGACTGGCGCCGTCCGCATTATTATGACCAGTTGAAAATCTGGTCCGAGGTGATGCCGAAAAACGAGGGCCTGGTGCTGGTCTATGCACCGGAGGGGCTTTACGTCATCACCCCGATGGAAGACCTGTTCCTGAAAGCCCCCAAGCGCGGCGACATCCTGGAAACCGGTATGGAAGAGAGCCTCTTCGGCCTGCGCCCCTTCGCCCGCGTCATTCCGGCCGCCCAGGTGCGCAAGGATCGCTCACAACTGATGAAACGCCGGGCTTAGCAAGGCACAATTGAGAAGATGACTATCATACCTCCCCATCTTTGATGGGGAGGGGGACCGTCCGGCGAAGCTACTTCAGCGAAGCCGGATGGTGGTGGGGTTTCTTGCTTATTTCCTTCCTAAAACCCCTCGACAATTCCGGCGGCGCGGTTCATCAAAAGCCCATGACCACACACGCCCCGCTTCCCGACGCCGCCAGACTTAACTGGGTCGACCGCCTTGCGCCGCGCGCGCTGCAACCCTGGCTGAAACTGGGCCGGCTCGATCGGCCGATCGGCATCTGGCTGCTGTTCCTGCCCGGCGCCATGGGGCTGGCCTTCGCCATCGCGCACCCCTTCTTCGCCAACAATCTGGACGGCACGGCCCGCCTTTTGCCGCCGCAGGAGGTTCTGCGTTACCATTTTCCGTGGCTCAAACTACTGCTCTTCGCCGTCGGCTCGGTGCTGATGCGCGCCGCAGGCTGCGCCTTCAATGACTTCGTCGATCGTGATTTCGATGCCAAGGTCGAACGCACGCGCGGCCGGCCCATCCCTTCCGGCCAGATCAGCCCCAAACAGGCCCTGGCCTTCGCCGCCGGCTGTTCGCTGATCAGCTTCATGATCCTGATCCAGTTGGGCTGGCTGACCATCGCTCTGGGTGCCGGCTCCCTGCTGCTGGTGGCCGCCTATCCCTTCATGAAACGTATTACCTGGTGGCCGCAGGCGTGGCTGGGCCTGACCTTCAACTGGGGCTTCCTGATGGGCTTTGCCACCGTGACCGGCACGCTTACCCTGCCGGCGCTTCTCTTCTATGCCGGGCTGATCTTCTGGACACTCGGCTACGATACCATCTATGCCCTCCAGGATATCGAGGACGACGCCATGATCGGCGTCAAGTCGAGCGCCCGTGCGCTTGGCAAGCACACGGTCACTGGCGTCAGCCTGTTTTATGGCGCCGCTTCGGTGTTGACCGGCGTGGCTGGATATATTGCCAATCCACCGTTGTCCTACCCAGACGAAACCCTTTTGCAGAGACTCTTGGCGGCTGTGTCAGGTAACGGCCTGCCGCCAATCTTTTTCGTTGGACTTTTGCTCGTAACCACGCATCTTTTCATGCAGATCGTCCGTTTGCGGCCGGATTCTGTCAGGCGAGCGCTGGGAGTCAGCCCTGGCGCTCAAGCTGTTCAAGTCCAACCGCACGACTGGGCTCATATGGTTCTTCAGTTTGCTGGCGGTGCATTTTACCGGGTTTCTTAACACCTAGAGGCAGCATGACACAGTCCCGCAGACTCCTCACCGGCCTGGCCCTGGGCGCCCTGCTTGCCTTTTCCGCCTGCCAGAAAAAGCCGAAAGACGATCAGGCAACCGCGCCCGCCGTGCCGGCGGCGCCCGTGCCCCTGAGCCTCGCCAACTCAAATGCCGATGCCCAGGTCAATCTCACCCTGCCCGAGGCGATCAAGCTCTATCCCGAACTGCATACCCGGCTTTTCAATGAGGCTCAGACCAACCTCACGGCCTTCATGGATCAGGCCCACAAGGACCGCGCCCAGAACAGCGCCGACGGTATAGAGGAACCGCCCTATTATCACAGTATCGTGTGGAAGATCGCCGCCCAGACGCCGCGGCTCGTCTCGGTCTTTTCCGAGGAAGACGATTACCAGGGCGGCGCCCACCCCAACCACACTATCCAGACCCTGCTGTGGGACAAGACCGCCAGGACGGCAATCGACACCAAACGCCTGTTCAGGCCGAGCGCCGATTTCAAGGCCATCGACGCCTATCTCTGCCATCAGGTCGAGGCCGAACGCTCGAAACGCGCCGGTGAACCCGTATCGCAATCCGGCTCCGGCTTTGCCTGCCCGAAGTTCTCCGAAAGCCGCCTGGTGCTGATCCCGGCTGCGGCTGGCGGCAAGGCCGGCGCGATCGAGGCGCTCTACGCCCCTTATGATGTCGGCCCCTATGCCGAAGGGCCGTATGAAATCCGCGTGCCCCAGACCATGCTGGGTGATGTGCTGGCGCCGGAATTTGCCGATCAGTTCGGCGGCGATCCGGTCAAGGACCAGGCCCTGAGCGATCCGGACGCCGAGTGAACGATATAAAGGCGTTTATCCGGGCCCATACCCGCCCTCTGCCTGTGCCTTCCCTGCCGTCGATCCGGCTTTATCAGGCCGATGAGGTCACGCCCCTGTGGCTGATGACCGAACAGGATATGGCGACGCAGCGCCTCGCCCCGCCCTTCTGGGCTTTTGCCTGGTCCGGCGGACAGGCCCTGGCGCGCTATGTCCTGGAGCATCCGGAAATCGTGCGAGGCCGGCGCGTGCTCGATATCGCCTGCGGGTCTGGGCTGGTCGGTATCGCCGCCCGGCTGGTGGGAGCGGAAAGCGTACTGTGCAATGATATCGATCCCTACACCGAAGCCGCTGTAGGGCTGAATGCCAGCCTGAACGGGGTGGAATTGGCTTTCACCGGCGCGGACCTTCTGGCGGGGCCGGCGCCTGATGTCGATCTCATACTGGCCGGTGATATCTGCTATGAAAAACCGATGACGGACGCCATGCTGACATATTTTCGCCGCGCCGCCCTCCACAAGATAGAGGTCTATATCGGCGATCCCCACCGGACCTATTTCCCGAAAACGGGCCTGACCCGGCTGGCGGATTACGATATCCTGACCAATGCCGATATCGAGGAAGCGGCAGTCAAGCCGGCCAGCGTCTGGAAACTGGAAAACTAAACATGCCTGAACACCACAAGATCGACTATATCGAACTTCCCGCTAGCGACTTAGGCGCGGTGAAAGATTTCTACAGCAAGGCATTCGGCTGGAATTTCATCGATTACGGCCCAACCTATGCGGCGCTGGCCGATGCCGGGCTTGATGGCGGCTTCCAAGCCGATCCGGCCGAGGCTTCCGCAAAGCCCCTGGTGATCCTATATAGTGAAGATCTTGAGGCATCGCTTGCCGCCGTCAAGGCACAAGGGGCGGTGATCGTGAAATCGATCTTTGACTTTCCCGGCGGACGGCGGTTTCATTTTACCGATCCGTCGGGTAATGAACTGGCGGTCTGGTCGGATAAGCAGAGGTCCAAGTAGAGGTAACGTGCGTAAGCTTGGCTGGCTTTCCCTGATAGTGCTTGCAGCGGCGATTGCGCAGCCCGCCACGGCGGCGCTTGTCCCGCCGAAACCGCCGACGCCGCAGGAACAGCTCAAGGCCCTGACCGACAAGGCCGAAGGCGGCGATGCCCAGGCGCAATACGACCTGGCCCAGGTCTATTTCGATGGCCTGCTCGATCAGAAGACCGATAAAAAAGCCGCGCTTTCATGGATCACCAGATCGGCCGAGGCCGGCAATGCCAGTGCGCAATACGACCTGGCGGTCGCCTATCGCCTGGGTCACGATGTCAAACCGGATGCCACCCAGGCGCTCACTTGGTATGTAAAGGCAGCCGACCAGGGCCGGGACGAGGCCCGCGCCTTTGTGTGCGAAGCCTATACGCAAAGCGACACGGTCACCCCGGACTGGCCAAAAGCCCTGCCCTATTGCCAGACGGCGGCAGAAAAGGGCGACGCCAACGCGCAATACGCCGTGGGCATGGCCTATCTTGAGGGCCACGGCGTCACGCCCGACAATAGCCTGGCCCTGGCCAGTCTGAAAAAGGCCGCCGATCAGGGCCATGCTGACGCGCTGACCGAACTTGGCGAGATCTACATGATCGGCGACCTGGCGCCGCAGGACCAGACCGAAGCCGTCCACCTGTTCAAGAAGGCGGCTAAACGCGGTGACCGTCAGGCCGTGCGCCTGCTGGCCCATCAGTATGAGACCGGTGCGGGCACGCCGGTCGATATGGGTCGCGCCGCCCGGCTGTACCGTATCCTGGCGCGCGATGACACGGATACCGCCGCGAAGGACTGGCTGAAGGCCCATCCCGATGCCCCGGAAGCTCCGTTGCTCGATCTCGACAAGATACCGCGCGACATCATGTTCTTCGCCACCGAAACCAATGATCCGCGGTTCCAGACCATGGATATCCACGGTTATTACGACCAGTTGAGCGTCTCGGCCTATCCGGTCGATGCCCAGAACGACAAGGTCGGCGGCCGGGCCTCGGCGGAATGCCGCTTTACGGCCTCGGGTGATCTGGATGACTGCGTGCTGACCGAGGAAGACCCGAAGGACTACGGTTTCGGCGCTTCGCTGATGCGGATCATGGATCGTCTCGGCACCTCCGGCAACAAGACCGACTGGGCGAAGCAATATGATGGCAAGTCTCTGCGGCTTTCCATGCGCTGGAAGCCGGACTGATTATTCAAATTCCGGCTTGAAAGGTCCAGGCCGGTAACCGAAATCGGTCGTGGCGGCGCTGTGATCGAACCACAGGTCGGTATTCATGCGCAGCACCATCTGGACATTGCGCTTCAACCGTTTCGGCCGCACCAGATTGGCCACGAAAAAACCGATCCGCCACAGGAGCTCCGGCAGGGCGATAATCACCGGCGCACGGCCGAGCGCCTCGAAAATGCGACGCACCATGGCGGCATAGGTCAGGTCTTCGCCACCGCTGAGATTATATACCTTGTTGAAACTATGCTTCGCCGTCAGGGCCTGCATGGCTGCCGTGGCCAGGTCACGGGCATGAACTGGCTGGCGCAGCCCCTGGCCAGGCCGCAAACCGGAAAAAAGCCGAGCTTGCGGATCAGGTCGGCGATGCGCGTGACGTTCTGGTCCAGACCCTCGTCATAGATCAGAGTCGGCCGCAATATCGTATAGGCCACGCCGCGTGCCTCACAAAAGGCGGTCAGGGTCTCCTCTCCCCCCGCCAGTTTCGCCACCACTTCGCGCTCCGCCGCCTCGCCGGATGCGCCTTTGGTCAGCCGGCTGGTCGAGGAAAAGGCGATGATGCGCTTCATGCCGAGCCCGACCAGACGTTCCAGCAGGACATCCGTGATCAGCCAGATCGGCGCGCAGACAATGACCGCCACAAAGGTGCGGTCCGGCTGGAAGTCATAAGGCTGCGCGGTATCGAGAATGACACCCTGCTTCGCCACAGGCTGGCGCGAACTGTAGCGCACGGACTCTTCCGGCCAGCCAGCCGCCTTGACCGCCTCAGGCATTCGCCGCCCGATCAGGGAGCGTGCGCCGATCACCAGCAAGCCTTTTTTGTCCGTTATCACACTTGTCTCCCAACGAATCCCGACACCTTGGCCGAGTTGCTGCTGGTTTTCAAGCTTGTGGCAAATGCGACACCGGCGCCCATTGCCAGCGCTCGCGTTCCGGCTTATGCGGAGGAGCCGTCTCCGAGCCTGAGTACCAGAGGAACAAAATGGCCGCCTATAAATCCCTGCGTGAATTTATCGATAAACTGGAAGCCGCCGGCGAACTGGTGCGCGTGAAAACACCGGTCTCGACCCATCTCGAAATGACCGAGATCCAGACCCGTCTGCTGGCCGAAGAAGGCCCCGCCGTTCTGTTCGAAAATGTCACTCTGGAAGACGGCACGCCCTCCCCCATGCCCGTCCTGGTCAATCTGTTCGGCAACGTGAAGCGCGTCGCCATGGGTGTGACGTTGGAAGGAAAGGAACGCACCACCGCGCCGGAACTGCGCGAGGTTGGCGAGCTGCTGGCCTTCCTGCGTCAGCCGGAGCCGCCGCGCGGCCTGAAGGATGCCGTAGGTATGCTGCCGCTGATGCAGACCGTGCTTTCGATGCGACCAAAGACGATAAAAACCGCGCCGGTTCAGGAGGTTGTCCTCACCGGCGAAGACATCGATTTAACGAAGCTGCCGATCCAGGGCTGCTGGCCGGGCGAGCCGGCGCCACTGATCACCTGGCCGCTGATCGTCACCAAAGGGCCTTCGGATACGCGTGAGGACGATTACAATCTCGGCATCTACCGGATGCAGGTTCTGGGCAAGGACCGGACCATCATGCGCTGGCTGGCCCATCGTGGCGGCGCGCAGCACCATCGCCGCTGGAAAGCAGAAGGCAAGCGCGAGCCTCTGCCCGCCGCCGCCGTGCTCGGCGCCGATCCGGGGCTTATCCTCGCCGCCGTCACGCCGGTGCCGGATACGCTCTCGGAGTACCAGTTCGCCGGCCTGCTGCGCGGCCAGAAGGCCGAACTGGTGCCGGCCAAGACCGTCCCTCTTATGGTGCCAGCCCATGCCGAAATCGTGCTGGAGGGCCACGTCCTGCTCGATGATTACGCCGATGAAGGCCCTTATGGCGACCATACCGGCTATTACAACAGCGTCGAGAAGTTCCCGATCTTCAAGATCAGCGCCATTACCATGCGCAAAAAGCCAATCTATCTCTCGACCTTTACCGGGCGCCCGCCCGATGAGCCTTCGGTGTTAGGCGAGGCATTAAACGAGGTCTTTATCCCGCTGATCCAGCAGCAGTTTCCGGAAATCGTTGATTTCTGGCTGCCGCCGGAAGGCTGTTCGTATCGCATCGCCGTCATCAGCATGAAGAAAGCCTATCCGGGCCATGCCAAGCGCGTGATGATGGGCGCCTGGTCGTACCTGCGTCAGTTCATGTACACCAAGTGGATAATCGTGGTGGATGACGATATCAATGCCCGCGACTGGAAGGACGTCATGTGGGCGCTCTCCACCCGCATGGACCCGGCGCGTGACATCACGCTCGTGGAAAACACCCCGATCGACTATCTCGACTTTGCCTCGCCGGAATCGGGCTTGGGGTCCAAGATCGGCCTGGACGCCACCAACAAGTGGGCGCCGGAAACCCACCGCGAATGGGGCGAGAAGCTCTATATGGAACAATCCATCATTGATCGCGTGTCGGAAAAGTGGGCCGAGATGGGGCTGCCAGGCTCCGGAAAATCCATCTGGAAATAATCAGACGGCCTTGAGGGCGGTTTGACCGCGCGCCGTCTCTTCAGTCAGATAGGGCAACACCTCTTCGGCCAGCATGGGCCTGGAGAACAGATAGCCTTGAATATAGCGGGCGCGGATCTGGGCCAGCTTGTTCATTTCGCTCTGGGTTTCGACACCTTCGATGACGCAATCCAGGTTCAGGTTTCGACACAGGTCGATGATGGTCTTGATGATTTTCAGCGCCGAACTGTGCTGGAGCAATTGCACAACAAAACTACGATCAATCTTGATTTTATCGACCGGCAGGCGGTGGATATAACTGAAGCTGGAATAGCCGGAACCGAAATCATCGATGGCGATGCGGCACCCCATGGCCTTCAAACGGGCCAGCGCCTCACAAGCCTGCTCGAAATCGGTCAGCATGGCGGTTTCGGTGATCTCGAACTCGATCCGGTGCGGGTCTATCCCTGAGTCGCGCACGGCCTTGCAGATATTGGTGATCGAAATGCCTGAGCGCAGGTCACGCGCCGACAGATTGAAAGACACGCGGGTTTCCGCCGGCCAGTCTCGCACCTGCTTCAGGGCCTTTTCCAATAGAATCAGGGTGATCTGCGTGATCAGGCCGGAGCGCTCCGCCGCCTTGATGAAGATATCCGGCCGCACGCTGCCGAGTTTGCGGCTGTTCCAGCGCGCCAGGGCCTCGAAACTGATGGTGCGGTTTTCAATGACATCGACCTGCGGCTGGAACATGATCGACAGTTCGGCGTCGAGATCGCTGGTGCGCAAGGCCTGGTCCACCTGGCTGAAATCGCGCATCTCGGCTTCGTGCTTGTCGGTGAAGACCACCGGTGCCCCGCGCAGGTTTTGCTTGGCGAAATAGAGTGCGTAATCGGCGCGCTCCAGCAGTTGCGACGGCGTGAACTGGCCGGAGGCACAGCGCACGAAACCGACGCTGCCGGAAATATGGGCGGTCACACTGCCGAGGAAATAGGTATCGCGCAGGGCATCGCAAAGCTGCGTCCCGAAAGCGTCCAGTTCGGCGGGCGTCACATCTCCGTAGAGGATCAGGGCAAATTCATCGCCGCCCATCCGCGCCGCGAAGGCACGCTCACCGCAGACCTGGCGCAACCGGTTGCCGACTTCGATCAGCAGGGCATCACCAACACTGTGGCCGTAGATATCATTGATCGGCTTAAAGCCATCCAGATCGATCAGGGCCAGGTGAAACGGCTTCTGTCCGATGCCGACACCGGCCAGCGCCGCTTCCATGACCTGAAAAAAGCTGCGCCGGTTGGGCAGGCCGGTCAGCACATCGCTGTCGGCCATGGATTGGGCTTCCACGCGCAGTTTTTCCGCAATCACACGCGCCTTCACGGCGCGCAAAAGGGTTTGGCGGACGATATAGGTCAGGAAGGCTGTCAGGGGCAGGATGAGCGCGACCAGCCCGACATTATCGGCATTCATCGGGGTGTGGTGCTGGTGCTTCAACCAGGCAACCGTGAAAATGCACAGCGACACACTGGGGATAACCACCCGCAGGCTCACCCCTGTGGTAGCGAAAACCAGGGCCAGAAAGACGAAATAAACCAGGCGGTCGCTGTCAAAATGC
This sequence comes from Asticcacaulis sp., assembly GCA_024707255.1. Taxonomy (NCBI): domain Bacteria; kingdom Pseudomonadati; phylum Pseudomonadota; class Alphaproteobacteria; order Caulobacterales; family Caulobacteraceae; genus Asticcacaulis; species Asticcacaulis sp. The sequence goes on along the minus strand of JANQAC010000002.1, from coordinate 638,759 downwards.
AGGCTCTGGAAAACGACCGGATTGAGATACAGCAGGAAATTGATCGTCAGGCTGGCGATATTCAACTGGTATACACGCCGGGCATTTTTCAGTCCGAAGAAATAGAAATAGAAGCCGGCCAGCATGGTGAGGGCCGACAGGCTGGCCATCAGAACCAATCCCTGGCCGCTTTCGGTCCAGAAACGATTGAGCGTGACCATTATGTAGTAGCCGCCATTGACGAGGCAGAAGCTCGATACGATCGGCTTCATGGCCGATACTTCCTCGACCTCGCTCAGGCTGTCTTCCGCGCTGGCTTGTGTTGACCGGTTATTCAGCAAGGTGGCAAAGATCGACTTCATCCAACGCAACATTACCGGTCCAACCCTGTTTTAAACGCATCAGGCGCGGCCTGACCGCGACATTCATAAGGGCCACACATAAAAAAAGCGCTAATCTGCGGTAATTTAATGCTGCACAGGCCGTCTTTTATCGCGGAAAGTGGATTTTTACCCAGTACGTATAGGCACCAGATTTTTCAAACATGCGGTTTAAATTGTCACAAACGAGACTTGCTTTCACGTCCTCGCCGGGCCTATAGAATTTTCATGTTGCAAACGCGAAACGACACCCAAAACGCTTCGGCAGACACCCGGTTCGAGCGCCTCGAACACCTCCTGGCCGCAGCCCGCAAGGCCGGCGCCGATGCCTGCGAAGCCGTCTTCGCTGAAAGCCGCTCCCTGTCGGTCGGTGTACGCAAGGGCGCGGTCGAAACCGTCGAGCGCGATGAAAACAGCGACCTCGGCCTGCGCGTTTTCGTCGGCCAGAAACAGGCGCTCGTTTCGGTTTCCGAGTTTTCACAAGCGACGCTGGATCGCCTGGTCGAGCGCGCCGTCGCCATGGCGAAACTGGCGCCGGATGATGCCTATGCCGGCCTGGCTGACCCCGCCCTGCTGTATAAAGGCGCCCCCGTCGATCTCCAGCTTTTTGACGACACGCATCTCAGCGCCGAAAGCCTGCAACAACGCGCGCTCGATATCGAAGCCGCCGGCTTGTCAATTGGCAATGATGCCCTTCAGAGCGATGCCGCCAGCACGGGCTATGTCCAGAACCAGTGGTCGATGCTGACCTCGGATGGCTTTCGCGGCCACCACCAAACCAGCCTGTTCTTCCAGTCGGGCCGTTATATCGCCACCGACGCCGACGGCAATATGGAGCGCGATGGCGAAGGCCGCAGCGTGCGCTTTGCCTCGGACCTGCCGGACGTAACCGAAACCGGCCGTATTGCCGCCGAACGCGCTCTGGCGGCGCTTGGCGCCCGCAAAATCGAGACACAAAAAGCCACGGTCATTTTCGACAAGCGCATCGCCAAGTCGCTGATCAGCCAGTTCATCGGCGCCATATCGGGCAGCATGATTGCGCGCGGTTCCAGCTTCCTGAAGGACAGGCTCGGCCAGCAACTGTTCGATTCGTCCGTGCAAATCATCGATAATCCGCTGCGCGTGCGCGGCCTCGGCTCCTGCCTCTTCGATGATGAAGGCGTGGCCGTCAGCGAACGCGCTATTATCCGTGATGGCGTGCTCGGCGGCTGGCTGCTCAACAGTTCGGCCGCCAGGCAACTCGGCATGACCTCCACCGGCCATGCCTCGCGCAGCCTGGCCAATGCGCCGGGCGTATCGACGCACAATGTCACACTCAGCGCGGGCACGGAAACACCGGAAAGCCTGATGGCCTCGGCCGGAAAAGGCGTGATCGTTACCTCCATGTTCGGTCCCAGCGTCAATAACGACACCGGCGACTGGTCGGCCGGCGCCTCCGGGTTCTGGTTTGAAAATGGCGTCATTGCCTATCCGGTCAATGAAATCACCGTGGCGGGCAATCTGATCGATATCTACAGCCGCCTCGTGCCCGCCAGCGATCTGGAAATCAAAGGCACGCTCGATACACCGAGCCTGCTGGTCGAAGCCTTGAGCGTCGGAGGCAAATAATGCGCGATGACCACGCGACAGACCTTGAACTGATTATCGACAAGGTTCGTCGCGCCGGCGCGCTCGCCCAGCATATCAAAACAAACGGCCTGAAGACCAGCTACAAGTCCGACGGTTCTATCGTTACCAATGCCGATACCGAGGTCAATCTGTGGCTGAAGGAAGCCCTGCTCGCCGCCCGCCCCGACTATGGCTGGCAGAGCGAGGAAGAGGCGGACAACGCCGAGCGCCTGACGTCTTTACGCACCTTTGTGCTCGATCCGATCGACGGCACGATGGGCCTCTCCAAGGGCAGCCCCTACTGGACCATCGCCCTGGCCGTCATCGAAGCCAACCAACCGGTGGCCGCCGCCGTGTACGCGCCCGACTCGAATGAAATGTACGCGGCCGCCTTCGGTGAAGGCGCCTGGCTGAACGGCGAGCAGATTTATGCCAGCCAGCGCGACACATTGGAAGACGCCGAGGTTCTGGGCGATGCCCGCCTGTTCGGCAGGGACATCTGGCCCCTGCCCTGGCCGCGCCTCAGTGTCCATTCGCGTCCGTCCGTGGCCTACCGCATGGTCAGCGTCGCGGCCGGCAAGGCCGATTTCACCCTGGCCCTGACACCGAAACGCGACTGGGACGTGGCCGCCGCCACCCTGATCGCCCAGGAGGCTGGCGCGGTGGTTTCGGACCATTTAGGCAATCCTTATGGATTCAATGCTATAGACAGCCTCAAACCCAGCCTGATCTGCGCGGGCGCGCCGCTTTTCGATGAAATCATCCGGCGGTGTGCTCACCTGGAAACACTGTAATATCAAAGAGTAAGAATATGAGCGACAAGCAACTCCTCCATCTCGTCATAGGCGGCGAACTGACCGACCTTAACGGCACCACCTTCAAAGATCTGAAAAAGATCGAGTTTGTCGGCGCCTATCCGAACAACGCCGAAGCCGTCCTGGCCTGGCGTTCCAAGGCGCAATCAACCGTTGACAACGCCCTGATGCGCTATTTCGTCATCCACGCCCACAAGCTGATCGATCCTTCGACCGACGATCACAGCCACTAAACACCTTAAATCCTCCCCTCTTGGAAGGGGAGGATTTCCTAAACCTTCAGTATCAATTCTTCATATATTTTCGTAGCATAAAGGGGATCTGACAGTGCCTTGTTGGTGAACCGGCTATCGCCTGCGGTGACCTCATACAGAATATGCGAGGCGATCTCGTCAGGGATGCTATCAGGCCGGGATTTGTAACGCGGCAGTTCAACTTCAGCCAGGACTACAAAATTCCTACCGGCTGAATCGTGCAGGAAGTCGACCACCCATTCGGCTTCGCCAATATGTTTTTCGTATCGCGTCTTCTCCAGCGTCTCAATACGTTGTGACCACAACAGATCGAAATCATCTTTTGAAAGAGTCTGCTCAATCTCAACCAATTCGCTCGCCTGCGGAATCCACTTCTTATAGGTGAAGACATAGTCGGCATTGATCTGGCGAATACGCGGACCATCGCCGAGATAGGCTTGACGGATATCGTGCCTTTCCCAGCCACCTAAGATGGTGGCATCGAAATCGAGTGGCAGAATATATTTCAACTCGTTTTCGATCGGCATGAATTACTCCCGTTTCAATAACTTATCGGTCAGCAGGGTGCCCCACCAACTGGCCTTGAAGGTGGCTTTCAGCTTGTCCGGATCGTAGTCCGGCCCCTGCGTCCAGTCCCAGAAGCTGATTCCTTTAGGCTCAATATCGCGCAGGTAAACCTCGAACACATAGTCGAGCACTCCGGTATGTCCGGCCTTCATGTGCAGGGTACGCAACCCCAATTCCTTTGCCGAATCGCTGATCGAATGCCCCAGGTGAAAATGGCGGTAAAGCACGCTCATCATGCCGGCGCGGTCGGCGCCCGACTTGCAATGCAGCAGGGCCGGATATTCGATGCGCTCAAACAGGGCCTTCGCCTCGCGGAACTCCGCCGCGGTCGGCAGGCTGCGCGAGGTCAGGCCGAAATCTTCGAGTTTCAGCCCCAGCTTTTCGCAGGCGTGCTTTTCGAGATAGTAGAAAGACCCCTTCCCGCCACGCAGGTTGATGACGGTCTTCACCCCCTGCTTTTTCCACCACGCCAGTTGGAACGGCCACGGCTGATTGGTCCGCACCATGTCCGGCCCGATCCAGTGGGCATTGGTGAAGCCGATTCGCAGGTAAGCGTGGTCTGCCCAAAGATAATGCAGATAGGTGGTGAACAGCCCCCATTTGGTATCCGTCGGAAACGGCTTCACATGCGATTTTTTAGGGAGCAGCTTCAAGAACGCCTCGACTGTGGATTCGCACTGCAAATAACACATAAACAGGCGACAGGTTTGAAGAAATCACGCATAAGCCTATATAATCGCTCATAAAGCCTTTTCCATACCAAGCATGACCAACACGCCGATCACCGCCGCGACTGAAATGCGCACCTCCGCGCTGGTCGCCCGCGTGTGGTCGCAATACCTGGCGCCTCAGAAGGGTCTGCTCGGCTTCGCCATCGCCTGCGCTGTACTCGTGGCGGTGACCACGACCGTGGTGGTCGGCTGGCTAGATCCGGCCATCAATCTGCTGTTTCACGTTAACAGCGCCGATGACCGCATCACGCCGCACCTGCCGGCATGGATCAGTGCGCATCCGCTGGTCTCCGTGCCGGCCGTGATTATCGTCTTCGGACTCCTGCGTTTTGCCGGCCAGCGCGGCCTGACCACGACGCTGAACCGCGTTGGCAATCAACTGGTCGGCCGTATCCAGGAGCAACTGTTCTCCCGGCTTGTCCGCGCCGATCTCGGTCATCTGCAAAAAGCCCATTCCGGCCAGTACTTATCGTCGGTTCTTTACGATGCGGATCAGGTGAGAGACGCGGCTTCGACCGGGCTGGTGCAATATATCCAGGCGCTTTTGCTTGTCATCGGCAATCTGGCTTTCATGGTCTGGACCGACTGGTCGATGACCCTGCTGGTGCTGGTGGCAGGGCCCATTATTGGCGCGGTCATGGGCAAATATCTGAAAGCCACCCGCAAGGCCGCCCAGGGCGCCATGGCCGAGACCTCATCGCTTTCCACCGCCGTCATGGAAAGCCTCGATGGCGTCAAGATCGTCAAGATCGCCAACCAGGAAGCCGCCGAAGAGGCGCGCGTAGGCCAAGTCATCCGCCGCCGGCAAGGCTTCCTGATCAAGGGGGCCAATGCCCGCTCGATGGCCGCCCCGGCCACCGAAGTCCTGACTGCCTTCCTGTTGGCGGGTCTGCTGGCCTTCGCCGGCTGGCGCGCGCAGGCCGGTCACCTGACCGTCGCCGGCCTGTTCGCCTATGTCGCCGCGCTCGGCACCGCCAGTCAGGCCCTGCGCCAACTGGCTGGCCTGCAAGGCACCTTCACGCAAGGTCTGACCGCTGCCCGCCGGCTTTTTGCCGCGCTCGATATCGAGCCGGAAATCGTCGATGCTGCCAATGCCAAACCACTGGACCGCGATTTCAAGACTATCACCTTCGATCGTACCGGTTTTGCCTATGGCGAAGCCCCTGTGCTACGGGATGTCAGTTTCACCGCCAGGGCCGGGGAAAGCATCGCCCTGGTCGGGCCGTCCGGCTCCGGAAAATCAACATTGCTTAATCTGCTGCCGCGCTTCTATGACCTCACCGGCGGGGATATACGATTCGATGATATCAGCCACCGCGCCATGTCGATCACATCCTTGCGCAGCCGCATCGCCCTGGTGACGCAAGACCCGTTCCTGTTCGACGACACGATCCGCGCCAATATCGCCTATGGCAATCCCCACGCCACACCTGAGCAGATCGAACAGGCCGCCAGGGACGCCGCCGCCGATAACTTTATCACCGCCTTGCCCCAAGGCTACGATACCCGCGTCGGCGAAGCCGGTTCGCGGCTTTCCGGCGGCCAGAAGCAGCGCATCGCCATTGCCCGCGCCTTCCTGAAGGACGCCCCGCTCCTGCTGCTCGATGAGGCGACCTCGGCGCTCGATACTCAGTCCGAAATCAAGGTGCAGGAAGCGCTGGAACGCCTGATGAAAGGGCGGACCACCTTCATGATCGCCCATCGTCTCTCCACCATTCGCCACGCCAGCCAGATTCTGGTGCTGGATCAGGGGCAAATCGTCGAGCGCGGCACGCACGACCAGTTGATACGTAAAGGCGGTCTCTATGCCAGCCTGGCCGCCACCCAGTTCGGCGCCCCTGTACCGGAGGCCGCGCAATGAAGGATATCCTCCAGTCGCCCTTCATGCAGGATCTGATCGCCGGTACGCTCGTCGGCTATCTGAAATTCTGTTATCGAACAACGCGCTGGACCATAGAAAATCAACCCCCGGTTGAAGCCATCTGGGACGGCAAGGGGCCGGTCGTGCTGATGTTCTGGCATGGCCGACTGCATCTGGGCCATGCGTCTTGGCCACGCGATCGCGGTCAGCCGGTCTGCGTGCTGGCCTCCATGTCGAAAAGCGGCGAGGTCAGCATGAAGATCAATACCCGCTTCGGCTACCATTCGATTCGCGGCTCCTCGGCCAAGAAATCCGACCCGACCAAGCAGAAGGGCGGCGCCCAGGCCTTCCGCGAACTGATCCGCTGGATACGCGGAGACAAAGACACCGGTGGCCGCTGCGTCGCCATGACGCCGGATGGCCCGCGCGGTCCGGCGCGGGTGATGACCGAAGGCTCGCTCAAGCTATCGCAGATGTCCGGCGCGCCGCTGGTCGTGCTAGGACAATCGACAAAGAACTATCTCGAATTCAAGACCTGGGACCGGATGCGCATTCCCCTGCCCTTCTCACGCGGCGCCATGGTCTGGGGCGTACTGCCAGCCATTCCGGCCGATACCGATGAAACAGAGATGGAAGCCCTGCGGCTTCAGGCCGAGAAGGCCCTGACCGGTGTGACCGACCGCGCCGATGAGATACTGGGCCTAGTCCCGCAAGGGGCATCATGAGCCTGTCCTTATCCCTCTATCAACGATTGATGGGCACGGCGCATATCATCGCCCCCGGCCTGCTGCAAAGGCGTGTTCAGCGCGGCAAGGAAGACGCCGCACGCTGGCGCGAAAAGCTCGGCCAGACGGATCGTCCCCGTCCGGAAGGCCAACTTGTCTGGTTTCATGGCGTCAGCGTCGGCGAAAGCCTGTCGGTCCTGCCGGTGATCGTGGCCCTGTCGGTCGAGCGGCCGGACCTCAACATCCTGATCACCTCGGCCACAACCACCTCCGCGGATATTCTGGCCAAGCGTTTGCCCAAGGGCGTGATCCATCAGTACGCGCCGCTTGATACGCCACAGGCGGTCACGGGTTTTCTCGATCACTGGCGCCCTGACCTGGCCATCTTTATCGAAAGCGATATCTGGCCCACCCAGTTGCAGGCACTAACCCAACGCCACACGCCGCATGTCCTGCTCAGTGCCCGGATCACCGAAAAAACCTACAAAGGCTGGCAGCGTTTTAAGGGCGCCATGCGTTCGCTTCTGGCAGGCTACAGCCTGATCATGGCGCAGGACAAGGCCAGCGAGGACCGCCTGAAAGCCATGGGCGTAACGCCCGGCCCGCGCGCCAATCTGAAGACCCTCGGCACTGCGCCGCCAGTCGATTCCAAAGCCCTGGCAGATCTGAAGAAGCAGATCGGCAAACAGTTCGTCTATTTCGCTGCCAGCACCCATTATGGCGAGGACAGCCTGATCGCCAAGGCGCTCGAACCGGCGCTGTGGGGCGGCGACCTGCTGATCTCGCCCCTCGCCACCCGATCCGCGCCGGCGAAATCCGGCTTGATCTTCAGGCGATGGGGCTGAAGGTGGCGCAGCGCTCAAAAAACGAGCCGGTTACCAGCCAGACCCATGTCTACCTTGCCGACACTCTGGGCGAACTTGGCCTGTTCTTCTCGGTGGCCGGCATTACCCTCATGGGCGGCAGCTTTCTTGAAGGCATCGGCGGCCACAATCCGCTCGAAGCCGCGCGCCTCGGCAAGTGCGTCATCACCGGCCCGGATATCGCTAACTGGGCGGGCATCTATGCCGACCTGCTCGACGCCGACGCCGGGTTCCGCGTCAAGGGCACGGCCGAACTGGGCTTCCTCCTGAGCCAGCTTCGCCAGCACCCCGAAGTCGTGAAGACCACCGACAAGCGCGCCCTGGAAGTCAGCCGTAAGGAGGCCGACACGCTCGATGTCGTGTGGACGGCGCTCGAACCCTTGCTGCCACCGAAAGCCGCGAAAAGCGCCCATGGCTATTAAGACCCCCGACTGGTGGTATAAGCGATACGCCGCCGGCGCGCCGTGGTGGCGTTTCCTGTTGTGGCCGCTGTCGCTGGTTTGGCTTGCGGTCAATGCGTTCAAGGCCGCCAATGCCCGCCCCTACCGCTCCTCGCTGTACGTTATCAGCGTCGGCAACCTGACGCTCGGCGGTTCCGGCAAGACACCGATCACCGGCGCCCTGCTCGACCTGCTGGCGCCCGAAGCCGTCGGTCTGTCGCGCGGTCATGGCGGCAGCCTCCCCGGCCCGATCAATATTGATCCGCACACACATACGGCCGCCGAAGTCGGTGACGAACCCCTGATGCTGGCGCAGGACCATCCCTTCGTCATCGCCCGTGACCGCGCCGCCGGCCTGCGTCTGATCGAGAAGCAGCGCAGGGCACCGAAGCCAAAGATCGTCATCGTCGATGACGCCCACCAGAACCTGAAGATCGTCAAGGATCTGCATATTCTCGTCATCGATGGCGATACACGCAACGGCGCGTGGCCGTTCGGCGATGGCGGTGTCTGCCCTTACGGGCCCATGCGCGAGCCACTCAAACAGGGCCTGGCGCGCGCCGATATCTTTGTGTTGTGGATGCCGGACGAAGAGGCCCAACCCGATCCGGACCTGATGGCGCTGCTGGGCGAAAAGCCGGTCTTTATCGCGCGACTTCAGGCTCAGGCTCCGGCGATCCCTGCGCCAGTTTATGGCTTTGCCGGCATCGCCAAGCCGTGGAAGTTCGAGGCCACGCTACGCAGCGAAGGTTATGATATCGCCGGTTTTGACAGCTTTCCGGATCATGCCGCCCTCACAATCGCTGAGCTGGAAGCGCTGGCGGCAAAGGCCGCAGCCGCAAACGCCCGGCTGATCACCACACAAAAGGACTGGATCAAGCTTGATCCCGCCTGGCGCGCCCGCATCGCCTGCCTGCCGATTACCGCGAGATCTGATGACGAAGCCGGCCTGCTGGCTCTGATCCGGGCGCGACAGGGCTGACTTGCCTTCCATCGTCAATTGCGCTTAGAATGACGCAGATAATAAAAAATAATGCCAAATAAACAATTTGGTCGGAGGAGATAAGAGTGTTCAGTAAACTGGCAGGCACGGCCCTGGCTTTGGCCTTGTGCGCAGGGTTGATGGTTTCACCCGCAAAAGCGCAGACGCCATTTCAACCGCTCACGCCCGAAGCGCAGGTGGCGAAAATGGGCGCCGGCATCAATGTCATCGGCGGCTATGATGCCTGGTGGGATGGCGGTGAAACAAAATTCAGCCTCAGTGATTTCGACAAGATCCGCGCGGCTGGTTTTTCGACCGTGCGCATTCCCTTGTTCACTTTCAAGCATCTGGACAAGGACGGCCACCTGGATGCCGCCTATTTCAAGCGCATCGATCAGGTGGTCGATGCGGCCCTGTCCAATGGCCTGATTGTCATTCTCGACGAGCACGATTTCGAAACCTGCGCCAAGGATGCCGATGCCTGCGCCACCGGCCTGAGCAATGTCTGGTATGAGTTGTCCGAGCATTTCAAGGCCGCACCCAATAGCGTCATCTTCGAACTGCTCAATGAGCCGAACGGCCAGGTCGATGACAAGATCTGGAATTCCCTGGCTGGTCGATCTGCTGGCGATTGTGCGCGAGACCAATCCGGAGCGCAATGTCATCATCGGCCCGACGCACTGGAACAGTCGCAACGACCTGCCCCTGTTGAAGTTACCGGAAAATGACCGGCATATCATCGTGACCTTCCACTATTACGACCCATTCCATTTCACCCATCAGGGCGCTTCATGGGCCGATCCCGAAACCCAGAAACTCAGCGGCATTCGCTGGCAAGGGAAACCGGAAGAAGTGGCGGCGATCAATGCCGATTTCGACAAGGTGGCGGACTGGTCAAAGGCGTCGAACCGGCCCATCTTCCTTGGGGAATTTGGCGCCTACGACAAGTACGGCAAATTGGAAGACCGCGCCCTGTGGACGCGGGCCGTATCGGATTCAGCCCACAAACATGGATTTGCCACAGCCTACTGGTACTGGGATGGTGGTTTTGGTGTCTATGACGCCGAAAAGAAGGTATGGGTGAAACCGATTCTGGACGCCCTCGTTCCCAAAGGTAAATAATGGTCGCAAAAGCGAAACGACAATTGGAAGACACCGCCCTGGTGGATGGTGTATCTTACCGCTGGCACATCCACCGCGAGCCGCAATGGGCTTCGGTGGATGGTGCCAAGGGCCTGTGCCTTTCCGTGCAGCACGCCGAAAATCCGCAAAAGGTGCTGCTGCTGGAATATCCGTTTCCAAAGCCCAGCCGCCATGCCCAGCGACCGAAAATCGACAAGCGCGATGTGGCGATTCAAATAGGCAAGGCCATTGCCGATGGCTGGGAGCCGGAATCACGCGGCAAGCCTTTCACCTACATGATCGAAGGCTGATCTTTAAACTCACCCGCCTTTAGGCCAGAGCTTTGCGGCGAGTAGCAGGAGGCTAGCGCCGCAGATACACTTGTACCTGCAAGCGACGCCGACGCACTAATCGGCCAAAGATCGAAGCCTAAAGCGCGCGCCAGGCGATGTCGGTACGGTAAAACCCACCCGGCCAGTCGATCTGGTTGATCACCGCGTAAGCCTTGTCGCGCGCTTCATGCAGAGTCTTGCCGCGGGCACAGATATTCAGCACCCGGCCGCCGGCGGCGCGCAAAGAACCGTCCTCGCCCCGGCTGGTCCCCGCATGGAAAACCGTCACATCGGGGCCGAAATCGGCCTCTGCGCCGCGAATGATAGACCCCGTCAGCGGGCTATCCGGATAGCCCTTGGCGGCATAGACGACACAGACCGCCGGGTCTTCATGCCACTGTGGCGCCGGCAGGTTTTTCAGCCCGCCTTTCGCGGCCGCCAGCAGGTAGGGCACGATGTCGCTTTTCAGTCGCAGCATCAGCACCTGGCATTCCGGATCGCCAAAGCGGGCATTGTATTCCACCAGGCGCGGCTGGCCGTCTTCCACCATCAGGCCGGCATAGAGGACACCCTTGTAGGGATTGCCCTCGGCCTTCATGCCCGCCATGGTCGGGGCCAGGATTTCCGCCTCGGTAATGCGCAGCAGTTCCGGCGTTACGATCGGTGCCGGGCTGTAGGTGCCCATGCCGCCGGTATTCGGACCGGTATCACCGTCAAAGGCGCGCTTATGATCCTGCGCCCATCCAAAAAGGATCGCCGTCTCGCCGTCGCACAGGGCGAAAACGGAAGCCTCCTCACCGGTCATGAATTCCTCGATGACGATGTTGGAACTCGCAGGGCCATAACGCCCCCCAGCATGGCCTCGACCTCGGCCACGGCATCCTGGTAATCCGGTGAGATGGCCACGCCCTTGCCAGCCGCCAGACCATCGGCCTTGATCACATAAGGCGGGCTGTAGGTTTTCAGAAACTCGCGCGCTTCGGCCACATTATCGAAAGTTTCATAGGCGGCCGTAGGAATATTATGGCGCTTGCAGAAATCCTTGGTGAATCCCTTGGAGGCTTCCAACTGCGCCGCTTTCTTTAACGGACCGAAGCAGGGGATATTGGCGGCGGCCAGGGCATCGGCCAGACCTTCGGCCAAGGCGCTTTCCGGCCCGACCACCACCAGATCGGCCCTGATCTCGCGCACCAGCCCGACCAGGCCCGGCACGTCGGTGGCCTTGATATCGCGGCATTCTGTTTCCTTGGCGCCAATCGCCGCCATGCCGGGATTGCCCGGCGCGATAACCAGCCTGTCGCACAGCGGAGATTGCACGATTTTCCAAGCAAGGGCGTGTTCGCGGCCGCCCGAACCGATCAGCAGAATGTTCATGGATTTCGCTTCCCTCACCCGGCCTTCCGGGTCAAGCGAAAAAGTCTCAGCCCGCCAGCCGATAGGGCGTCACCGTGCCTTCAAGGCAGGCATGAAGCGTGTTGAAAAACTGCGGCATGTCGATCGGCTTGGTCAGGACATGGTTGAAACCATGACCGCGGGTATCGTCCGAAAGCTTGGTCTGAGCGGCGGCGCTGAGCGCCACGATCGCCGTTTCCGCATTGAGCCCACGCCCCTCGCGCAGGGTGCGCGTGGCGGCTATGCCATCCAGCACCGGCATCTGGATATCCATGAAGATCAGGTCGAACCTGATGCGCTGGCATATTTCAAGCGCTGCCTCGCCATCGCAGACCTCATGGATTTCCAGCCCGGAATCGGTCATCAGCAGGCGGATCAGTTCGCGGTTGATCGGGTGATCGTCAACGATCAGCACCTTGCGGTCCTCCAGGAAGACCGGCTTCAGGTCGTTGGCGCTCACAACCGGCGCCGGGGCTGCGGCTTCGCTGACCGGTATCTCGAACCAGAAGCAGGCGCCTTCGCCCGGCACGGAGTCGATCCCGATCCGCCCCTGCATCAGCTTGATAATCTCGTGACAGATGGAAAGACCCAGGCCGGAACCGCCATATTTGCGGCTGATGCTGTTGTCGATCTGATTGAAGCGCGTGAAGAGGTGCGGCTGCTGGTCATAGGGAATGCCTGGCCCGTTATCCCGCACCTCGACGCGCAGACGCCCCTTTTCCGGCAGGGCGGCAGACACCACCACCCGGCCGTTCTGCGTGAACTTGAAGGCATTGCCGACCAGATTATAGAAAACCTGGCGCAGGCGCACATCATCCAGCAGCAGCCAGTCCGGCATGTTTGGATCATGGTCGCAAACAACATCGATATCGCGCGTTTCACCAAGTACCGCGAACTGATCGACGATATCGGACGCCAGGCTGCGTATATTCGCCGGTTGCGGATCGAGCCGCACCTGCCCGGCTTCCAGCTTGGAGAAGTCGAGAATATCGGTGATCAGGCTCAGCAAGGCTTCGCCCGCCTTGTTGATACGGCCGATATAGTGGCGCGCATCCTTCGGCATGTCCGTCACGCTGTTTAAAAGCGTAGCGTAGCCCAGGATGGTCGTCAGCGGCGTGCGGATTTCATGGCTCATATTGGACAGAAAATCCGACTTGGCCATGACAAAGGCTTCCGCCGTTTCCTTTGCTGTGCGCAGGGTGTCTTCGAGATGCGCCTGCTCGGTTATGTCCTGAAGAATGCCAAAGATATATTCCGGTTTTCCGTCTTCGGAAAACTCGACACCGCCTTTGGAATAGACGATGCGTTCCTCGCCATCGGCGCGCATCAGGCGATGCTCGAAGGTGAAGTCCTCGCCGTTTGCCATGGCCTGGCGCACGCAGATTTCCACCGCCGCCTGGTCATCCGGATGGAACAGGCGGATCGCCGTATCTATCTGGGGCTGGTAGCTGTCGCGTTTCAGGCCGTGAATGGCATAGACGCCGCGTGACCAGAAGCACTCCCCGGTCGGCGCATGGATATGCCAGTAGCCGACCCCGGCCACCTCCTCCATCAGTTCCAGCTTGCGCTGCGTTTCCTGCAACCGGCGGATCGCCGCCTTCTTCGCCGCGCCGCTGCGCCGCAGGGCCAGCATATCGGAGACACTGGCGGCCAGTTTTTGCAGGCGGCTGGCCTGGACCGCGTCAAAGTCATGGCGCGCCACCGTATCGAGGATGCAAAAGGTGCCGATTTGCACGCCCTCGTAATGCAGGGGCTGGCCGGCATAGAATCGCACCGCCGGCCCGTGCGTCACGAAGGGATTACCGGAAAAGCGCGGATCGGCCATTGCATCCGGCACGACCATCAGGCCGCCCGACCGCAGAGTGTGTTCGCAGAACGAAATTTCCGCCGGCACCGAACGCAGGTCGATGCCGCGGGCGGTCACGAAGCTGTGGCGTTCGCCATCCACCAGCGAAATCAGGACAATCGGCGCACCAAAGATATCCGCCGCCAGGGCGGTCAGATGATCGAAGCCCGAATCCGGCTCCGCTTCAAATATATCCGGCTGATGAAAAACGGCGTGGCGGCCGGCCTCCTCAGCCAAGGGCACTGTGCGGCGCATGGCGCTCTGTCCTGCTTATTGTAAGACTCACCTTAAGTTGAGCCCCTGAAGAAAGCCTAAACATTTGTGGATAAAAAACGATTAGAGCCGCAAAACTGGGGCCGGACCAAAAATTACGCTAAGATGCCTGCATGGCTAATGACCTGCTTCCCTCCGAATCGACAAATGCCCCAAGTAACGTTCCAGCCTATTCGGTGTCCGAACTGGCCGGCGCGCTGAAGCGCACGCTGGAAACCACCTATGACCACGTCCGCCTGCGCGGCGAAATCTCCAAGGTCACGCGCCATGCCTCCGGCCACGTCTACCTGACGATCAAGGATGACAAGGCGGCGATCGACGGCGTCATCTGGAAGGGTAATGTCAGCCGCTTGCAGGCCCAGCCGGAACACGGCCTGGAAGTTATCGTCACTGGCAAGATCACCACCTTCCCGGCGTCGTCAAAATACCAGATCGTCATCGAGGCGATGGAGGTGGCTGGCGTCGGCGCCCTGCTGGCCCAGCTTGACCGCCTAAAGAAAAAGCTGCACGGCGAGGGCCTGTTCGATCCGGCGCGGAAAAAGCCCCTGCCCTATGCGCCGCGCACCATCGGCGTCATCACCTCGCCGACCGGTGCCGTCATCCGCGACATCCTGCACCGTATCCGCGACCGCTGGCCATGCCGCGTCATCGTCTGGCCGGTGATCGTCCAGGGCGATGCCGCCGCCCCGCAGGTAATCAACGCCCTGCGCGGCTTCCACACTGACCCCGCCTTGCCGCGTCCGGACGTCATCATCGTGGCGCGCGGCGGCGGCTCGGTCGAAGACCTGTGGGCCTTCAACAGCGAAGATCTGGCGCGCGCCGTGGCCGCCTGCACCATCCCGGTCATCTCGGCGGTCGGCCACGAGACCGACACCACCCTGATCGACTATGTCAGCGACCGCCGCGCGCCTACCCCCACCGGCGCGGCTGAAATGGCGACGCCGGTGCTGGGCGAATTGCGCGCCTTCACCGCCGATCTCGAACGCCGACGCCAGGGCACGATGGCACGGCTGCTGGAAACCCGCCGCGAGCGCGTGGCCCTGCTGGCCCGCACCCTGCCGAAGCCGCTTGATCTGATCAATACGGCCCAGCAACGGCTTGACTATGTGGCCCATCGCCTCGGCGGCGGCCTGCTGCAAAACCTCAACCTGCACCAGACGGCCTATGCCCGCCTCTCCGGGCGTTTCGCGCCGGCCTTGCTGGAACGCGAGGTGCAGCTAAAGCGCACGCACCTGGGCCAACTCGCCGCGCGTCTCGATCTGGCGGTCGGGCGCCGCGTGACCCCGGCCACCAGCCACGCCCGTCTGCCGGACCTGACAAGACGCATGGATGACGCCCTGAACCGGACGGTCAAACGCAGCGGCGAACGCCTGCCGGACCTCTCTCGACGCCTCTTGGAAGCCTTCGCGCGCGATCTGAGGCAAAGACAGGAACGCCTTCAAAGACTTGAGCAATTACGCCTCAGCCTAAACCCCGACCGCCCACTCGATCTCGGCTTTGCCCGCGTTAACCGGCCCGACGGCGCCCTGGTCAAATCACCAGCGGGCGTGTCCGCCGGCGACGCCCTGGTTCTGACCTTCAAGGGCGACCAGACCCTCGATGTCACGGCGGGCACTGGCAACACACCGCCGTCCGCCAAAGCGCCACCAAAATCCGCACCACCACGCCCCAAACCGGCCGGTCCCGATCAGGGCAGCCTGTTTTAGGGCTTCGACTTTGCCGGAAAGGCGCCTTGAAGGGCGCCAATCAGTCCTTGCTCCCACATAGCCGGGTCGTGCCCGGAATAGATGGTCAGGTAATGGCAGGTCAGCCCTGCCTGACGTGCCTGTTTGCAGAAGACTGAGGTCTGTTTGTTGAAATAATCATAGGCACCGGCGCCCAAATAAAGGGTCTGGCCTTTTGCCGCCGCGAAACCATAATCCTGCTTCGGGCTACCAGCGACCGCAAAAGCGCTGACCTGATCGAATAGATCATGGTGCGTCACACCAAACGACAAGGCCCACGCACCACCGCTAGAAAAGCCATAGGTCATTCTGTCAACCGCCTTGAGGCTGGCATGGAAACGGTTTTCGGCTAACGGCATGACTTCATTGAGAACAAAAGCTTCGTGCCGCCTATAGGCTTGGAGATCGAAATGTGCATTCGGTACATATTCATTATTACGCGCAGCACCGCCGTTATCCATGCCAACCAGCAAGACTGGCCGGACAAGGCCATCAACTATGAGTTTCTCGACGATCGGCGCAAAGGCATCAACCGAATTATCCGCCATATAAACAACCGGATACCCATCCGCAGGTGGCGGCGCAGGCGGTGTATAGATGGTGATATTGCGCTTTTGCCCCAGGTTCCGGCTGTCGATCTCCATGGTTTCTGTTCGCCCCTTAAGCGTTTCCACCCTGGTTGCTTCCGGGGCCTTGGGACCATGATAATCAAGGCTTTCGACCGCCCGCATATCAACCAGCAAAGACAGATTCAGTACAGACTCATCGATGTAAGGCAGATTGTATTGCAGCCCCCAAAGTCCCTGAGGTGTCCCCGCTAATAGCTGCATGCGGTCCTGAAACGTGCAGCACAGATCAGGCGCAAGGTCTCCATTTCCCCGCGCGACAATACGCAGAGTGGTCCCTTCGATCCAGTAAGCAAGGTTTTTCGCACCCAAGTGATCAGCCGCGGTCTGTGCATCGAAATCAACGGTTGCGAAACATCCCGCGTCCATGGCTGAAGCGGCCTGACACAGGGGAAGGACACGCGATATCTTCTGGGGCTGCGCATTTGCGATGGTGAAACAAGACATTCCCATAAACAGGCCGCATATAAAGACAAACAGACGCACGTTTATTTCCCCCTGCCGCAACCATTGCGCACAAATATCATCATTCAAATACAGCTTATTTTTGACAAGGCCCGCCTTGATCCTTCCTCTCGCCCGGCCTATGTTGGCGATATGAATATGCATACGCCCTCTCCGCTGCCTGGTCAGGCCATCGTCCATTATGGTGATGGCGACTACACCATCATGCGTCCCGGCAAGTTCGTGCTCTGCGCCGTTTCCGGCCGGCAGATCCCGCTGGAGGCGCTGAAATACTGGAATCCGCGCACCCAGGAAGCCTATGCCGGCCCGGAGGAGGCCACTCAAGCTTGGAAAAGCCTTCAGCGCTGAACCGCCGCATACTTTTAACCGGTGCAACCGTCCTGCTTGGCGGTCTTGGTTCTCTTGCGCACGCCCAGGCCCCTGATCCTTTCGGGCTTAAAGGCCGCTTTATTCAGAGCGGCTATTGCGTCGGCCGCTCCGCTCCCAATGCCGAACTCTGGGTGGACGGCGTCCTCCAGGGGACAGCCTCCGCCGATGGCTGGTTCTATGTCGGCTTCGACCGCGATTCCCCCGCCACCTGCCGCATCGAATTGCGAACCGCCACCGACACCCAGACCGCTACCGTAAACATCGCCCCCCAGACCTACGACACCCAGCGGGTCGATGGCCTGCCGCCGGAAACCGTAACGCCCCAGGCCCCCGAAGTCTTTGAACGCATCAAGCATGATGCCGCACTGAAGGCGGTCGCCTTCGCCAGCCGCGACAGCGATGACAGCTTCAAGAGCGGCTTTATTTGGCCGCTGAAAAACTTCATCGTTTCAGGGCGTTTCGGCAATCAGCGCATCCTCAATGGCGTCCCCAAGAGCCCGCACTACGGCTTTGACATGGCCGCCCCCATCGGCACCCCGATCTATGCGCCGCAGGGCGGTCTGGTGGTGCTCGCCGAACCGGACCTGTTCTACGAAGGCGGACTGACCTTTATCGATCACGGCCAGGGCGTGATCTCGATGTACCTTCATCAGTCACGCGTACTGGTCAGTAAAGGCGACCGACTGATCCAGGGGCAGTTGATCGGCCTGGTGGGCGATCGCGGCCGCGCCACCGGCCCGCATCTGTGCTGGCGACTGAAATGGGGCGAGCGCCACATGGACCCCAGTCTTATGACTCAGGGCCTTATGGTCGGGTAGGCCGTCACCCATTTACCACAGCGAATTATTCTGTCGGAAATATTTGAATATTTCGCGCAACGGGCCTATGCGTTGCTCATAACAACACTCTATAAGGCCCGCCTGCCTTCCACAGCGACAATCCGAGCATATGGCCGATTACAGTAGTCTGAAAATCCTGCTGATCGAAGACAATCAGCACATGCGCTCCATCGTCACCGCCATCCTCAAGGGCACGGGCATCCGCAATGTGCGCGAGGCGCGCGATGGCGCTGAGGGGCTGGACATGCTGCGCCAGTATCCGGCCGATATCGCCCTGGTCGATTTCAACATGAACCCGATCGATGGTGTCGAATTCACCCGCCTGCTGCGCAATTCGGCGGATTCGTCCAATCCTTACCTGCCGATCATCATGATCACCGGCCATTCCGAACGCTCGCGCGTTATCCAGGCGCGCGATGCCGGCGTCAATGAATTCATCGTCAAGCCCCTGACCGCCCGCGCCCTTCTCGGCCGGCTCGATTCCGTCATCATGCGGCCACGCCCCTTTATCCGCTGCAAGACCTATTTCGGCCCCGACCGCCGCCGGTCCGGCGATCAGAATTACGCCGGCCCCTACCGCCGCAGTACCGACGGCGCCTATTAACTTTAATCTTCTGTTAGTAAATCTTAACGCCCACTAGGCGAGTGACTTGAATCATCCCATAGTCAGGCTGGCGATTCTGTGTGCCGCATCCTGCGAAATGGGACCATTATGGGCAAGTTCACCCCGGCTATTCTTGTTCTGACCTATATTCTGGTGGGCCTGAGCCTCGCCGCCATGGTCTGGAACGGCGGCTCCGATTTCGGCACGGCCCTGGCAGTTCTCGCCGGCACGCTTGGGGTCTGCCTCTCCTTTCATGCCTATGCCTCGCAGCAACTGGCCGAGCGCCGCATCCTGCGCGACGTCGAAAACGTCCGTGATGCTCATCGCCTGATGGTCGATGCCATCGATTCAACCCAGAAGGACATGCTCGAACTGGCCGATCGCGTCCAGAACCAGCGCACCTCACGTTCCGAGGAACTGACCTCGGAAGTGAAAATGCTGGAAGACCTGGTGATGAAGCTGGGCGAAAGCATCGAGGACCGCCTCAATTCCTGGCAGGCGGCGCCCGCCGCCACGGTCGTGCCCTTGCGCGGCACGCCGGCGATGAATGCCAAGGAAGCCCGTGCCCCGCCCTGATCGAGACCATTCGAGAGGCGCTGATCGCCAACCGCGTCGATCTCTATCTCCAGCCGGTCGTCTCCCTGCCCCAGCGCAAGACCATCTTCTACGAATCGTTCTCGCGTCTGCGTGATGCCACCGGCCGCGTGCTGATGCCGGCCGAATATCTCAATGTCGCCGATGCCGAAGGGCTTGTGCCCTCGATCGACAACCTGCTGCTGTTCCGTTGCGTGCAGATCGTCCGTCGCCTGGCCAAGCAGGACCGCCGTATCGGCATCTTCTGCAATATCTCGCTGACCTCCCTGCGCGACGAGACCTTCTTCCCGCAATTTCTCGAATTCCTCAATGAAAACCGCGACCTCGCCGGTTCGTTGATATTTGAGCTGGGTCAGGACGCTTTCGCCACGCGCGGGTCGGTCGAAGCGCGCAACATGGCTAAGCTGGCCGATCTCGGCTTCCGCTTCTCGCTCGACAAGGTCGTCAGCATCGATTTCGATTTGCAGGATCTGCACCGCTCCGACGTGCGCTATGTCAAGATCGGCGCCAATCTGCTGCTCGAACAACTGCTCGAAGTCGAAGGCAAGCCGGCGATGAAGTTCCTGAAGGACATCCATGCCGGCGACTATGCCGGCCTGCTGGCGCGCTACGGCATCGAAGTCATTGCCGAGAAGGTCGAAAGCGAAAAGCAGGTGGTCGATATTCTCGATATCGAGATCGGCTATGCCCAGGGCCATCTGTTCGGCGAACCGCGCGCCATCAAGGAACAGGTGCTGGCCGAGACCGATCCGCCCGCCGGCTTTATCAAGTCGACCCTGCCGCAACAGGGCCGCCGCCGGGCTTAATTGGCGGCACTTTCGGGCGGGCCAAGATAGGACGGTTTCAACCCGCCGGTATCGAGCACCAGTCGTTCCAGCACCACATTGTCATCAATGCGGAACACCTTGATCGTATGCTTGCCGGGCTTAAGACTATTGAATGCCGTCGGCAGGATGAGGATATTATCCTTGACCGCCTGGGTCCATTGCGGCGTGTCGGGCCTGAGGTCGAAGGTCAGGGTTTGTGCGGGCCGGTCATCGATCGTGACGGCGATACGCAATCCCCCTTCGCCTTGCGTATCCAGCGTCGGCGCCAGATACAGATTGAGCGTGACATCGACCTCTTTGGCAAGCTTGAAATCATATTCCAGCGCCATGTCGCCAACAGATGTCGAAGCCGCAGCCTGAGGCAGAGAGACGACCGATGACAGGGTTCGTCCCAGTTCAGGGATGACTTGCCAATGCAGACCCGCCGCCTCGGTCTTGCGGGCGAAATGTTCGGCGTCTATGGCGATGGCGCCTTCACTTTCGACAAATTCGCCCTTAGTTGAAGCTGAGGGACGCAGATAGAGGCGATCGCTTTTATAAGCATAGTGCGCCGGCTTTCCCTTTTCAGCCACACGGATCAGCTTCGGCAGAACCTGGACTTCCGGCTGTTGCCAGTTGTCATAGCCGATGTGGGTCTGGTCCATCATGTGGTTCCATTTGCCATCGCCAAGGGTGTTATATTGCGCCGCCAGATCCTTGTCGGTCTGGAACTTTTTCTCCACAATATCGGCCAGAAGATTGGCGCGCGGACTGCCTTCCATGGCCGCCAGATGATTAAGCGCGGTGTTGTAATAAAGGCTATAGAGATTGGCGCTGGCCACCGTCGGATATTCGACAAGCTGGAAATAAGCGTCTTGTGCATTAGCCGGCAGGGCTTTGCCAAGCGCCTGGGCGCGCTGCGCCAGAACACCATAATCCTGCTCCATATAGGACAGGCTGCCGATATCAAAACTGTCCGCCGTGATCAGCTCCGGCTTCTTGCGCGCATTATACTGGCTGTAACGCGTCAGTATGTCACCAATCTCCGCCGCATGTGCCTGACCGAACTGCTGGCCGGCCCATTTCGCCGGATAAGCCTGTAAGGCTTCCGGCGTCATCGCCTGCGGGTTCCACGCCATATCCATGAAGAAGGACAGCGGGAATTCCATCGGCTTGATATCGCCGACATTGACGATCCACAGACGATCTGCGCCGCTGTCATAGGCCAGGTCCATCTGTTGCCAGGTCTTCTCAATCTGGTTGGTATTGATCCATTTGTAATTGCGCGGCCCGCCGACATAATCGAAATGGTAATAGACGCCATAGCCGCCCGGACGCGCTTTGCCCGGTTCCGGCAAGCGCCTTATCTGGCCCCAGTTGTCATCGGAAAACAGCAGGGTGACGTCATCCGGCACCTTCATGCCGTGGTCGTAATAGTCCTGCACCTCTTTGTAGAGCGCCCAGACCTGCGGCGTCTGATCGGCCGGTTTGCCGGTGACATCGGTGATGATTTTCCGCTGATCCGTCACAATCCCTTCAAGCAAATGTGTAGCCGTGCCTTCGCTCATCGGCTCGTCGCCATCGCCGCGCATCCCGACCGTGACGACATTCTCGAACTTGCCGGCTTTCAACCGTTCGATGCCGCCGCGCCAGAAGGTGCGCAGGTTTTCGGCATTAGTGGTGTAATCCCACTTGCCGCCGGTGACGCCGCCCTCCTGGTGCCGGTGCCATTCCTCCTGCGCCCGCGTCATCGGCTCATGGTGTGAGGTGCCCATGACGATGCCGTAGTCGGCAGCCGTCTGCTGATTCAATGGATCGTCATCAGAAAAGGCCTTCCCCCACATGGCCGGCCACAGATAATTACCCTTCAGCCGCAGCTCCAGCTCGAATACGTGGCCATAAAGCTCATGATTGATGCCGCCGAATTTTTCCCGCGCCCAGCCGCCGAAGGCCGGTTCCTCGTCATTGATGAAGAAACCGCGGTATTTCACCTTCGGTGCGTCAATACGCGAGCCCGCCGTTACATACAGGTCGCTCTTTTTCACCACCGGCACATCGGCCCACCAGTACCACGGCGATACGCCCATCTTCGCTGACAGATCATAGGTGCCGTAAATCGCTCCCCGCGTATCGGCGCCCATGATCAGCAGCACCTTGCCGTGACCGGTATCGACCACTGATTGCTGATAAGCTTCCCATCGCCCGCCGATATCGCGGCCGTCGATCAATCGTTGATTTTCCAAATCATCGACCAGGCCTGAATGGCCCTGTTCGGCGATCGCCACCACTGGGCCGGTCACGTCCTTGAGATCATGCACCACCGCCGGATGCACACCCGATACGCGCTCCAGGTCGGCGGCGAAATCCTCGGCCACGCGCTGCACCGGCCGGGGGGCCTGCGCATCAACATAGACGGTGGCCGGCTTGCCCCCCTTGATCAGAGCGAAACTCGCCGCCGATACGCCATCGCACACCAACACCGGTCCCTCACAAGCCAGGGCGCCCGCCGGAAAAACCGCCCAAATAACAACAGCCAGCCAAATCTGCTTCATGATCCTATCGCCGTGCATAAATCGCTTCAACTTCCTGTAGCAGGCTGTTCATTTGCTTCTATGCTGGCCGATCATCATGCCAGGGCCGCAGCGATGGCGGCCAGGGTATAGGGCGCCATGGCGGCATAGGCCTGGGCATTGGGATGGACGCCATCGGCGCTGAATTCGGTCCGCATGGCGCCGTTGTCGAGCGCCAGGGCCGGCCAGTAATCGACGAAGATATAGTTCTGCGCCGAACAGACCGATTTGATCCATTCGTTCAGAGCCTTGATCTTTTTCGACCGGATTGCCGACTTCCATCTTCCACGGGAAGTGATCCGCCGGCGGCACGCTGGCCATGATGACCTTGATGCCGTAGACGCTGGCGAGGTTCGCCATGGCTTGCAGGTTGTTGGTTGTGGCCACCGGATCATACGGATCCTGGTTCTGCGCGATATCATTGGTGCCGGCCATAATATGCACGGCTTTCGGGCGCAGGGCCACCACATCGGCCATGAAGCGGACCAGCATCTGCGCCGAGACCTGCCCGCCGATGCCGCGCCCGACCAGGCCGTTATCGGCATACAGCGTGCCGGATTGCCCCGGCCAGCCATCGGTGATGGAATCGCCCATCATGACGACCTTGCGCGCGGTTTCGGGCTGTTGAAGAACATCGGCATTCGCCAGGTGATAGCGGCGAAGCTGTGCCCAGTCGGTGCCCACCGGCTGGACAGTCAGCGTTGCCGGATCGTTATAATCCTGCAGCGCCGCCTGTATGACCTGCGATTCCGCATTGGGCTGCCCCTTGTTCTGCGCAGTGGCGGCCGTTGCCGTCGCCAGCATGGCCCCGCCCGCCAGCGCCCCGGTAAGCATATGGCGCCGCCTGATATCCGTCATAATCCGTATTCCCCTGCTCAGGCGACCGTCAGGGTCGCCGTCTTCAGGTCTACACTATTGGGTCCGACGGAAATCGTAAAGGTGCCCGGCTCAACAACGCGCTGCATATCCATATTGTAGAATTGCAGCTCGGCCGGGGTGATGGTGAAGCTGACGGTCTGGCTGGCGCCAGGTTCCAGGGTGATACGCTTGAAACCCTTCAGCTCCTTGACCGGACGCGTGACGGAGGAAACATCGTCACGGATATAGAGCTGAACCACTTCATCGCCCTTGAACGCACCGGTATTCTTCACTTCGACTGAGACAGTCACGCTATCCGCCGTGCCGATGGTGTCTTTTTCCAGCTTCGGGGCCGAAATATCGAAGGTGGTGTAGGAAAGTCCGTAGCCGAATGGGAACAGCGGAGACGTGGTGCCATCGAGATAGCCACGGCGGGCCGTCGGCTTGTAATTATAGAAGATCGGCAGTTGACCGACATTGCGCGCGATCGATACCGGCAGTTTGCCCCCCGGATTGGCCCGGCCGAAGAGGATGTCGGCGGCAGCCCAGCCGGTTTCCTGGCCCATATACCAGCCCTCGATCAGGGCGTCGGCCTTTTCATTGAGCAGGTTGACCGACAGCGGACGACCATTTAGCAGCAGGACCACGGTCGGCTTGCCAAGCGCGAA
The DNA here is from genome assembly GCA_024707255.1 of Asticcacaulis sp. NCBI lineage: Bacteria > Pseudomonadati > Pseudomonadota > Alphaproteobacteria > Caulobacterales > Caulobacteraceae > Asticcacaulis > Asticcacaulis sp. The sequence continues at coordinate 614,466 of JANQAC010000002.1, read as the reverse complement.
AATCTGCGCGGCAAGATCATTCTGGCGGCCGATCAGGTCAAGCGACTGGCGGTCGCCCATGTGATTATCCGCCCAGGCTTCACGTGAGGTCTGCTCGTTGTCGCCCAGCACCATGACAATGGTATCGGCCGATTTGGCGGCTTCGACGGCATCGGCAATCAGCTTGTCATTGACCTCATCCGGCGTGAAATTGATCACGTCCTGGCCCCAGATACGCTGTTCGGTCAGGCGCACGCCTTCACTATAGGCCACGGAGAAACCTCCGGCCTTGCCCTCGGCCTGCAGGCCTTCGAGGACGGAAACGACATGGCGTGGCTTGTCGGAATAGCCGCCGATCGGCGTGTCCTTCGCGTGGGTGCCGAGCACCAACAACTTGCCTAGCTTTTTGGCTTCGAGTGGCAGCACCCCGTTATTCTTCAGCAGCACCACTGACTTCGTGGCAGCTTCGCGGGCGAGCGCCACGGCGTCAGAGGTGGCGGTCAGGCTGTCGGCCTTTTTGGCGTCGACATACGGATTTTCGAACAGGCCCGACTGGAACTTCATTTCGAGGATGCGCGCCACCACCGTATTGATCTCTTCTTCCGAGATGCGCCCGGCCTTCACCAGGTCGATCAGGTTGCCATAGGTCTGGTTGTCCGGCGTCTCGATATCGACACCCGCCTTGAAGGCGCGGAAAGCCGCCTCGGTCGTGTTCGGTACCAGATGATGGCGGGTGATCATTTCATTGATAGCGAAATAGTCGGAGACCGTAACGCCCTTGAAGCCCCACTCGTCGCGCAGGATGGTGGTCAGCAGCCACTTGTTGGCATGGGAAGGCACACCGTCGATCTCGTTATAGGAGGGCATGACGGCGCGGATATTGGTTTCCCTGACGATCTTCTCGAACGGCGGGAAGAAGTCCTCACGCAGGGTACGTTCGGACACTTCAGCGGGCCCGACATTGGTGCCGTTTTCCGGCTGACCGTGGCCGGTCATGTGCTTCAGGGTGGCGAACACCTTGTCCCCGGCCAGAGGCAGGGTCTCGCCCTGGAAGCCGATCACGGCCGCCTTGCCCATGGCGCCGCAGAGATGAGGGTCTTCGCCGTAGGTTTCCTCGATACGGCCCCAGCGCGGTTCACGCGCGACATCAACCACAGGCGCAAGCGCAAAATTGGCGCCGCGGGCGCGCATTTCACGGGCGGCAACCGAGAAGATTTTCGTGGCCATGTCCGGATCGAACGACGAGGCCAGGCCAATGGCCTGCGGGAAGGAGGTGGCATCCTTGGCGACATAGCCATGCAGCGCTTCCTCGTGCATGATCATCGGAATGCCAAGTCGCGTCTCTTCGACCGCCCACTTCTGCATGGCGTTGACGTGTGTAGCGGTATTGAAGGCATCGCGGTTGCCCACGGCGCCGGAATCGCCCGCGCCGGTCGTGGTGGCCAGGCCCTGCTGGTCGGACGGGCGCGCCACCATGCCGAGGCCATTTGGCCATACCTGCGACGCCTTTTTCGGATTGAACTTGCCGTCAGGGTCCTGAATATCACCCTTCTTCTGCCAGACGCATTCCATCTGGGCGACCTTTTCCTCCAGCGTCATGCGACCGAGCAGATCGGCAACGCGCGCTTCGGTGGACAGGCCGGGGTTTTTGTAAGGCAGGGTTTCCTTTACCTTCGCCAATGCACCTGTGGCCGTGGCGGCGGTCAGGGCAATGGTCGAGGCGCCGAACAGGCGGCGGGTGACGACGGGGGTCGCAGACTTCATAACTTCATCCCTGTTTTTCTATGGTCGGCACTTCCATTTACGAAGGCCGCTGCCGCGCTTGACGGCGGAATTGAACGATGACACTGTTAGCGCTAACAGAATAAAATTCAACAGGGAAAATGTCATGAGCCAAAATGTTACAAGACGCGCTGCCATGGTTGCCGGCGCTGCCGCGGGCGCTCTCGCTGCCCTGCCCGCCTTCTCCAATGAAGCGATCACGCCGCTGAAGGATTTAGCTGCCGCCAAGGGCCTGCGCTTCGGCACCGCCATCGGCATGAAGATGTATGCCGATCCGAAGGTCCGCGATCTGGTCATCCGCGAATGCAACATCATCGTGCCGGAAAACGAGCTGAAGATGTATGTCACGCATAACAAAAACCCGACGGACTACAACTTCAAGCCGGCCGACGAATTGCTGGCTTTCGCCGAAACCAACCACATCGCCATGCGCGGCCATAATCTCTTCTGGGCGCGCGACGAATTCACCCCTAAATGGCTGATAGATTATAAATTTTCCGGCAAGGCCGAGGCCGAAAAAGATGCTGCGCGACTATATCGCCACCGTAGCCAACCACTATGGCGAGCGGCTGACCTCGTGGGATGTGGTCAACGAGACCATCGATCCCAAAACCGGTGAAGTCCGTGACAATGCCTTCTCGCGCGTGCTCGGCATGGACACGATGCGCATCGCCTTCGAGGCCACCCGCGAGCACCTGCCCAAGACGCAACTGGTCTATAACGACTACATGAGTTGGGAAGCCGGCAACGAAAACCACCGCAAGGGCGTGCTCAAGCTGCTGCACTGGTTCCGCGACAATCATGTGCCGATCGATGCGCTTGGCGTACAATCCCATATCGGCAACGGCTTCGATCTGATGGCCGGTCAGGTCAATCAGTGGAAGGACTTCCTCGACGAGGTCGTGTCGCTTGATCTCGATCTGCTGATCACCGAATTCGATGTCGACGACCAGACCATCCCCACCGGCGACATCGAGCAGCGCGACGCCATCATTGCCACGGTCGGCCGAATCTATCTCGACCAGATGCTGAGCTATAAGCAGACGAAGGATGTGCTGTTCTGGGGGATGCCGGACCCGTACAACTGGCTTCAGGAATTTACGCCGCGCAAGGATGGCCTGCCCCTGCGTCCGACACCGTTCGATGCCAATTTCAAGCCCAAGCCGCTTTATGACGCCATCGCCGCGGCTTTCCTTACTGCGCCGGAGCGGTAACAATGAAGGCCCTTCTCCCCGCCGTAGCGCTTCTCGTTCTTTCCGCCTGCGCTACCTTGCCGCAAACACCGGCGCCGCAACCCGGCCAGGCTGTCTTTTCCGATATCCGCCTGGACAGCGAAACCCCAGGCCTGGCGAAACTCACCAGACCGCAATATGAAAACCCGATCCTGCCGGGCTTCTATCCCGATCCCAGCATCACCCGCGTGGGTGATGATTATTACCTGATCAATTCGAGCTTCGCCTATTATCCCGGCATTCCGGTGTGGAAATCGCGCGACCTCGTCCACTGGAAACAGATCGGCAATGCCATCGACCGGCCGGGAATGCTTGACTTCTCCGGCCTGGCCACTTCCCGCGGCGTGTTCGCCCCCGCCATCAGCCACCATGACGGCCTGTTCTACATCATCAACACCTGCGTCGATTGCGGCGGCAACTTCGTCATCACAGCGAAAGACCCCGCCGGTCCGTGGTCTGATCCGGTCTGGCTGCCCTTCGGCGGCATAGATCCGTCGATCTTCTGGGACGATGACGACAAGGCATGGATCGTCTGGAACGATGCGCCGGAAGGCCAGCCGCTCTATGAAGGCCACCGTGCCATCTGGATCCAGCAATTCGACCCCGCCAGGATGCAGATGGTCGGCGAGAAGCATGTCGTCGTCAACGGCGGCGTTGATATCTCAAAAAAACCGGTCTGGATCGAAGGGCCGCACATCTACAAGGTGGATGGCCGCTATTATCTGATGGCGGCGGAAGGCGGCACCTCGGTCAATCATTCGGAAGTGATCCTGAGTTCCGATAAGGTAGGCGGACCATATGTGCCCTATGCCGGCAATCCCATACTGACCCAGCGCGACCTAGATCCGGCGCGGCCCATGCCCATTACGTCCGCCGGTCACGCCGACCTGGTGCAGACGCCAAACGGCGACTGGCACGCCATCTTCCTGGCCGTCCAGCCCTATGAGGGCAATCTCTACAATACCGGTCGCGAAACCTTCATGCTGCCGGTAAGCTGGCAAAAGGATAATCAAGGCATCGCCTGGCCGATCATCCTGCCCAAGGGCGTGCCGATTCCGGCGGCGGTCGATCTGCCGAACCTGCCTGGCCAGGTGCAGGAACCGCACTATACCCGCTATTCACACCATTTCGGCTACAGCTATGGCGGCGCCATGCCGCTCGACTGGCTGCAAATCCGCACGCCGAAGAGCGACTTCCTGACCGTTTTCAATGACGAAACGGTCGGCCTGACCGCCCTGCCGGAGGCCATCGGCGATGTGCAGTCGCACCCCGCCTTTATCGGCCTGCGCCAGAAGCATGTGAACGCCACCTTCAGCACCGTGGTCAATTACCGACCGCTTAAGGAAGGCGACCGCGCCGGCATATTGGCCGTCCAGAACGACGACTTCTATATCTTCTACGGTTTGGCCATGCGTAACGGCAAAACGGTGCTGGAAGTCACGCGCCGTTCTGGACGCAGTGATCCACTGGAAGGTGTGGTCATCGCTTCCCAGCCTGCGCCCATAGGGCCGGTAACCCTCAAGGCCGACATTAAGGCCGGCCGTGCCACCTTCAGCTACGGCAAGGGCACGACAATAGCCGCGGATGTCGATGTGACAAATCTGTCAACAGACAAGGCTGGCGGCTTTGTCGGCACGCTTATCGGCCCCTATGCCTATGGAAAAAGGCCGTAATTGATGTAATCTCCCGGATAATAACAATATTATCCGGGAGAAACCTATGAACCGTCGCCATCTTCTGATGGGTGCTGTCTGCGCCACCGCCTTTGCCTCTCGTGCCTTCGCGCAGGACGACATTTCCAAAAAGCTGATCAACGAACCGGGCGCCTGGAACATCTACGGCGCGGCCCAGACCAACAAGCGCGTGAAGGACGACAAGGTTCAAGGCGGTCAGGCCATGGAGATCAAGATCGCCGGCACCGGTGGCAATCCGTGGGATGCCGCCGCCGAAAGCCCGATCACCGGCAAGATCACCAAGGGCGACAAGATCGTCGCCGCCGTCTGGGTGCGCACGAAAACGGCAGATAATGCGCCGGTCAATCTCAATATGCGGATGCAGGTCAGTTCGCCGCCTTATAATTCCTTCGGCGAAAAAGCGATCAGCGTGGGTACAGACTGGCAGATGCAGACCCTCGAATTTACCGCCGCCGAGGACCATGCGCCGAATACCGCCGCCATGACCATCCACCTCAATACCGGCAAGCAGACCATCTATCTCGGCCCCGCCTTCATCCTCAATATGAGTATGGCGTAATTATTTCATCCGGCCCACGATGGTCCCGCGTCCGTCCGGCGATATGTACAGCGTACCGTATTCACGCGGATCGCCGGCAATGGCGCGCATCCGGCCAAACCGATGCGCGTCGTCATTGATGCGCGTCCAGTTGGTGCCCGTATCATCCGAGCGCCACAGGCCCTCTTCGCCCTTTACCTGGCCCCACAAGAAGACCGCCGGATAGTCATGCCCCGGCGCTGGCTTGCCAAAAGTCACCTGCCATGCGGCATCGATGCCGGATATCACCGCCTCTCCATGATTGAGCACAGTACCCGCCGCCAGCCACAGATCGCCTTCGCGGCCAGGCACGGCGCGCAACTGCCCCTCACCTGCCGCAAGCGCGTAAAGCGGCGCGAATGATGCGCCTGAATCCCGGCTGACCAACACCCGGCCCGTGCGGCGATCGAACGCATAAAACACTGCGTCATTGACCGGGTCGGCAATGGCTTCCTGGCCGCGTTCCGCCTTCGGCCAGCCAGACGAAAGCGCCCAGGTTTTGCCGAGATCGCCCGAATACCAGGCGCCTTCATTTTCAGGCACCCAAACAAGATTCGTACCCTGGCTCGAAACCACCAGCTTGCCGGCGCGATGATTATGCCAGTCGGTCGTGGCCAGGGGCGGCGGTGGATTCAGCGCGATCCAGGTTTCGGCACCATCGGTCGAGATATAGCCATGCACGTCCTCGGCATCGACGCTGCGGACGATAATATTGGGTTTCCGCGCAGCAAAGGCCACGCTTTGGTTGGTCTTGTTGGTCGGTGAAAACAGGCCATGCGAGGGCGTCTTAGTCAGGTCGGGGAAGGCCGAACCGGCGACATCGCCCGCCGCCACCAGCACCTTCGGTCCTTCGGGCGGGCTCTCAAGTCCTAATATAACCGTTTCTTCGAGATTATTGTTTTCAAAGGCGAATTCAATCTTCTTCTCACCGCCCAGTGCATCGAGGTTTTCCGTCATCCAGACGCCGTAGCCGGTGCCGTAGAGCAATTCTTTCGGATTGAACGGATTGATCTTCACCGCATCCATCCAGTGACCCATATGTTTGCGGGCTACGGCATCCTTGTCGTCACCGCCCATATAATCGATCAGCCACGGATGCCCCGTTACATCGTGCGATGCCTGCGGCCCGACCGGCGTCCAGTGCGTCCCGCCATCGCGGCTGACATAGAGGTCATCACCGCTGCCGCTGTAACGATCTGAGGTCGAGACCACCAGCAGGCCGCCCTGCAGATCGAGGCCGGAATAGCCGAAGGGCGTCTCTTTGGAAGGCTTGGCCGGGGTGATGTCGGTCCAGGTATCGCCTTTCAGCTTCCAGACCGCGCCATCAGTCACACCATGCGGGCCGAGATTATCGCTGAAGGTGGCATAGAGCGTACCGTCCTGCCCCATCGCCATCTGGTGCGGGATCATCTTTGGCGAGCCTGGCACGGCGGCGAAAGTCTTGCCGCCATCTATACTGCGGAACAGCCCTTCCCCCACCTCGCCGGAACCGGCATAGATCGTCTGCCCGCTGATCAGCACCGCCGTCACCGACTTTTGCACGTAAGCCGAGCGCGTAAAGCTCCGGCCGCGATCATGACTGACCCACAGGCCATCCTGATTGGTGCCAAGCCACAGAGTATTGCCATCCGCCGGATCGACCTCGAGGCGTTCGCCGGTGCCCCGGCCCATGGCATTGCCGCCGAGCTTGATGCCCGGCAGGCGTGTGACCTGCCAGGTCGTGCCACGATCCTCCGAACGCACCACCGCGCCATCCGGCACACGGTCGCTGAGATAAAGCCCGCAAGTGGCATAGAGCCGGTCCGGGTTGTTCGGATCGACCGCCATGGTCATAATGCCGAAACAGTCCCAGTCGTCCCGGCCGAAGCTATCCATCAGGGGAACCCAGCTTTTACGCGCATAGTCGAAGCGATACATGCCGCCGACATCAGTGCGGGCATAAAGGATGCCGGGCGTTTTCGGGTGATAGAGAAAGCCATCGACAAAGCCGCCGCCCTCGAACGGGACGGTCTTCCAGTCATAGGATTCGGCCCGCGCCAGACCACCCAGAGAGATCAAGGTGCCTGCCAGAATCGCCGCCCAAAGACGTTTGCCCGTCATTTCCTGCTCCTGATTATTATGGTTCGACATCATGTTAGCGCTATCCACGATGTTTTGTCAGATGAATTTCGCTTTATCCATAAAAAAGCGGCGGCCTGCTCGAACAGGACCGCCGCAGTCGGGGGACACTCAGGAAATGGATCAGAAGCGGTAGGCAATGCCCACGGAAGCGACCACGGGATCAAGCTTGACCTTGGAGACCAGCGCGCCGTCATTGATCTTAGCGTCGGTCTTGTAGAAGACTTTCTTGACGTCGAGATTGAGCGACCACGGCCCTTGCAGCGCCACATCGACACCGGCCTGGAGCGCCGTGCCGGCGCCGCTCTTCAGCCGCACCTTGAAACCGTTCTGATCCTTGCCGCCATACCAGTCCATATAGTTGACGCCGGCGCCGACATAGGGGCTGACCTTGCCGGTCGGATTGAAGTGATATTGCAGGGTCACCACCGGCGGCAGCACCCAGGTTTCATGAACCTCGACATCGGTCGACGGCCCCACGGCCTTGATCTGGTGCTTCGAAGTGCCGAGAATGCCTTCGACCGCCACATGATCGGTGAAGAAATAACTGAAGCCGAGCGTCGGCACGGTGCTGTTATTGACAGCGACACTGAGGCCGGAAGCGATGCCCGCCGCCGTTTTAATGTCCCCGTTTTCATCGGGTGCCACAGTAGTCACACGAGCGGCGACGATGAAGGTGCCTTTCTGCTTGGGTGTGTAATCGGCCGCGTGGGTGACGCCGGCAGTGGCGACCAGGGCAAGTGCGCCTACAGCGGCGATAAGTTTGAGATTACGTGTCATGACAGCCATGTTCCTTCTTGCTGAGGTGATGGCGTCCATATATCCATAATTTTTATATGGATAACCTGCGCATCCTGCCGCGCGTCAGGCTGTCGCAGGCGTACAAATCTACAGAATATGTTATCCTGACGTTATGACAAAGACCGATCAGCGCGTGGCCTATGCCCTTTACTTCGTAGCCACATCGGTTGTGACCGGGTGCTTAGCTGTCGTCTGGTATTTGTCCCCACTCGACCTGGGCTTTAAGAGCTGGCCCGAAGCTAACCGCGATGTACTCGAACATCTTTATCAGGCATCATATTGGGCCGGCATTCCTGCAATTCTTATCGCGCAGGGCCTCTCATTGGTTCTTTTTATTTTCAGGAACCGAAAGGGGGCTTATTGATTGCCGGCCGTCTCGATCGGTCTGTTTCTAACCTGTATCGTGACACTGATGTCGAACCTGAATTAGATGTCTTCCGCCCCGCCCTTCGCCTTGGCGGCACTTTCCTCGCGCAGGGGCTTACGCGTCGGGCAGACCTCCTGAAGGTAACCATCCAGCGAATTAACGATATGGTCCTGGACGATGCTGTAATGGATGTACTTGCCCTTCTTAACGCTGGAAATCAGGCCGGCGTTTTCAAGGATGCTGAGGTGCTTTGAGAGCGACGGCTTGGCCATGTCGAAGCGCTCGGCGATCTCACCCGCCGTCATCGTGGCCTTGGAAAGATAAGCCAGTATCTTCAATCTCGGCTCCGAAGCCAGGGCTTCGAAGGTTTTTACCATAGGCTTCATCTGTGACTCATAATTCGCTGGCAGGCTAAATGTATCCAGCTTTCCCCGGCACTTCAAGGCATCTTCCGCTAACGCACTGAAACTGCCATAAGTCGCCGGGAATCTTAAGAAAGGCCCTGCCATGCCCACACCGATCCGCAATATGACGCCCGAAGAGGTCAGCGCTGCCCTTGACGCCGATGAAATCCTGCTGGTCGATGTGCGCGAACCGCATGAGTTCGCCGATGCCCGCATCACCGGGGCCGTCAACTATCCGCTGTCGACGCTCGATCCGTCCGCCCTGCCCGCGGCGGAAGGGAAATATGTGGTGCTGTCCTGCGCCGGCGGGGTCCGCTCGGTAACCGCGGCGCTGCAATGCCAGGCGGCGGGCATTGATATCCATGACCACCTCGCTGGCGGGCTCCGCGCCTGGGCAATGGCCGGATTGCCTATCGAACACTAGGCGCAACGCCGAGCGGTGACTGCGGTCTGCACCGGGCTGAAAATGCCGAATGACACGCTGCCGCCACAGTGAAAATCAGCGCAACTGAAGGCCCATTCGATAATATCGAGATACATGGCCCCCACCCGCGCCTCATTGACCAGTTGCCGCACCGATTCCTCGCGCTGGCCACCGCATTTCTCACAGGTGATCATGAGCCGGCAGCCGGCCGGCAAATCTCTCAACTGCGTTTCGCAGAACCATGACATGGGCATATCTCCGATCACCAATGTTCTTATTTTGTTCTCACGCAATGGAAGAGTCAAGCCGCCGCCCGTGGATAAGTCTCAGTCCAGTGTGGAGCGATATCTTGCCATCGCCACCGCCGTCGCCACGGCGATAAAGATCAGCATCGGCCAGATATTCGGCCACATGGCGGCAAAGTCCGACCCCTTCAGCATCACGCCGCGCACCACGCGCAGGAAGTGGGTCAGCGGGAAGACCTGGCCGATCCCCTGCGCCCAAGCCGGCATCCCGCGGAACGGAAACATGAAGCCCGACAGCATGATCGACGGCAGGAAGAAGAAGAAGGTCATCTGCATGGCCTGCATCTGCGAGCGCGCCACGGTGGAAAACGTAAAGCCCACGGCCAGGTTGGCGATGATGAAAAGACCCACGCCCAGGGACAGCAGCCAGACCGACCCAAGAAAGGGCACGCCGAACACGAAGGTCGAAGCCAGCAAGACAATGGCCGTTTGTACAATGCCGACGCCGATATAGGGCACGATCTTGCCGGCCATGACCTCCCACGGCCGCGCCGGCATGGCCAGCAGGTTTTCCATATTGCCGCGTTCGGTTTCGCGCGTCATGGCAATGGAGGTGATCATCACCATGGTCATGGTCAGGATGACGCCGAGCAGACCCGGCACGATATTATACTGCGATATGCCTTCCGGATTATACATGCGGTGGATGACGATATCGATAGGCGGCGGCCCCTGCGCCAGCGAAGCCCATTCGCCCTTCAGATCCTGCTTCAGCGCCGATTGCGTGATCTGCTGGATCATCCCCACGGCATTGCTGGCCGCGGAAGGATCGGACGCATCAGCCTCGATCAGCAATTGCGGCCGGTCGCCGCGCAGCATGTCGCGCGTGAAGCCGGCGGGCACGGTAATCACAAAGGCCGCTTCGCCCGATTGCAGCGCCTTTGTCCCCGCTTCGGCGCTCTGCACCTCGCCCTGGATGTCGAAATAGCTGGAGTTTTGCAGCCCGGCCGTAAGGGAGCGCACAATGGCCGAACGGTCCTCCAGATACAGCAGGGTCGGCAGGTGGCGCGGATCGGAATTGATGGCGAAGCCGAACAGGATCAGTTGCATGATCGGCATGACGACCATGATGGCCGAGGTCAGCCGATCGCGCCGCATCTGGATGAATTCCTTGGTCAGTATGGCGCCGATGCGCCGCCATGCGCTCATTTCAGGCCCCCACCGAATTGTCTTTGCTTTGCCCCATCAGGTGAATGAAGACATCCTCCAGATTGGGCCGTTCCTGGCGCCATTTGATACCAGCCACCTGATGCGCCGCGACCAGACGTTTCAGCGCGTCCAAATCGCCGCCGCTGACATGCAGGGCATTGCCGAAATAGGCAACATGATCGGCGCCCGGCTGGCCGCGCAGCCGTTCCATCAGGTCGCGTACACCCGCGCCTTCAGCCACGAAGGTGTAAAGGCCCGACTGGTCGATAATGTCTTCCACCCGCCCCTGCGCCATCAGGTTGCCGTAGGCGATATAGGCGATCTGGTCGCAGCGTTCGGCTTCATCCATATAGTGGGTCGAAACCAGCACGGTCATGCCTTCGGAAGACAAGCGGTGAATCTGGTCCCAGAAGTCGCGTCGCGCCTGCGGATCCACGCCGGCGGTCGGCTCATCGAGCATTAGCATTTTCGGATTGTGCAAGGTGCAGGCGGCCAGGGCCAGGCGCTGCTTCCAGCCACCGGACAGCGTGCCGGCCAGTTGCTTTTGGCGCGAAGTTAAACCAAGCGTTTCCAGAGTTTTATCAACGACCTGTTTCTTTTTCTTCAGGTCGTAGAGATTGGCGACGAACTCCAGGTTTTCGCGGATCGACAGGTCTTCCCAGTAGGAAAACTTCTGCGTCATGTAGCCGACGCGGTTCTTGATCTCGCGGCTTTCCTTGAGGATATCGAAGCCGAGGCAGGTGCCTTCGCCAGCATCGGGTTTCAGCAGGCCGCAGAGCATACGGATGGTCGTGGTCTTGCCGGAGCCGTTGGGCCCCAGAAAGCCCCAGACCTGGCCGCGCGGCATCTGGATATCAACACTGTTGACAACCTTGAGCTTGCCGAAGGACTTGGTCAGGCCGGTGACATTGATGGCGAGGTCAGAGGGTGTGTCAGGCATGGGAAACCCGCAGTCCTTCGCCCGCCCCATTCATGGGGAGGGGGGACCATCGCCTGCGATGGTGGGAGGGGCCTTCGTCGGTGGAATTGCCCCTTCCGTCACGGCGCACGCGCTGCGCCACCTCCCCCATTAATGGGGGAGGCGAAATCAGAATTTGCGCTTCCCTTCCCCTCACAGCTTGACATCCACAGGCTGTCCCGCGTGTAACGCTTCGGGCCTTGAAGGCGTTGCCTCGACCAGGAACATCAGCTTTTGCCGCTCCTTGACGCTATAGATCACCGGCGGCGTAAACTCGGCCTCCGACGAGATAAACCGCACCCTCGCCGTCTGCGCGGTGCAGCCATCGCAGCCGATATGCACCACCGCCCCCACCTTGAACTTGCTGAGGTCAGCCTGCGGCACATAGAACCGCACAAACTCACGCCCTTTCGGCCGCACCGTCAGCACCGCCGCGCCCGCCGCCACGAACTCGCCGGGCTCACGCAGGCGCTCATCCACCAGTCCGGTCAGGCGCGCCTTCACGTCACGATCATCGACCGTATATTGCGCCCCGGCGACATCGGCGCTGGCGGCCGCCGCTTGGGCTTGGGCCGCCTTTTGCTGGTCCTCGCGGGAGGCCAGGCGCTTCTCGGCGATCAGTTTATCAATATTGACCAATTGCGCCTGGGCCGATTTGGTCGCGGCCCGCAAGCTATCCATCTGCGCCGCCGAGACAAAGCCCTTCGGCTCAAGTTGAGCATAGCGCGCCTCATTAGCGCGTGAGAGATCAAGCTGACTTTGCGCCTGGATACGCTGCGCTAAAAGTGGCGCGATATCGGCCTCGCGCGCACCCTTGGCCAGGTCAGCCGCCTGTGCCTGCGCCGCCTGCGCCCGGCTTTCTGCGCCGCTCAGGGCGTGTTCGGCCTGCGTGGCATCGAGCCGGAACAGAGCCTCGCCATCCATCACCGCATCGCCACGATCAACATTGACAGCCGCCAGCCAGCCCGACTGCGGCGCATTGATACTGACGGTCTGGCTCTCGACATAGCCGCTGTAGCTGTCCGCCGGTTTCGACTGGCAACCAGCCAGCACAAAGCAGGTGCTCAAAAGCAAAAGATTACGCATGACCGAGACCTTTCAAAAAGACACGCACATGGGTTTGCAGGTAAGGCAGGGGCGGAAACGGCGTCTCCTCGCCATCGGCAAAGACCAGCGCCCACAGCGCGGATTTCAGCACCGGCGCGATGACCAGATGCGCGGCCATGCCGGCCTCGATGCCGGATATTTCGCCGCGATCGAGCGCCCTCTGGAACAGGCTGGTGAGTGCTGCCAGCATCTTCTGCACCACCTCGCGGCGGTAAAAAGCGGCCAGTTCCGGGAAGCGCCCGGCTTCAGCGATAAGAAGCTTGGGGTATACCGGCAGCCGCCCCGCCTCGATCGCCATAGCCGCCATTTCGACCATCCGCATCAGGGCGGGCTCCAGCGGGCCGCCATAGCCCTTGAGAAAGGTGGAAGCCAATTCGACGCGCGGGGCAATATCGCGCATCACCAGCGCCTCAAACAGGGCCTGCTTGGTCGGGTAATAGAGATAGACCGTCCCCTTGCTCACCCTGGCCGTCCGCGCCACGTCTTCCATACGCGCACCCTCGAAGCCGTGCCGGGCAAACTCCTCCAGCGCTGCATCGAGAATATCGGCCTGGCGCACTTCCGGCGCGGCCCTGCGTCTGACGGTTTTTTCCATTGGCGGCTTATTTATGGTACTGACCGGTCAGTACTATAATCGAAAATGGAAAACCCGACAAGACCGAACCTGCCGGGTCGGCGCCTCAGATCTTCAGGAAAATCTTCTTCAGATAAAAAGGCAGGACGAACAGCCAGCAGATGACGAGCACGCCCAGCGCGAACAGGAAGGACATGGCGTAAGGGTCGACGATGACGCTGTGCATCCAGCGCGTGGCTATCCCCGCCAGGCCGGTGACATCGAGAAAGACCGAAAACAGCCAGGCGAAGACATAGGCCAGGATCGCATTGGTGCCGAAGACGCGGATCGGCATGGCCCATTTCGTGTGGCCCATCCGGTCCATGACCAGCATGAGGCCAGACAGGAGCATCATGGCCAGGCCACTGGTCAAAAGCGCGAAGGACGAGGTCCACAGCTTCTTGATGATCGGAATCTGGCTGTCCATCGCCAGGCCGGCAATCACCAGCATCAGCCCGGCCAGGGCCACACTGCCAACAGCTTTCGCCGGCGTCTGCTTCTGGATCAGCAGGCCGATCAGGAGCCCCGCCAGGATATTGAAGATCGCCGGGAAGGTGGAAAGCAGGCCCTCCGGATCATAGACCACCTGGCCCGCCTCATTGGTGCCGCCCTGATAGATGTGCTGGATGCCGGGAATGATGCGGTCGATATAGGCCGGCCATGACCCTTCCGGTCCGAAGGAATCGCCGAGACCATAGCCCGGCACCGGCACGAATTTCAGCAGGACGGCATAACCCAGGACCAGCCCGGCGGCCCAGATGGCCAGCGGCCGGGCATGGAGCACCAGCCTGCCGCCTTCGATATGGCTGTGCAGCAGCACCAGGCCGGAAGCGAGTCCGTAGCACAGGCCGATTCGCTGCAGCACGCCCGGATAGCGCCAGTGGGCGAAATCAAAATGCGGCAGCAGGTTGAGGAACAGGCCGATGGCGATGAGGATGGCGGCCCGGCGCACCACATGGACCGCCATCTCCGCTTTACCGCCCTCGCAGATCCGCCGGCTCATCGACAGGGTCATCGAAATCCCGACGCAGACCATGAAACCGGGAAACACCAGGTCGGTCATGGTGAAGCCGTGCCATTCGGCATGATCGAACGGCGGCCAGATATGCGACCAGTCACCGGCATTATTGGCCAGCAACATGCCGATGATGAACAGGCCGCGCAGGATATCCAGCGCCTCGAAGCGCTTCGCCTTTGGCGCCTCGACCTTCGGCTGCTCCCGCTTTTCAAACTTGAGTATCTCGGCTGCCACCTGCGCCCCCTGCTTTTTATTTCCCAATACAGTCTCACAGCTTGCCGCCCCTGCCAAGCCCCAACTGGTTCCGTCCACATAGAGACCAATAAGGCACCAATAAAATGTAAGGCCAGCCTTACATTTTTTCACGATGTCAGGTTGACATTACATTCGCATGATGTAAGGTCAGCCTTACACCGGTGATGTCACTTACTCTATCTGGAACCTGACCCATGAACCTGAAATCTCCCGCCGCCCGCTACTCCACCGGCATGGCCGTCTGGATGGTGCTCTATGCCGCCGCCCTGTTTGGCTCGATCACCCTGATACAATCCCAGGCGCCGACCGGCGCGCTGCTTTATGCTTTGGCTGTCCTGCCCGCCCTGCCCATTGGGGGCACCATCCTGGCCTTCCTGGCCTATATCGAACGGGTGGATGAATACCTGCGGGCGGTGCTCGTCAGGCGCTTCATCATCGCCACCGGTCTGACCCTGTTTATCTGCACCGCCTGGGGTTTTCTCGAAAACAATGCCGGCGCGCACCACTTCTCGCTTTATCTCGTCTATCCGCTGTTCTGGGGGCTGTTCGGTGCCACCAGCCTCATCCTGAGGAAAGCCTCATGAAACAAAACCTGCGTGAACTGCGTACCGAGAAGGGCCTGACCCAGGCCGATCTCGCCACCCAACTCGGCGTCTCGCGCCAGGCGGTCATCGCCCTGGAAACCGACAAGCACTCGCCGTCGCTCGATCTCGCCTACAAGATTTCCGCCGTGTTCGACCTGCCCGTCGAGGCGATCTTCCAGAACCCCTACCGCTAACCCCACTTTAAAAGGCAAAACCCATGTCACTGCGCATCCCTTCGGAGCGTACACGCTCCCCCCTTGCCCGCAACCTGTACCGCATCCAACTCGCCACCGTCATCTTCGGCACGGGCATCTACGCCGTCCTCCTGCTCGAACCGGGGCACCACCTGGCTCAATTCTTCATTTCTTTATTCACCACCCTCTTCAACGCCCTTACGAGGTAATTCCATGTCCGGCTTCAACTGCCCCGATCGCCGCAGGAGCGGCATTTTCAACCGCCCCGCGGCACTCATCGCCATTATCATTGGCATCGTCGCCGCAATAACCGCCGGTCATTCCAAAGCCGCCACGCCATTTCCCGATGCCGCCACTGCTCGCTTTTCGGTGACAGTCAGTGGCGACGGCTCGGACGTCATCCTGATCCCCGGTCTCGCCTCTTCCGGCGCAGTCTGGGACGATACAGTGGGGCATCTGGAAGGCCATTATCGCCTGCATGTGCTCACTCTGGCCGGTTTCGCCGGTGAACCGGCCGGCGCCAATGCCGAAGGCGATATTCTCGCGCCGTCGGTTGAAGCCATCGATGGCTATATCAAGCTCAATCACCTGCAAAAGCCGGTCGTGGTCGGCCATTCGCTCGGCGGCCTGATGGCCCTGATGCTGGCGAAGGCCCATCCGGAGGATACCGGCAAGCTGATTATCGTCGACGTCCTGCCCTATGTTGGGGTGATCTTCAACCCAGCCGCCACGGTCGAGATGGTCAGGCCACAAGCCGCCGCCCTGCGAGACGGTATGATCGCCGCGCCCGCCGATGCCTTCAGGGCGCAGCAGGCCGCAGGCACGGCCCGGCTGGTAACCGATCCGACCGATCAGGCAAAACTGCTCGACTGGTCAATGACCTCGGACCGCCGCGTCCTGGCGCAAAGTTTCTTTGAGGATCTGACCATCGACCTGCGCCCGGATCTGGCGGCCATCGCCACGCCGACCACGCTGATCTATCCGGTCGCCACCAGCGAGGATGCCACCGCCACCGAAGCGACCTACAAAAGCAATTACGCCAGCAAGCCGAACATGACCTTCACACGCATCGACGACAGCCGGCACTTCATCATGCTCGATCAGCCGGCGGCGTTCCAGTCGACGCTCGAAGCGGCCCTGAAGTGATTACAAATCGTGGCGGAACTGGATGAAATCGGTTTTCGTTGCCAGCTTTTCATACAGCGCCTGGGCGGTTTTATTGGCTTCATCCGTGACCCAGTAAAGCCGTTCGGCGCCTTTCGCCTTTCCGGCTTCGGCCACGGCGGCGATCAGGGCCCGTGCCACGCCCCTGCCGCGCTGGTCTGCCGCCACGAACAGGTCTTCGAGATAGCAATACCAGTCGCGCGCCCAGCTTGACCGGTGCAGCACATAGGTAGCGAACCCGATGATCCGGCCCTCGCTTTTGGCCACAAGCAGGTTCAGAGCTTCCCCTTCTTCCAGCGCCCGCGCGAAGGTCAGGTCAGTAATCTCGTCATCAAGCGCGTGCTTGTAGAAATCGAGATAGGCGCGCCACAGCGGCAGCCATTCCGCCTTGTCTTCGATCGTCGCCGGCAAAACCTGCATGGTCAGGCCGCCAAAGCCTGCGGCTTGCGCCACAGCAGATAGAGCCGTATTCCCGCCACCAGAGCCAGGCCAATGGCGGCGATGACGACCATGGCCGGTTCGTGGTCGCGGCTCTGATTGGCGATCAATACCCAGAACAGCGCCCACGCCAGCCCCGCCGCATAGAGGCTGTTGCCGGTGCGGTAGACCATCCAGCCGCCGAAAGCGATCAGGGCGATCAGGAAGACGGCTGAAACGGCGGCATTGCCGGCATCGAGGCCAAAGCCGGTCCAGATCATGGCGGAGGTGAAGTTGACGACACAGCCGGCGGTGAGCCAGCCGGTCACCAGGGCCAGCGGTCCGGCCACCAGCAACTTCTCCTTCCGCGACAGTTTCAGTTCGTTGCGCAGTTTCAGCAGGCCATTCAATCCGGCAAAGACCGCCACGGCGATCAGGCAGAAACTGATCCATTCCAGGCCGATCAGCGGCACCCAGAGCTGCCACAACGAATTGACCAGCCAGACGACAATGAAATTCCAGTCCACCGTTTCCAGCGCCGCGCTTTCCTTCTGGCGCGGCATCACCTGCCAGATGGCAGCCACCAGGGCATAGGCATAGATCAGGCCCCAGATGACAAAGGCCGTCTTGTAGGGCACGAGCGGATGACGGACCAGAGCCGACTGCACCTCGACCGGCTCACCGATACCGAGAGCCACCATCAGGCGCGCGGTCGCAATCTGGGCGACGGCCAGCGCCAGGACCACGATCGATTGCACACGACGCTTCATTGCCCCTTACGCCTTCTTGACGAATCCCCTTACCGCCCCTGTCCGCCTAGCCTAAGCCGGCCGCGGCGGCAAATGACTAATCCTTGCAGAATCCTTCATTGGCCGCGACCACCAGGCAGTCATGCTTGTCAGCCAGCCACTTCATGCCCGTAGCCTGGCCGTCGCCCTTGTGAATGACCAGCGGCGTTGCATCGCGGGTAATATGGATGCCGTCGCCTTCCAGGGTGCCGGTAAAGGTGCGCGGGCCATCGAGGTTGGTAATTACCACCTCATATTGGCTGCCGACCGGGGTAATGGTCATGGCGGTGCCTTCCGGGCCAGTCCATTTGCCGACATAGCCCGTGGCGTCCACGCTGGTCATGGCCTCGGCGACCGCCTGGGAGGCCGCTTCGGCCGCCGTGATCGACATGGCCGCTGATTCGGAGGCTTGTGAGGCCGCGACGGCATCGGCATCCGGCTTCGGCGAACAGGCGCCCAGAAGAATGAGCGTCGTAACGGTTGTCAGGCTGGTCAGTTTGGCGAGGTTTCGCATGGATTTTCTCCGCTGGCGGCGCATGTCGTCATCAATATGGGGAGCATTAGGGACGGAATATATATAAAACCATGCCGGGCTTCCCCGGATTTTATAAATTGCCGATCATTACAGTCTCTATCGTTACAGGATTTCCGCATGTCTCTTACTGTTCGCCGCATTCCCCACGGTTCCGCCGATTACGCCACCGCCGTCAACCTGCGCCGCGCCGTGCTGCGCACGCCGCTGGGCCTGGATTTCACCTCGGCGCAACTGGCCGGCGAGGCCGGTGACATCCACCTCGCCGCCTTTGAAAACGAAGACCTGATCGGCACACTGCTTCTCACCGTCCACGATGATGTAACGCTCAGGCTGCGCCAGATGGCGGTCGATCCCGACAACCAGGGCAAGGGCGTGGGCGCCGCCCTGCTCGCCGCCGCCGAAACCGAGACCCGCGCCGCCGGCAAATCGCGCATTAGCCTGGCCGCCCGTGTCAGCGCGCAGCCCTTTTACGCCCGGAACGGCTATATGCCCGTGGGGGAGATTTTTGAGGAAGTGACGATCGCGCACATTGTCATGCAAAAGACATTTTAACGCGCAAATATTACCTGGTTCGGAACCCAAATCAGAACAACTATAGTTAATTTCAACAGCATTTAGATTCAACCGGGTCACTTTTCACAGTTAACCATCTTATCTCTATTGACGTACATACAGCATGATGGGACTTATTCCCCCATTGAGGCGTTAAAGAAATTATTAATCATCTTCTTTATCCCCTCACAGGCGCAATAACATCTTTTTCAGAAACCGACCTGTTTGCCAGAACATAGGGATTCCAGGTGTAATGACCGCACGCATTTCTTTTCGGGGCTGGGTCTTTTTGGCAAGTGTCGCCGTGTGCATCGCCGTCTGGTGGTGGCTGCTGAGCTCCTTTTTCGCCTACCGGGCGGAAAAGGCATGCCAGACGGATCATCCGGCAAGGCCCATCCCTTGTCTGACCCATGCCCCTCTCCCCAAATAGCAAAACCCCCGGCATTCAGGATGCCGGGGGTTAATTGTTAGCGGGTGAAGCGGAGATTGATCCAGCCGGTGCGGCCGATCACATCGTAAACTCCGGCCTGCCAGCCTTCATCACCGAAGTAGGCGCCGCCGGCTTCCGCACCCGGATAACGGGGCGGCTGCTTGTTCAGCGCATTGGAAAGCCCGGCGCTGAGGTTCATGTTCGGCTTCAGCCAGTATGAGATGTAAATGTCGTCATAGGCGATCGGCTTCGTCTTGTACGGCGCATAGTCCTCCGGCGTGATGGTCACCGTCTGGCGCATCCCAGAATAGAAACGCGAGGTCCAGCCCAGCGACAGTTTGTCGCGGGTGTAGTTGAACGCGGTGCGGCCCTTCAGTTTGGGGAAGCCGAAAATGCCGACCGTATCGGTAACGCTGTTGGGGTTATCCGGATCGGGCGTGTACTTGTTCTCGAACAGGCGCGTCCAGATACTGTTGATCGACAGGGTGCCGGCATTGCTGCCCCAGCCCCAGGAGGCGAGATTGACGGAATAATCGATCTCGGTATCGATGCCGCTGGTCTTGCGACGGGCCAGGTTGATGTTCTGCTTGATGACCGAGACCAGGTTGTTGGTCACCGGATCGCGCACGACCAGATCGCAGTAATTGTTGTCGAGCGTCGGCGCATCCATGCACTTGTTGATGATGGTCTGCGGCTCGACCGACGAAATGACATTGCTCATGTCGATATCATAATAATCGACCGTGGCGCTGAAATTCTTCATGAAGCGCGGTTGCAGCACCACGCCGAGCGTCAGGGTCTTGGCCGTCTCGACCTTCAGGTCCGGATTGCCCTTCTTGACGACGTCCAGCCACAGCCAGTAGTCGTTCTTGTTGGCCGGCATGACCGCAGCGCAGTTGGCGGCAGTATATTGCGTCTTGTCGGCGCGGTTGGGCAGGTTCCAGTAGTTGCACGGGTCGCTGAGCCACTGGCCGCTGATCGACGAGGCGGTGAAGACCTCGCTGATATTCGGCGCGCGGACAGCCTTGCCGTAGGTGGTGCGGAAACGGACATCGCGGATCGGCGCCCATTGCAGGCCGTACTTTTCGGCGGTGGTCTTGCCGGCGGTCGAATAATCGGCGGTCCGCACGGCGGCATCGGCCGTCAGGCGGTAGGCGAACGGCAGATCCTTCAGGATCGGCACGCTCAGCTCGGCGAAGACTTCCTTGACGTCGAATTCGCCCTTCAGCGGCGTTTCGACCACGCCATAATCGGGCACGTAGTTCGGGCTGTCGGGGTTATATTCGTCGCGCGCGCCGATATTGTTGGCCTCGCGGCGGTATTCGGCGCCGAGCGCCACCTGGACCTCGCCGGCCGGCAGGGTGAACAGGCCGCCGGTGACATAGCCCGACCAGACATATTGTTCGAGCGAGGTCGTCATCGGGCTGGAATCGAACTGCAGGTAGTTGATGACGTCCTGAGTCGCCGGCTTGAACGGATTGAGCGGCACGCAGGCCGGATCGTCATTCGAGGTATCGGCGTCGGAATTGACCCAGCAGATCGGCGTACCACCGGGACCGCTGACCGCATCCAGGGCGCGCATATAGCGCTCGTTGGAGGTGTTGTTGAAGTCCTGGACGGTCTCCTCGGTCTTGCCATAGGAAATATAGGTCGACCACGCCCAGTCATGCTCGCGGAACAGAGCCGGCAGTTCGCCCTCGAAGCCGGTCACCACCTGCTTGAGTTCACGGCGGTAGTTGGAACGCGACTTGCCGAATTCGGGGAAGTTGCGCACGAAGGACAAGCCGTCAGGGAAACCGGTACTACCATCGGGATTCTCGCCATTGGCCGCTATGATTTCCGGCGTGATAAAGGGGTTGCCGTCCCACAGCTTGTTGGTGCCGCCTTCCCACCACAGGCCGTATTCGCCGTGCGACTTGTTGGTGGCGTAGTCGAGTTCGAGGAAATAGCGCAGGTTGTCGCTGAACTGATAGCCGAAGGTGCCGTGGGTGATGAAGCGGTCGCTCGGCACCGACAGCAGCCAGTTATCATAGCGGCCGTCGAATTCACCGCCGCTGTTGGTGATCAGGGAGGCGACGCTGGAATTGAGGCTCAGGTCCGCCGTCGTCGGATACAGCCCCGCCGTGCCGAGGATTGGATCGCGCATGGTGCCGTCATCATTGAAGACATAGGGCTTGCTGCCCAGCAGCACCACGGCGCGCGGCGAATATTGCAGCAAATGCTGATCATCGAGCACCGTATAGGGCACTGACGAATTCGGGCGATACCACCACGGATTGCCGCGCGAGGTCGAGGGGCGGTCCTGGCCGGCGACCACGCCGTTGGACTGGCCGTAGGTGCCAAACAGGGTAATATTGGCCTTGCCGCCGGCAAAATTCTTGCCCCACAGGATATCGGCATCATAGCTCGGCATGTCGCCATAGGTCGAGTTGCCGTAACGGATATTGGCGTCCAGGCCCTGGAAGTTCTTCTTCAGTATGAAGTTCGCCACGCCGGCCACGGCATCGGCGCCGTATTGCGCAGAGGCGCCGCCGGTGATGATTTCGACGCGCTCGATCAGGCCGCCGGGAATGGTGCTGATATCGACGGCCGAAGTGCCGGGCGCGCCGGGCACGTGGCGGCGGCCATTGACCAGAACAAGGGTCCGCTTGGTGCCGAGGCCCCGCAGGTCGAGCGCATTCAGGCCCGGATGGCCCTGATCCATCGAATCCTTGTCACGGTTGGCATTGGAAGTCTGGTCGCTCTGGCTGATCACCAGGGCGGGCATCTGGTTGACCAGATCAGCCACCTGGCGCGTGCCGGACTTGCGGATGGCTTCGGCATTGATGACCGTGGTCGGGGTAGCGCTGGCCGCGCCCTTGTGGCGGATGCGAGACCCGGTGACGACCACTTCTGTGGTGTCGGACGCCTTGTCATCACTGGTCTTGTCCTTATCGGATGTCTCCTGCGCGAAAGCGCCGGCGGCGGTAAAAGCCGCCATGCTCAATGCCAGGACCGAGCAATAGGTAAGTGAGCCGCGAAGCGACGATAGTTTCATAACCTGACCCTCTTTTTTTAAGTGTGTGGGCCGAGGCTATAACAGGCCAAGTATATTTACTACCGTATACGATACACAAAATACAAAGTTTGACACACTGTCACGTTATCGCCACATTCGGCGGTAGCGAGATGCCATTCTTTGCGAGGAGATCAGGCAGGCTTTATGCCTGCCTGATCCACACCAGGGACTGCAATCCCGTGAAATGTCGGCGCGGGCCAACCTCGGCCTGGGCGGCCTGTGTGGTGCCCGGTGCAAAATCGACATCGCCGGTGCCGATCTCTTCCGGCCCGCCGATTCGGTTCATGCGGGCATAGTTGGGCACGGCCAGCATGGTGGAACCATCCGCCCACTTGCCGGTCAGCGCCATAATACCGCCCAGCAAGTCGGGCTTCCATTCGGCCTTGAGCGGGGCCTTGCCCAACGGCTGGGTGATGCTCTTCTGATCGGCCAGTTCGACATTATAAACCAGCGGGCCATAGCCCAGCGCCACCAGACCGCGGTCTGCCTCGATCTTCGGATCGGCATAAATACGCTGCGGCGCCATCGGCAATTCCAGCTCGATCGTGTCACCGGCCTGCCACTCACGATCAACAACGGCATAGCCCTTGACGATCTGCGGCGTCACGGCCTTGCCATTGACCTTGAAGACCTTCACGCCGCTGACTTTCGGTTCCATTGTGTAGAGTTCGCTGGTGGTGCGGTCGGGAATGCGGACGTGCAGGGCGAAGGTCTTCGCTTCCTTCGGATTGACGGTGATTTTGACCGCACCATTCCACGGATAATCGGTTTTCTGCACCATCTCGACATCAGTGCCGGCCACCTTCTCCACGGTGATCTTCGATCCGACGAACATATTGACGTATAATCCTTCCGCGTCCTTCACATAGGTCCAGGTCGGGATCATCAGCAGGGTGCGCGGGATATTGGCGACGCAGCACGGGCAGACATGCCACAGGGTGCGCTCTGTATTGACGAGCGGATTGGTGTAGCAGAAACTCTTGCCGTCGAGGTCGATGCCGCCGAGCAGGGCGTTGTACATGGTCTGCTCGTAGAGGTCGGCATATTTGGCGTCGTGATAGGCCAGGTTCATCTTGTACTGGAAGAAGATCAGGCCGCAGCTTGAGCAGGACTCGCAATAGGCGCCGTTGCGCAAAGAGTAGTCCGGCCCGAAGCCTTCGGAGGTCTCGCCCGATCCGATGCCGCCGGTGACGTAATATTTGCGGTTGACCATGTTGTCCCACAGCGAGGCGACCGCGCTCTGGTAATCGACATCTCCGGTTTCGGCGGCGATATCGGCCATGCCGGAATAGAAATAGACGGCGCGCACAGCATGGCCGACGGCCTCGTACTGTTTGACCGGCGGCAAATGACTCTGGTCGTATTCCTGGCCGCCGCGGCGCGATTCAAGCAGGAAGCGGGCGAGCGCGATATAGGAATCGCCGCGCCCATTCCCCTCTTCATCATTGACGAAGCGGCCGAAGCGGACGAGCGCCTGCTCCATTTCCTGGTGGCCGTCGAACCACTCCTTCTTGCCCGGCCCGATATTGGCGACCCAGCAATCGGCCAGCTTTTTGGCCGCGTTATAGAGGCGCAGATCCTGGCCGTTGGTCAGGGTGTAGTGGTTGATCGCCGATTCAATGAAATAACCGGCGATATAGCCTTCGTGGTTGCCGCGATGATCCGGCGACCAGCGCTCATCCCATTCGCCCGGCGCGGCCAGGGTCTTGGCGGTTTGCAGATAGCCGTCGCTTTCCTGTGCCGCGAGGATGATCGGAATCCAGCGTTCGAGCGTGGCGCGCATCTTGTCCTGCGCGGCGATCATTTCCGGATCGCCCTTGGGATCAACCATCAGGGCAATGCACATGGCCTCGACGTTTTCGACCACCCAGGCATTGGAGAAGACATAGCCCTTGTGGGGGCCGTGTGGCTCACCGCGATTGGCCTTGCCGGCCTCGATGAAGTTGTCGATCCCGCCATTGCCGATCTTCAGGTCGGTGCGCTCGCAATAGTCGATAACGTGCGGAATCCAGTTGACGATCAAAGCCTTGGCGCGGGCGTTCCACAGCGGGCTGTCGATGGTGTACTTTTTCGTGTAGACGACATCGAGGCGCTGCGGCGGCGGGGCCGCCTGGGCATTCAGACGCAGACGCGAGGTCGACACCTGCCCTCCGGCATGGGCAGTCAGTTCCAGCACATAGGTGCCGGGCGCCGAGACGGTGGCCGTGGTTTCGGGCGACAAGGCGTCAGCGAAGGTGACATCACCGGGGCCGGAGACTTTGCGCCACAGGCTGCCCGTGTCGCCAGCGGTCAATGTATCCGTCTTACCCATCAGGTATGTCTTGCCGCCCATCACGACGGTGCGGTCAATGCCCGCCGCCACGACCGGGGCAAAGGCGGGCACCGGACCAACGCTCCATGCCTGCCATTCGAGCACGCCGGTGGAAAGCGTACCATCGGAAACGATTTCCAGGCGCAGCTTGTCGGTTTTCACCGTGTCGAAGGTGGTGGCGTTGAAGGTATCCTTCGCCACACCCAGGCCATTGGCGTTTTTGACCGGCACAAACGCCTTGCCGTCCCAGTAAAGTACGCGACAGGCCTTCGGCGCACCGACCCCCTGCCCGTCCACCCACCAGTAGACGGCGACCTTGTTAAGGCTGACCGGCTGGCTCCAGTCATACTGCACCCATTCGGTGTCCGTCTTCGGCCAGTTGCCGTACATGCCCTTTTCAGCGTCGGCCGAATTGGCTGGCACGGCGCCATCATTCAGGGCTGCCACACGGGTGTCGCCCGAATGAAAGGAAGCTGATGGCGTGGCGACTTTCGCCAGATTGACCGATGTTTCGTCGGCGCGCGCCGCAAAGGCGAAGCCGGAGGCGCCGATCAGCGCAGCACCGGCGGCGCCGGCGAATACGCTGCGACGGCTGACGGCATTGCAGCCACAGTCGGCCTTGCAGAAATGGGTTTCGGTGATAAATTTCCTGGACATTGGCATTTCTTCTTTTTGATTGTTCTGAACAGTTATTCGGCGGCGCAGACCGGAGACGCCGGAATATCCGTATCCGCCGGCTCGACCAATACCGGCTTCGGGTACAGCGCCTCCCATTCCTGGGCGGCGACGGCGGCGTAAGATTTGCCATCGGTCGAGGCGTCGAAGACGGCGCGCAGGCAGCGCGTCTCCACCGTATCGAAGGTCACGTCATTGAAGGCGTCGGTCGAGGTGCCGTAAGCGCTGGCGTTCGGCACAGGCAGCCATTTTTGCTCGTTCCAGTATTCCAGATGCCAGGCCTTGGGCGCCGCCACGCCAACACCGGAACCGGCCGGCTGGTCGTTCCAGAAACGGATGCGCGAACCGTTGAACTTCAGCTTCTGCTCCCACTGATAGACCACCCATTGCTGCGCCGGATTGTTTGGCGACCAGGTGCCCCAGGTATCGGGCGGCAACGGATTGGCGTGGACCTTGCCGTCGTTCAGCGCCTTGATCCAGTATTGCACCGGCACCGGCGAATTGGAGGCAAGGATGCGCGCCGCCGGCGCGATATTGCGCGTCGGCGCAGGGGGCGGTGCCGGCGGATGGGTCGGGATCACCTTGTCGATCAGGGCCGGGCTGACACTGTCGTCCCAGGTGACTTCATCGATCGATACGCTGCGGCGGAAATGGTCGCCACCAGGGGAATCGGCATTGTGATAAGCCAGATACCACTTGCCTTTGTACTGCACGATGCCGCCATGCGAGGTAGTCGAGGACACCGGGTCGAGCAGCACGCCCTGATAGGTCCAGGGGCCGAGCGGTGATTTCGCCGTGCCGTAGGCCTGGCAGGCATAGTAGACCGCCTCGGTGCAGTCGGAGTCAGGCCCGGCCGTATTGCCGGCATACATCAGGTAATAGGTGCCGTTGCGCTTGAAAAGCCAGGGCGCCTCGAAGAAGCCCTTCAGGCCGGTGATATCGACCGGCTTGCCCTTGAAGGTGACCATGTCCTTTTCAAGCTCAACGCCTTTCAGGCGGCCGAACGTGCCCCAGTAGAGATAGACGCGGCCATCGTCATCGACCAGCACGGTCGGGTCGATATTCTCGATCTCGTTCTTCACTGGGTAGGATTGCGACACAATCGGGCCTGAGGGATGGGCGTCGATCCACGGCCCTTCCGGGCTGTCGGAGACCGCCACACCGATGGCAAAGGGATCCTTGTTCGGGCTGTTGGCCTCGATGATCGGCGCGTACATGTAGTAGCGCTTGTCCGGTCCCTGTACGATCTGGCCGGCATAGGCGCGCGCCGGCGTCGCCCATTTGAAAACAGCCTCCGGACGGACGAAGTGCGGATTGTACTGCCAGGTGTGCGAGGCCGGGTCTTCCGTCTCAAGCATCTGCCATTCGGGCATAATGAAGTCGTTGACGCCGGGCGCGGCTATATCGCGGCCAGTCAGGATATAGAGCTTGCCGTCGGCCACCAGCGGCGCCGGATCAGTGGTGTAATTCTGGCCATCGGAGATGATCGGGTTGCCAGCCGAATGGACGGTCTGCCAGCCATCCTCAGCGTGCGCGCAGGCCATCAGCAGCGGCAGGGCTAAAGCCAGAGTGGCAAGGCCATATCTAAACTGGGCAGGTTTTCGGGTCATCAACGGCCTCTTTTGTCAGATTATTCCTCAAGCCAAGTGTTATACGGTATACAATAGTCTGACAATAGCAATAAATTGCCGAAACGCCGCCCCGATAGCTGTGAAACAAAACCAAACAACCGTGGATGGACTTGTCAGGGGCCAAAAGGAATGCCTTACTGCCGGTATAACTTATAAACGCAAAGATTCGGGGCGTCTTTCATGTCAATCGTGGTTCAAACCCTCTCCGAGCAGATTTTCTCCCTGGTCCGCGACCGCATCATCTCCGGCCGCATCCCGGTGGACACCGCCATCCGCCAGGATGCCCTGGCCGCCGAACTGGGCGTCAGCAAGATTCCGCTGCGCGAGGCCCTCGCCCGCCTGGAACAGGAAGGGCTGCTCATCTCCCAGGCCAATCGCGGCTTTTTCGTCCGCCCGCTCAATGCCGACGAGGTCGAGGAAGTCTATGCCCTGCGCCTGAAGCTCGAACCCGATGCCGTGGGCGAAGCCGCCAAGGTGGCAACGGATACAGACAGGAAGGCGGCCCGCGCCGCGCTAGATGAGCTCGATGTGGCGGTCAGTGGCGACAAGACCCGGGTGGGCCGGCTGAACCGTGCGTTCCACATGGCCCTGATCCGCCCGCTGCACCGTCAGGTCACCATCCAGATCATCGAGCGCCTGAATATCATCTGCGAACGCTATGTCGGCAAGCATCTGGAACCGGCCGGCCGCGACGATCGCGCCCACAATGAACATTCCGCCCTGCTGGAGCTTTGGTCCGCCGGCAAGTCGGATGAGGTCTCGGCTCTGATGCGCCAGCATATCGCCATGACGCTCGATGACCTGCGCAAGCAGTTCGAGACGGAAAAGACGGCGAAAAGCGCATAAAAAAACGCCTGTCGCGGAGGGGGGACCGTAGCGACAGGCGTCTGAAAGTTTGTCCCGATGCGCGAAGCCGGTCACGGGAGTGAGACCGGGGCGGACATCGGAAAGGGTGATCCGGAACCAGATCAGAGACGTCAAAGGCGTCGGCCGAAAGCCTGGATGCAAAGGCCGGAGAACCTCTGGCAGGCCGGACGAAACTGAAGTCCGTCCATACAGAACGACGCAAAGACGTTCGCCAACAGCGCGCCGCTCCAGGGAGGAATGGTGGAGGCCAATTGACTGAGTAATTTGAACCACTATTCGCGGCACACGTCAAATATAAATTATACGATTGTAGAAATTTGATGTCGTATACGGCACTTCCCTGTACAACCAGAAGTCAGTCCTGACGGCGGTAGCGCGACAGAAATGCCCACATCGCCTCGTTGTCGGCCAGCCAGGTGTGTGCCGCCGACCGTAATCCGCCCCGCCACATCGGCGCCATCGCGGCATCCGGTGTAACGCTCCTCATAAACGCCCATGGCCACCCATTGCGTGGTCGGCGCCTCGGTGCAGCCGTTCAGTTGCGCCCATCTCTGTTCGGCGACGTGCATGGTATATTGCCAGTAGCCCGCGCCACCGCCCTCGATCGGATTGGTGGTGTCCTTATCACCGGCGAATGCGATGACCGGCATAGGGCGCGAGGGCTTACAGGTCGCCGGATCGGGCCTTGTCGGATCGGCCTTCGAGGGATTGCCGGCGCGCAGGCCCACCACCGGCGCGATGGCCGCGAAACGGCCGGCGTTGACGCAAGCTAACCACGAGGTCATGCGCCCGCCGCCAGACAGGCCCGTGGCATAGACCTGGTCACGTGCCACGCAGCCCTGCCCGACCAGCCAGTCGATCGCCTGCCCGACAAAGGCGACATCATCGGCGTCGTCCTTTGTGGGAATCTTGCCGGTGACAGTCGGCACGCCGGGGATGTTCCACACAAAACCACCACCTGCCGGAATGCCGCCATCGGGCGCCACCAGAATAAAATGGTGGCGATCGGAGGTCGCTTCCAGCCCGGAATTGCGCAACATCCCGGCCCCCGTGCCAGTGCTGCCATGAAACAAGAATAACAGAGGCAAGGGTCCGTCATCGGCATTCGCCGGCATATGGACCAACATCGACCGCCCGGTGTGGCCGATTGCCACACTCTGTGTGGCGCCCGTCGCGCCAATCCCGCACCCGGCTGCATGGGCTATACCGCCCGCGCCTGTCAGGACCAGCAACGCGACAAACAGAGCATACAAACGCTTGAACATGATCACCTCCGGCCAGGGCCAGTACCCTATGGCCGGTATCTCAGGGCGTCAACCAGCAGGGCGAAAGCGGGCGATTGCTGGCGGCGACTTGGGTAATAGAGATGATAGCCCGGAAACGGGGGGCACCAGTCCGCCAGCACCCGTACCAGTCGCCCGTCATCGATGGCCTCATGCACCACATCCATCGGCAGGCAGGCCAGCCCCAACCCCCTCACGGCCGCGCTGACCACCTGGCTGCCGGTATTGAAGATCAGTTGACCATCGACGCGCACATTCACTTCCCGCCCCCCTTTTCCAGTTCCCAGGCATAGAGCCCGCCGCGCGTCGGCAGGCGCAGATTGACGCAATTATGCGTAATCAGGTCCTGCGGCGTCTTCGGCTTCGGATGTCTGAGGAAATAGCCTGGCGAGCCGACCACCGCCATCTCGACATCCGGGCTGATACGCACGGCGATCATATCCTTCGCCACCTGCTCACCCAGTCGGATACCGGCGTCATATCGCTCAGTGACAATATCGGTCAGACTGAGATCGACCGTCACCTCGACCCTGATATCCGGATATTGCGGCAGGATTTTCTCCAGCACTGGCATCAACAGGCTTTCCGCCGAGTGTTCGCCGCTGGTAATCCGGATGGTGCCCGCCGGCTTGTCGCGCAGAGCGGTCAGCGCTGTCAGTTCGGCGTCAATCTCGTCGAGCTTGGGACCGATGTTCCGCAGCAGGCGTTCGCCGGCCTCGGTCGGCGCCACGCTGCGGGTGGTGCGCGTGAGTAGCGCAACGCCCAGCCTGGTTTCCAGTGCGCGCAAGGTATGGCTGAGCGCCGACTGCGATACGCCCAGCTTGGCGGCCGCCTTAGTAAAGCTGCCTTCGCGTGCCACGGCGATGAAGGCCAGCAGGTCGTTCATATTCTCACGCGCCATTGATGAATACACCTCATAAGTACATGCCAATATTGCCATCTAATCAGGGCAATAGCCATCCTCTATATTCGGCTCATCAAATAGGAGCCCATTATGTCCCGTGACCCTGAAACTGCGCAGAAAGCCTTCGGTGATGTTGCCCCGGCGCTGGCGAACCTGACCGACACCGTTCTCTTTGGTGATGTCTGGGTGCGCCCCGGCCTTTCGCCGTGTGATCGCAGCCTTGTGACCATATCGAGCCTGATTTCGCTCTACCGCATCAACGAGCTGCCCTATCATCTGAGCCTGGCGCTGGAAAATGGCGTCACACGCGACGAGATCATCGAGACCATCACCCACCTGGCCTTCTATTCCGGCTGGCCGACCGCCAGCACGGCCCTGGGCATTGCCCGCAAGGTCTTCGCAGACAAGGGAATCTGATCACATGCAAACCGGCCAAACCATCCGGCGCAAGGGCGCAACACCCGCCGCCCCCGGCCCCGAAGCCTGCTTCACCGGCAATGTCACGGTCGAGATGCTGTTCACCGCCATGGAAGGCTCGAATGTCACGGGCGGACTGGTGACCTTCGCACCCGGCGCGCGTACCGCCTGGCATACCCATCCGATGGGCCAGAACCTGATCGTCCTCTCCGGCACCGGCTGGACCCAATGCGAGGGCGGCCTGAAGAAAGAGATTAGGGCCGGCGATATGGTCTCGTGCGCCTGCGGCCTGCGCCACTGGCACGGGGCCACGGCAACGACCGCCATGAGTCATATCGCCATCACCGAAGTCCTGAATGGCATCGCCGTTACCTGGATGGAGAAGGTCAGCGACGCCGATTATCTGGCGCCGGTTGAAGAGGATTAAATCATGACCGAAGTCACTGTACTCATCGGCGCCGGTTCGATCAGCATGCCCGCCTCATATTTCTACGGCGAACTCGCGCCGAGGTAATCTCCTTTCACTCTCATTTCAAGGTATTTTCATGCTCGCCACTGTTCTTCATGCGCCCGGTGACATCCGTTTCGAACAGATTCCCGATCCGCAAATCCTCAGGCCCACCGACGCCATTATCAAGCTTTCCGCGACCTGCATCTGCGGTTCGGACCTGTGGCCCTATCGCGGCCTGCAACCGCTCGATGGCCCGATGAACATGGGCCATGAATATTGCGGCGTCGTCGTCGAGGTGGGTTCCGAAGTGCGCAGCGTGCGGCCGGGCCAGTTCGTTGTCGGCTCTTTCTGTCTGTCCGACAACACCTGCCCGCATTGTCGTTTTGGCTTCCAGTCGTCATGCGAACAACGCGAGTTCATGACCGGTGCTCAGGCGCCCTATGCCCGTGTGCCCCTGGCCGACGGCACTCTGGTCGCTACGGATGAGATGCCCTCGGATGATCTCATTCCGCATCTGCTGGCGGTATCGGACGTGTTGGGCACGGGCTGGTATGCTGCCGATGCGGCGGGTGTCGCGCCCGGTTCGACCGTCGCGGTGGTCGGCGACGGGGCCGTTGGACTGATGGGGGTGCTGGCCGCCAGCCAGATGGGCGCCGGTCGCATCATCGTCATGAGCCGGCATGAAACCCGTCAGAAACTGGCGCTTGAATTTGGTGCGACCGATATCATCTCCGAACGCGGTGAAGAGGGTATCTCCCGCATCAAGTATCTGACCGGCGGGGTCGGGGCTGATTCCGTACTGGAATGCGTCGGCACGCTGGAATCGATGACCCAGGCCATGCAGTCCTGCCGTCCGGGCGGCTCGATCGGTTATGTCGGCGTACCGCATGGTGTGACCTTCGACGGCCAGCAACTATTCTTCTCGCAAAAGCGGATGCTGGGCGGTCCTGCCCCTGTGCGCCGTTTCCTGCCTGATCTGATGGATCGGGTGCTTACCGGCAGGATTCAGCCGGGCAAGGTGTTCGACCTTGAATTGCCCATCGTCCAGGTGGCCGAAGGCTATAAGGCCATGGATGAACGCCGCGCCATCAAGACCCTCCTGCGCGTCTGATGACACTCTGGGAATATTCGACATGCAAAATGCGCCAGCCGGCGGATGTCGATATCAATGAGATCCTGTTCCGGCCTACGGCGCAGGAATACTGAGCCCTCCGCCGGTGTTTATGGCGCCGGCGGGGTCTCATTCAGCAGGTACTGGGTGAAGAAGTCCATGTGCTTGCGCCAGTAGTAGGGCCCGATCGAGTTGTGTGTGCGGTTGGCGAAGATGACCAGTTCGTGCGGCTTGTTGGCCGCTACGAGCGCCGCATCCAGCCGCAGGGTCGCCGCTACCGGCACATTGTCGTCGATATCTCCGTGGGTCAGCATCAGATGACCTTTCAGATTGCCGGCCACAGAGATGTTGGAGTTCTTCTCCCAGGTCGCATCATCAGCGATGCCCATGGAGACTTCCGGCCACCACGCCTTATCCAGCCGCTCATCCTGATTGCCCGAATTGGCCACGGCTACCTTGTAAAAGTCCGGCCGGCGCAGGATGAAGCGCGCCGCGTCATAACCGCCGGCCGAATGGCCGAACACGCCGACGCGATCGAGGTCGAAATAGCTGTACTTGGCCTTCATCGCCTTCAGCACCCAGATATGGTCGTCCAGCCCGACCTCACCGAGGTTCTGATAGGCCGGCAGGCGGAAAGCCTGGCCGCGCTGCGAGGTGCCGCGCGCATCGACCTCAACCACGATGGCGCCGATCTGCGCCATGCCCTCGGCCGGATTGCGGATATTGCGGCCATAGCCTTCGGCGATCACATGGGTCGTCGGACCGGTATAGACATATTCGATCACCGGATAGGACTTCGACGGATCGAAGTTCTTCGGCCGGAAGATCATGCCGTAGAGCATGGTCTTGCCGTCATCCGCCAGAGTGCTGAAAGGCTCCGGCGGGGTGAAACCGCTGGCCAGCAGGGCCG
The DNA here is from genome assembly GCA_024707255.1 of Asticcacaulis sp. Taxonomy (NCBI): domain Bacteria; kingdom Pseudomonadati; phylum Pseudomonadota; class Alphaproteobacteria; order Caulobacterales; family Caulobacteraceae; genus Asticcacaulis; species Asticcacaulis sp. The sequence continues at coordinate 581,401 of JANQAC010000002.1, read as the reverse complement.
ACGGATCAGCCTTGCCGAGTTCGGCGATGATGTGGCCGTCGGTGGCGCTGCGCAGCAGGGTGCGGGTCGGTACGGTCGGGCTAGACATGCGGTCGATGAAGGTCTTGCCGTCTTCTGACACGCTGACATCATGATCGAGTGGCTCTGGCGTCAGGTTACGGATGGCGCCATCCCAGCTCACATTATAGAGGCTTGAGAAGTACGGATTGACGCCCGCCTCGCGGCCGATGCCGGTGATCAGCAGTGACTTCGCCTTGTCATCGACACGCACGACATCGGTCACTTCCCAGTTGCCCCTGGTCAGGGCCTTGCCACTTTCGGGTTTGTCGCCGGCCCCGACGAAATAGAGCTGCGCCCACCCGGTGCGCTCTGAAATGACCAGGCTGCCATCGAGTTCCGGGACGGGGCGGATCGAGGACGAGGTAACGGTGACCAGCGGCTTGATGGCCTCGCGCACCTTGACCGTTGCCACATTGCTGGCCGGATCGATCTCGTACTGAACCAGTTCGCCATAGCCGCGCTTGGTCCACTGATAGACGATCTTGTCCTTGTTCCAGCCGAAATTGGGATCGCCGGGCCACAGCATGGAATCCAACGGTACGTTCAGCACCTTGGGCGCAACGGTACCTTTCAGCGAGGCCGCCACATCGATCACCACCGGCACGAACTGCGGCACCTTTTCGGCGCCGGCGGTCGGATAAACATAGTCGAAATGGCGCGGCATCTGGCTGCCCGGCGGATTGGGCTGGACGCCATGCCAGATATAACTGCCGTTGCGATCCAGGCGATAGGTCAGGATCTGTTTGGAATCCGGCGACCATTGTACGCTGACCGGCATGGGCGGGGTTTCACTGTTGGCCGCCACCATGTCGGCGAACATCGGGTAGTTCATACCGTAGCGCTGGTCATAGCTGCCATCGGCGGTCAGCGCCGCTTCCTTGCCCGTGGCAATCTCGATCAGGGCCAGGTCATAGCCCTTGTGGATGACCTTGTAGAGACCATCGGGCGAGACCACGCCCTCGTCAGCGGCCTTCGTCTCGATCGGTGCGGCGGTGACCGTGTTGGCCGCCATGTCATAGATCAGCTTCTTTCCGCCGGAATTGAGCGTGAGTAAACGCTTGTCGGCGTCATAGTCTTCCGGAGACACATCGAACGGACCTTTCGCGTCCGCGCCCATGACCGGCGCCAGCAACGGCTGCAAGGCGGCCTCGGTCGTCAGGTCCGTGGTCTGGCCCGTGGCGGCATCGGCCAGGGTGATTGTTCCCTGCCCTTTTGCCCCATGGCGATACAGCACCTTTGTTCCGCTGGCCACGAAGCGGGCGCGCAGGTCGAGGTCAGTGATTAGTTCACCGGTCTTGCCGGCCAGGTAATCCTGAGCGATGGCGTAACGCTCGGCGATTGGTGCGATTTCCGCGTGAGCAATAGAGGACAAGGCCAGCAGCGAAAGGCCGCCAGCAAGAGCATAGGACAAGGGACGCATTGAGAAATCTCGCCGTTTATTAGTTATTGGTCTGAATTATTGGGCCGCCGCCGGGGTGATAGTTACGTCGATCTCGCCGGAATTATCGGCATAGATATCGTCATTGAGGCCGAACTGGATCGCCTCCGCGCCTTCCGGCACGGTAATGGTCAGGCCGGTGCCAACCGGGAACGGTGACTTGACCATCTTGCCCTTGCCATCGGTGAAGATCGCCACCAACTCATTGAGATGCACCGGATAGAAGCCGTGAGACATGTACATGCTGGGGAACGGCATCCCGGAACCGCCCAGATGATCGTCACAGATGAACTCGGCCTGTCCGCCCGGATCGAAACTGCCGCCACCGGCCACCGTCGTGGTCGAGCCGGTGGCCGTCATCTGCAAGGACATGCCGGATGTCAGTTTGAGCGGCGCCACCGCCGGTGCCGTGCCATCGGCCTTGCCATAAGGCAGGTCCGGGTTTTTCTTCTTGATAATCCACGGCATGGAAGTACCCGGCACCTTGACCGTTACCGTTTCGGCCCCTGCCGTTTGGGCGATGCCCGCCAGTGCTACGCCCGCGCACAAGGCAAAAAGTCTCGCTATCCGCATGTCAAAACCCCCAGTATATTTTGTCAGACTTTATTCCGCACGGTTTCCCGAAACTGTCAAATATTTTATACGATATACCGCCGAATTGACATCATCGCTACGCTGGTCATAATCAGCGCGGACATTTCTTAAGGCGTGCAAATGACAGAGACTATTCGTAAAATCGTGGTTGTGGGCGGCGGTACGTCCGGCTGGATGGCCGCCTCGGCGCTCTCGAAAGTCTTCGGCACGCAAAAGTACAGCGTCACCCTGATCGAGTCGGATGAAATCGGCACGGTCGGGGTCGGAGAAGCCACCATCCCGACCATCCAGGAATTCAACACGCTTCTTGAACTCGACGAAAACCGGTTCATGAAGGAGACCAATGCCACCTTCAAGCTGGGCCTGCGCTTCCTCGACTGGTCGGCGCCTGGCAGCGAGTATTTCCACCCGTTCGGCGTCTATGGCGTCGATATGAACGTCAATTTCACCCATTACTGGATGCGTTATCGCCTGGCTGGCGGATCAGCCGATTTCGGCCTGTTCAATCCGCAGACCGTTGCCGCCCGCATGGGCCGCTTCGGCCGCATGAGCGAGATCAATCCGAAAGCGCCGAACGTCAACTACGCCTTCCATTTCGACGCCTCGCTCTATGCCAAATTCCTGCGCCGTTATTCAGAGGCGCGCGGCGTGGTCCGCCAGGAAGGCCGGATCACCACCGTCACGCAGCATCCGGAAACGGGCGATATCGCCTCGGTCACGCTGGAAAGCGGCCAGACCATCACCGGCGATTTGTTTATCGACTGCTCCGGCTTCCGCGGCCTGTTGATCGAACAGACACTCAAGACCGGCTATACCGACTGGAGCCATTGGCTGCCGTGCAACCGTGCCGCCGCCGTGCCGTGCGATAAGGTAAAGCCGGTCACGCCCTACACCCAACTGACCGCCCGCGAAGCCGGCTGGCAATGGCGCATCCCGCTCCAGCACCGCACTGGTAACGGCTATGTCTTCTGCGAAAACTACCTTTCCGAAGACAAGGCTGCCGAGCTTCTACTGCAACGGCTGGATGGCAAACCCCAGGCCGATCCGCGCATCATCCGCTTCACCACCGGCCACCGCAAGCTGCAATGGAACCGTAATGTCGTCGCCATCGGCCTGGCCAGCGGCTTCCTGGAGCCGCTGGAATCGACCTCGATCCATCTGGTGCAGGAAGCGATCATGAAGCTGATCCGTTTTTTCCCGCGCGACCGGATCACGGACAGCTTGCGCAACAGCTTCAACGCCGAGATGCTGTTCGCCTATGACGATGTGAAGGACTTCCTGATCGCGCACTACAAGATCACTCAGCGCGAGGACACGCCTTTCTGGGCCTATTGCAAACATATGGATATCCCCGACAGCCTGAAAGCCCGGCTGGAAAGCTTCACGCAACACAATCTCTCGCTGGTGAAACCTGACGAACTGTTCAAGGAAGCAAGCTGGTTCGCCGTTCTGATCGGACAGGGCCTGACGCCGAAATCCTATCACCCCGTCGCCGACCTGATGCCTGAGGATGAATTCCGCTGGCGCATGGACCGCGTCCGCGAAGGCACGGCGGGCCTGGCCAATGCCATGCCCCTGCACGACGACTATGTCGCCAGGGCCTGCCCTTCCCCGCAACTGGTCACTATCTGATTTTTTGACAATCCAACAAAAACCCCCGCCGGTCGCCCGGCGGGGGTTTTGCTTTTGGTGGATATCAGATCAGTAGCGGAAACGCGCGCTAACCTGAACGGTGCGGGCCTGAACACGCATCCCCTGCGGCAGCAGCTTTTGCTCTCCCCAGTACATCTTGGTGTTGTTCTGGAGCAGGTTGGTACCTTCCAGGCTGAGCGTCATATACTTGACCGGCGTCCAGTTGACCGCCGCATCGAGACGCGAAGTGGCCTCCACGTAGGGCGAGTACTCCGAGAACTCAGGCAAAGCCCAGGCGCGGAACCGGTCGCGGTAGTTATAGGCGACACGGGCGCTGAACTGCGGCGTATCGTAATACAACATCAGGTTATAGGTGTATTTCGAGTTGCCGACCGCATTATCGTCATCACCCGGATAATCGATCTTAGCGACCTGGTTGTAGGTGTAGTTGAACTGGCCGCCAAAGTTAGCGAGTTTGCCAGGCAGGAAGTCGAAAAAAGCCCTGCGCGTTGAACTCGTAGCCCTGGAAAGTGCCGGGGCTGGCATTGCGTGGACGGGTAATATTATACTGCTTGCCATCAATGGTTTCCAGTTCAGTAGAGTCATAGATAAAGCCGTCTGGCTTCTTCAGATAAGCGGCGAAGGAGATAACGCTGCCACGACCGAAATAATATTCCAACGATGCGTCATAGTTATCTTCCTTGTTCGCCTTCAGATTGGCGTTACCGCCCCAGCCGCCGCCAGCATTCGAGCTGCTATTGCCCGCGTCGAGGAAGGTGAAGGACGTCGCCTGATCGAAGCGGGGGCGCTGAACGTTGAACGAGTAGGCCACGCGGAACTGCAGTTTCGGCGTGAAGTGAACCACGGCGTGGGCGCTGGGCAGGAAGTCCTTGTAATCCAGTTCGGTCGTGCGCGGCACCATGAGAGCGTCAGGCGTGCCGACGATCAGTTCTGGCGCAGCGGTCGGGCTCGTGTCTGTAGGGTCATAAGCAGGATTCGCCACCCAGTTGATCTGACGATCATAGGAGAAACTGTTGCCCCAGGTATGGACCTCGCGGCCACCGATCACCCCATCGACGGGGATATTGCCGATCTTGAAGCCATAGAATATCTGGGCATAGATCGCCGCGGTGTTTTCCTGGGTCGTGAACGAGCCCATCATGCGCTCGGTCTGAACCTCAGCGGTCGACCATTGTTCCGTGGCCGGTACGGCACCGGTCGCCGGATCCCATGCGCCGCCACCACCATAGGACAGGGTGGCCGGATCGGAGGCCAGGGCGCGGATCGCGTCGAAATTGGCCAGATAGCTGTCAAGCGACATGCGATACCATTGCGCCGATTGATAGCCCGGCACATCGGCAAAGATGGTGTTGGTGTTGGTGCCGCCGGGGAAATCATTCAGCAGGATCGCCTTGGCGTCGGCAAAGCCGGCATAGCGATAACCGTAAAGACGTTCGGCATCACGGGTGGTTTTACGAACCCCCATCTGGACGCTGCGGATCAGCTTGTCATCGCTGACCCGATAGGTGCCATCAAGCGAAAAAACGTTTTCCGTGCTGGTTTCGTAGCCCTTTCCGTTCTCGATTTCGCGGACATAATAGTTGTCCTTGTTGCTGAAATCATAGGGATTGCCGGCCGTGTCGAAGAATTGCAGGTAAGGCCCCGGCTCCACCATCTTGTCGGAGGCGAAGTCGAAATTGACCGATCCCATGTTCTTCATACGAAGCAACTGCTGATACCAGTCGAGGTCCAGGCGGTTCTCGTCACGATAGGCACCAAAATTAACCGTCCAGCGGTCCTTATTGTAGTGCGCCTCGAAATTGACGCGGGTATTGCGCGTGGTGATGACGTTATCGCGGGCGAAAGGCCCGATCGGCAGGATATCGCCATCATTCGGATTCGGATCAGTCGATGTCACGGACTTGATTGTGTGACCGTCCGGCATGAAGACGATATTTGACAGGGTGCCAGGGCTGTCCTTAATACGCGCTTCCAGGAAATCGTCCGCGCGGTTTTCATCCGCGTTGAAACCCGAAGCCTCGATCAGGAAGTCCAGATTTTCCGTCGCACGCCACTGGAAGGCGGCATTGTACGAATTGCGCTTGACGGTCCCGACCTGGATACCGTTCTGGACCTTGTAGGGCGCGATCACATCGCCCGGTTCGAAGGGCTTGTTCGTGTCCTGAAGATCGGCCGGCAGGCTGGCCAACTGGGTCGGCCACCAGCGGAAGTCATATGGCGTTTCCGACGTGACCCACTGTTCCTTGTAATTATTCTTCTGGAAAGAGGCGTTCAGCAGGAAGCCCATTTCCCCGATCGGCGTATCCCAGCGCTTGGATACCAGAGCGGACGCATAGGGGCTTTCCGTGCTGCCGACATCGGCATAGACATTGCGGATACTGCCCGCAAAGGTCCATTTCTTCGGCAGGTCGAACGGACGGCGCAGATCGACGTTGACCGTACCGGCGATGCCGCCTTCGACCTGATCGGCCGTGCGGTTCTTATAAACTTGCACTGATTTCAGCAATTCGGCGGGGATATCGTTGAGCGAAGCAGCGCGACCAACACCGGTATTGTTCGGCGAACCATTTAGGGTCGTCTGGACATCTTCCATGCCACGAATTTTAAGGCCGCTGCCCTCGCCGCGTTCCCGCTCGATCTGCACGCCGGTAACGCGTGCAATAGCTTCGATGACATTATTATCCGGCAGCTTGCCGGCGTCTTCGGCATCGACCGAATCGACGATCTGGGCCGCCTTGCGCTTACGATCCACGGCTGATTTCAGGCTCTTGCGCAGCCCCTTGACGATGATGACCTCATCGCTCTGGGCTTCGGCCTGGGCGGTAGCGGCCTTTTCGGCGGCGGTCGGCTCTGGCGTCCCTGTGGCCTCCTGCGCCAGGGCCGGCGCGCAGATCATGGCCGCGGCCAGACCGGTGGCGGCCAGCAGTACGGTTTTACTCACTCGTGTCGTTAACATTCGGTCTTCCCCGTCTTCAAAAAACTGATGTCACGATGTGGACATGAAAATCGGGGGCCGTCAAAATATTTTATACGATATACGGCAATATCATGACAAATCCAATAACATGACAATTTAATGTAACCAATATGCAACACATCTAGGGCAGCCCCCCACCCGTATTCCATATATAGGAACAGAACCGTAGGTTACCCATAACCAACTGTATATATTTATAAAAATTTGAACGGCTTGAACGGGTATTACAAAAATATAGAAGACTCTTTTATGGCTCGTCATAAAAAATCCGGCCAGAAGCAGACGTTTTTTATCCGAAAACACCGCCGGATTACGGCAAATTTGCGCTTTAAGGCTTGCAATTCAGCGTATATCGTATACCAAATTGTCCGACAACTGGAGGTAAAAATGGCCAATCTGACCGGCAATCGTCGCCAAATCTTAACCGCAACGGCGGCTTTCGCGGGGTTTGGCCTGTTTTCAAGCCGCAGCCTTGCCGGCAATATGACACCGCAAAAAATCAGCAGCCTGCCACTTTCGGATGTCCGTCTCCTGCCCTCGCCCTACAAGACCGCGCTCGATGTCAACCACACCTATCTGGTGACCCTGGAGCCCGACCGTTTCCTGCACAATTTCCGCAAAGGTGCCGGGCTGAAACCCAAGGCGGAACCCTATGGCGGCTGGGAGCAGGACACCATCGCCGGTCACAGCCTGGGTCACTATCTCTCCGCCATCGCGCTGATGTATGCCCAGACGGGTGATCCGGTGCTGAAACAACGCGCCGCCTACGTCATCGATGAACTGGCCCTGATCCAGGGCGCCCAGGGCGATGGCTATGTCGCCGGCTTCCTCAGGAAGCGCAAAAACGGCACGGTCGTCGATGGCAAGGAGATCTTCCCGGAGATCATGGCCGGCGATATCCGCTCGGCCGGTTTCGACCTCAATGGCTGCTGGGTGCCCTTCTATAACTGGCACAAGCTCTATAGCGGCCTGTTCGATGTTCAGGCGCTCTGCGGCCTCGACAAGGCCATTCCGGTAGCGGTCAATCTCGGCGGCTATATCGACAAGGTGTTCGCCGCCCTGACCGACGCCCAGGTACAGGAGGTGCTGAACTGCGAGCACGGTGGCATCAATGACAGCTTCGCTGAACTTTACCAGCGCACCAACGACCCGCGCTGGCTGAAGCTGTCCGAGCGTCTTTATCACCACAAGGTGCTGGATTCGCTGGTGGCGAAGCAGGACAAGCTGGCCAATATCCATTCCAACACCAATATCCCGAAGGTACTGGGCCTGGCGCGCCTGTACGACGTCACCGGCAAGGCCGATTACCACACGGCCTCTGCCTTTTTCTGGGAGCGCGTGACCAAGCACCATTCGTTTGTCATCGGCGGCAATGGCGACCGCGAATACTTCTTCGAGCCGGACACCATTTCAAAGCACATCACCGAGGCGACCTGCGAACACTGCGCCACCTACAACATGATGAAGCTGACCCGCGACATGTATCGCTGGTCACCGGACGCCGCCTATTTCGATTATTTCGAGCGCGCCCACCTCAACCACGTCATGGCGCAGCAGAACCCGAAGACCGGCATGTTCTCCTACATGACGCCGCTGTTCACGGGTGCTGCCCGCGGCTTCTCCGATCCGGTCGATAACTGGACCTGCTGCCACGGCACCGGCATGGAAAGCCACGCCAAGCACGCCGAGTCGATCTACTGGCAGACAGCGGATACCCTGTTCGTCAATCTCTATATTCCCTCGACCGCCAAGTGGGCCGGCAAGAGCGCCATCCTTCGCCTCGATACCGGCTATCCCTATGAGGGCGCGGTCAAGCTGAGCCTGACCAGTCTGCGTCGTCCGGCGCGTTTCAAGCTGGCCCTGCGCGTGCCTGGCTGGGCGCGCACCGCCGCGCTCAAACTGAACGGCAAGCCAGTCGAAGCCGCGCGTGACAATGGTTACCTGATCGTCGATCGCGTCTGGCAGGCCGGCGACAGCCTGGCGCTCGGCCTGCCGATGGACCTGCATATCGAGCCGACCTCGGATAATCCGGGTGTGGTGGCGATCCTGCGCGGCCCCATGGTAATGGCTGCGGACCTCGCCTCGGTCGATGACGATTACAAGGCGACCGATCCGGCCCTGGTGGGCGATAACCTGCTGGCCGGCTTCGCGCCGGTGGCCATCGAAAAGGCCGAGTTCAAGACGGTCGGCATCGGCCGGCCCGGCGAACTGAAGATCGTGCCCTTCTACAGCCAGTGGGAACGTCGCAGCGCAGTCTACTTCAAGGCGTTCGATGATGCGGCGTGGAAGGTCGAGGAAGCCGCCTTCCTGGCCGAACAGGCCCGCCAGCGCGATCTCGCCGCCCGTTCGGTGGACGTCATGCACCTCGGCGAAATGCAGGCCGAACGCGACCACAATCTCGAATCGGACGTTTCCTGGCCCGGCACCTATCGCGGCCGCAATGGTCGTGACGCCCGCTCCGGCGGCTTCATGTCCTTCACCATGAACGTCAAGCCCGGTCCGCTGGTGATGCAGGCGACCTATTGGGGCGATGATCGCTGTGATTTCGATATCCTGATCGACGGCCAGTTGCTGACCACGGTCTCGCACAAGACACCGATGAAGCCGGGTGAGTTCTTCGACGAGCAGTATCCGGTGCCGGAAGCCCTGACCCAGGGCAAGACCTCGGTGACCGTCAAGCTGGTGCCGAAGGAAGGCCGCTCCACCGCCATGGTGTTCGACATCCTGCTGTTCACCGCCGCGCCCGCCGGTACCACCGCTTAAGAAAGCCTGTCCATGCTCCGCCATCCCTTGAGTGCCCGCGTATCCCTCCTTGCCTTGCTGCCGGTCTGCGCGTTTCTCACGGGATGCGGTGGCGGTTCGGCTTCCGCCCAGACTCCACCGGTGACGCTGCCCGTCACGCCTCCGGTCACCGGTGCCTGCGTGGCCGGTACCTGGACGGTGGTTTCCGGCACGCCGGACGAGCAAAAGGTCCAGTACGAGACGGCGCATTTTGCCTTTCGCTGGAAGGACGGCGGTGTGAACAAGGCCGACGCCGTCTCGGCCGGAGACTATCTGGAGACCGTCTGGACCACCTTCATCGGCCAGATCAAGTTCCCCGAGCCCTATTGCGACACCGCCACCAAGCACAAGGCCAATATCAATCTCGATCCGACCTTTGGCCTGACCGGCGGCCCGACCGGTGACCGCGACATGGGCATGTGGATCGGACCACTCGCGCTGAAAGACCACTGGGGACTGGCGCACGAATTTACCCATGCGCTGCAGGGTTCGACGCGCAGTTTCCGCGATGGCAAATATGTCGGCTGGCTGTGGGAAGGCCATGCCAACTGGATGGCCCACCAGATGCCGGAATACCGCAACGAGGTGCACTGCTCCGAACTGCTGGTCAATTTCCCGCACCTCTATTACGGCTCGACGCGTGATCGTTACTGCAACTGGCAGTTTCTCGAATATCTCAAGGACAAGTACGGCTATCAGGCCGTCAACAACCTGTGGGCCAATGGCCTGAAGCCCGACCAGGCCGGTTATCTGGAGGAAGACCCGTTCAGCACCCTGATGCGCAATCAGAAATGGTCAGTCGCCGACCTCAATGATGAATTCGGCGAATGGGCTTTGCGCAACATCACCTGGGACTATGTCGACCAAGACGGCAATGACGAAGCCCCGACCTACCGCGCCAAATATGGTTCCTATGACCAGCGCGACGGCCAGCGGGCCCTGCGTGTGACGGCGCTCGATCCGATGGACCTCGGCCAGCGCCGCTTCGCCGTGCCCAATGCCTGGGCGCCACAGCGCTGGGGTTATAATGTCGTGCGCCTGATGCCGGATGCCGGCGCCACCAAGGTCACCGTCAAGTTCCGCGGCGTGGTCCAGGCGGCACCGGCCGCCACCACCCTGCCCGGCTTCACCAATGATCCGGCGTCGATACCGCAGCCCGATTCCGACTGGCGCTGGGGTGTGGTCGCCATCCAGGCTGACGGCACGCCGCGCTACGGCCCGTTGATGGGCGGCGCCGATGGCGACCTGTCTTTCGATCTCAAGTCCGGCGACCAGGCGGTCTATATGGTCGTGGTCGGCACGCCCTCCAGCCAACAGAAGATACAGTGGGACCAGGCGTACTATTCCATCTACCGCTATCCGTGGATGGTGCAACTGACCGGCGCCCTGCCTCAGGGTTACGAAGCGGGTTACACGCCCGGCGCAAATGGCCATATCCAGGCCAATGGCGGTGGCTGGGTCAGCAATGCGGCCCATGTCGAGCCTTCCGTCTATGTCGGACCTTACGCGCGCGTTCTTGGCGGTACGGTCAAGGGCAATGCCCGCATCGAGGACCACGCCCTGGTGCGCGGCGGCACGGTCTCCGGCAATGCCGTCATTGGCGCCATGAGCATTATTGATGACGGCGTGACGGTCAAAGACAATGCCGGGGTCGAAACCACCTTCCTCGGCATCGGCGGCTTCGAGCCCGGCACCGAACTGTCCGGCACGGCCGAAATTCTTGGCGATGCCGAGGTGCGTGGCGGTCCCAAGCTCAGTACGGGCGTCTACAGCGGCTTTGTCGATAAGTCATCGCAGGCCGATCCGAAACAGGGCGGCGACCTGACCGTGCCGGTGCCGGAAGTCACCTCCACCGCGCCCTATGTCTGGCGGCCATAAACACCTGGCAAGCCTATTGGAACCTGCCTTCGAGGGGTGATACAAGGTCTCTCCAGAAGGCAGGAGTCGCCATGTCAGACGAAGGTATCCGCGAATATCATGCCCCGGCCGGCGGCTGGGGCGCGCTCAGGGCCGTGGCGCGGACCCTGCGCAGCCAGATGGATATCGTGGCCGGCTCGCAAACCCTGATGCGCAACAACCAGCCACATGGCTTTGACTGCCCCGGCTGCGCCTGGCCCGATCCCAAACACACCTCGGCCTTTGAATTCTGCGAAAATGGCGCCAAGGCCGTTACCTGGGAGGCCACCCGCAAACGCGCCACGCCGGAGGTCCTCGGCCAGCACAGCGTGCGCGACCTGCTCACCTGGCATGACCATGATATCGAGGACCTGGGCCGCCTCACCCACCCGATGGTCTATGATCCGGCCACCGACCGCTATGTCGAAATCGCCTGGGGGGACGCCTTCCAACGCATCGCCACGGCCCTGAACGCCCTGCCCGACCCGAACATGGCCGAGTTCTACACGTCGGGCCGCGCCTCCAACGAGGCGGCGTTCCTCTTCCAGCTTTTCGTGCGCGCCTTCGGCACCAACAACTTCCCCGACTGCTCGAACATGTGCCACGAGGCGACCAGTGTCGGGCTGGCTGAGGTGATCGGGCTCGGCAAGGCGTCGGTGACGCTGGAAGACTTCGACCATGCCGACGCCATCTTTTCCATCGGCCACAATCCCGGCACCAACCATCCGCGCATGATGGCCACTCTGCGCGAGGCATCCAAACGCGGCGCGCCGATCGTTGTATTCAATCCGTTGAAGGAACGCGCCCTGGAGCGTTTCGCCTCGCCGCAATCGCCTGTCGAGATGGCGACCCTGACCTCGACGCCCATCGCCAGCGACTACCTGCAACTGAAGATAGGCGGCGATATCGCGGCCTTGAAAGGCGTCATGAAGGCGGTCGTCGCGCTCGATGACGCCGACCGGGCCGCTGGCGGCGAAGGTGTGCTCGACCGCGCCTTCCTGGCCGAACATACGGTCGGTATCGAGGACATGATCGCCGATCTGCGCGCCTGTTTGTGGGAAGATATCGAGGCCGCCTCCGGGCTGACACGCGCCCAGCTCGAACATGCCGGTCAGATCTACGCGAAAGCCAAATCCGTTATCGTCTGTTATGGCATGGGCGTCACCCAGCACAGCCAGGGTACCGCCGCCGTGCAGCAGATTTCCAACCTGCTGCTTTTGCGTGGCAATTACGGCCGCCCCGGCGCCGGAATCTGTCCTTTGCGCGGGCATTCCAATGTGCAGGGCGACCGCACCGTCGGCATTGATGAAAAGGCGCCCGCCCATTTGCGCGAAGGCATCAGGCGCGTCTATGGATTTGAACCACCGGTCGCTCATGGTCACGACGCCGTGGCCGCCATGCAGGCCATGGCGGAGGGCCGGTCAAAGGTCATGGTCTGCCTCGGCGGCAACCTGGCCGTCGCTATGTCGGACCCGGCGCGCAGTTTCGCGGCGGTGCGCGGTCTTGACCTCGCCGTGCATGTCGCCACCAAGCTCAACCGTTCGCATCTGTTGCTGGCGAAGGAAAACATCCTCCTGCCCTGCCTCGGCCGTACCGAACTGGACCTGCAGGCGTCCGGCCCGCAATCGGTAACGGTCGAGGACACCATGTCGATGGTCCACGCCTCGACCGGCAAGCTGCCGCCGCCTTCCGAACATGTCCGCTCAGAACCGTGGATCGTGGCGAACCTGCGCGCGCGCGGTCCTTGGCGATCGCTTCGCCATCCCGTGGGAAGCCTATGCCGATGACTACAGCCTGATCCGCGACGCCATCGCCCAGGTCCTGCCGGCCTTCCATGACTATAACGAACGCATCCGCACGCCAGGCGGTTTCCGGCTGCCGGTCGGCCCGTCCGAGCGTCTTTGGAAAACCGCGTCCGGCAAGGCGGAGTTTCGCATCTTCACAGGCGTGCGCGCCGAGGCGACCGATCCCGATCCCGAGGTACTGACCCTGACCACCCTGCGCAGTCATGACCAGTACAACACCACCATCTACGGCCTCGATGACCGCTATCGCGGTGTTTTCGGCCGCCGTGATGTCGTTTTCATGAACCCGGACGATCTGGCGGCGCGCGGCCTCGCCACCGGCGATGTGGTGGATGTGTCCTCGGCAATTTCCGATGCTGTCCTGGCTGGTTACTCTGTCGTCAGTTACAATATCCCGCGCGGCTGCGCCGCCGCCTACTATCCCGAAGCCAATGTGCTGATTCCCCTGACGCGCCACGACAAGGCCAGCGGCACGCCCTCCTACAAGTCCGTTCCCGTGCGGATATCGCGTCCGGCGACCGCCTGATGGCTTCCCTCCCCACGCCTGTTTCCTCCGTAAGCCATATCGTCTGGGCCGATAGCGCCCGCGCCTGCACACGCCATGTCGCCGAAGAAGTGCCGGTGGCCCTGGTTTACGACGCCTCAACCGAGGCCGTCATGATGGCGACTCCGGCCGATCTGGAGGATTTCGCCTATGGTTTCAGCCTCAATGAGGGCCTGATCTCAAACCCTGATGATATCCGGCGTCTCGATATCGTGCCCGGCACAGGCGGCATCGAAGCCCGGATGTGGCTGACGCCTGAACGCGGCCAGTCGTTGGCTGCCCGCCGCCGCAGCCGCACCGGCCCCACGGGGTGCGGCTTGTGCGGCCTGGACAGCCTGGAAGAGGTTTTGCGGTTACGGACGCCGATCCGGTCGTCCGCCCTGCGCCTGACAGCCTCCGATATCATGACAGCCGTGACATCGCTTGAAGGCCGGCAACCGCTCGGCGCACAGACGCGGGCCGTCCATGCCGCCGGCTTCTGGTCGCCCGGCGAAGGACTGGTCGCCGTACGGGAAGATGTTGGCCGGCACAATGCCCTCGATAAGCTGGCCGGTGCCCTGGTCCGCACCGGCGTCGGGGGTGAAACCGGTGCCATTGTCCTGACCAGCCGTGTATCGGTCGAGATGGTGCAAAAGGCCGCGGCCATCGGTGCGCCGGTCCTGATCGCCATCTCCGCCCCGACGGCCCTGGCCCTGCGCACGGCCGAGGCCGCGGGCCTGACCGTGATCGCCGTCGCGCGTCACAATGGCTTCGAAGTCTTCACCCATCCGGAGCGCATTGTGCTGGCGGATGCCTGAGCGTCGTGAGGTTGCCACCGCCCGCATTGCCGACTTCAGGCCATTTCATCTGCCCGGCAGGTAAAAAATACATGCAGCCCGGTGTTTATCTATCCGGCTGTCGCACCGTTACAGGAAACTACCGGCGACACCACGCCCTTCGATGCCGAATGGCGCCAGGCGATGAGACCGTGGTTATGACCTTCCGGACCCAGCAGCGCAAAACCGACCCCGCACTTATCGTTTATGCGCAAAGCGACCTCCTCGAACGAAATGATGCCGCTGGGCGGCCACAGCGCGCCGACCAAAAAGGTCGATCCATTCCGGCTTCCGGCCTCGGTTTCGATGCTGCCTTCCGCACCACCTGCACCGACCTCGCCGACGAAATAGGCACGGCCGCCGCGCAATATGGTAAACATCGCCTGCCGGATGGCACCATGGTTTGGGCCTATGAGGCCGACGGTTTCGGCAATACGCTCTTCATGGACGACGCCAATGTGCCGAACGTGCTAGCCCGCCCTATCTCGATATCTGCGAGACCACCGATCCGCCCTATCAGGCCACACACACCGCCGTCTGGAGCGACGCCAATCCTTACTTCTTAAAGGGTACGGCGGCGGAAGTCATAGGCGGAACGCATATCGGTCTGGATATTATCTGGCCCGATGTCGCTGTTCGGCGAGCTGGTGCTTGACATTAACCGCCGCAAGTCGAAACTGATGTAGTCTGTTGCGTGGGGGACTAATGCTGTCGCGTCGTTCATTACTGGCTTCCAGCGCCGCTGCCGGCATTGCCGCTGCCCTGCCCCGTGTGGCTGCCGCGCAAACAACCGGCTTCGGCCGTTTTGTTGATCCAATGATCGGCACTGGCGGCCATGGCCATGTCTATCCCGGCGCCAGCGTGCCCTTCGGCATGATCCAGTTATCGCCCGATACTGATAATGCCCGCTGGGACGCCTGTTCGGGCTATTATTATGACGACAAGACCCTGCTCGGTTTCTCGCACACCCACCTATCCGGCACCGGCGCTTCGGACATGCTCGACCTGCTGGTGGTGCCGGCCATTGGCGATGTGCGCATCAAGCCGGGCACACTGGCCGATCCGCAGGGTAGCTACCGCACGCGCATGAGCCATGAACAGGAGCAGTCGCGTCCGGGCTATTACAGCCTCGTTATGCCGGAAAGCGGTATCCGCGCTGAACTGACCGCCTCGGCCCGCGCCGGCCTGCACCGCTACACCTTCCCCGAAGGCAAGGATGCTCACCTGCTGATCGACTGGGCGCACGGCTTCCGCAATTACGACGGCAGCGCCACAAAGATCATCGCCTCGTCCATCGAGTTGCGTGACGAACAGGTGCTGGTCGGCTCACGCCAGGTGCGGCAATGGGCGCAGGGACGCTATATCCACTTCGCCATGAAGCTGTCGCAACCGGCGGCGTCGATGACCTTCTACAGGGACGATACCGAAATCACCGGCGCGACCACCTATCAGGGCCAGTCGCTGAAGGTGGCCCTGCATTTCGGTCAGGGGTTAAAAGGACCGCTTCTGGTCAAGGTCGGCCTGTCGGCAGTCGACATCGCCGGCGCCCTGAAAAATCTGGAGGAAGACGGGCTGGGCTTCGATTTCGAGGCCATGTCCGGCCAGGCCGCCACGCAGTGGGATACGCACCTGTCGCCGATTGAAATCGCCACCGACAATCCCGACCAGCGCGCCACCTTCTACACCGCGCTCTATCACGCCCAATTGGCGCCGACACTTTTCTGCGACTCCGATGGCCGTTACCGCGGCATGGACAAGCAGGTGCATCAGCTTGAACCGGGCAAGGCCAATTACAGCACCTACAGCCTGTGGGACACTTACCGCGCCCTGCATCCCTTGCTGACGATCATAGACCCACCACGCGCGGCCGCCTTCGCGCAGAACCTGATTGAACAGGGCGAGCAGAGCCCCTCCGGTCCGGTGATCTGGCCGCTGCAAGGCGTCGAGACCTTCTGTATGATCGGCTGGCACTCGGCTGTGGTCATCGCCGAGGCCATCCACAAGGGCCTGCCCGTCGATGCCAAACGCGCCTGGGCGCTTTATCGCCAGTTGGCCTTTGGCCGCAATACGCCAGGCCTGAACGCCTATCGTGGCTTTGGCTATATCCCGTGCGACCTGGAGGGCGAATCCGTCTCCAAGACGCTGGAATATGCCTATGATGACTGGGCCATGTCGCATATGGCCCAGGCTGCCGGCGACTATATGAGCGCGGCGCTTTTGCGGGAACGCTCGCGCAATTACCGCAATATCTTCGATGCAAAGACGCAGTTCTGCCGCCCGCGCCTGATGAGCGGCCAATGGGCCCTGCCCTTCGATCCGCGCAGCATGGGGCACGATTCCAAACACTGGTGGGACTATACGGAAAGCAATGCCTGGCAGGCCACCTTCCTGAACCAGCACGATCTTTACGGCCATATCGGGTTATTCGGCGGCGATGCGGCCTTTGAGGCAAAGCTCGATGCCCTGTTCAACGCGCCCTCCGACCTGCCGCCCGATGCCCCGCCCGATATGACCGGCATGATCGGACAATATGTCCATGGCAATGAACCGAGCCACCATATCGCCTATCTCTATGCGTACTGCGGCGCGCATTACAAAACCCAGGCGCGCATCCGCGAGATACTGAAAACCCAGTATCGCGCTTCGCCGGATGGCATGGCGGGCAATGAAGACTGCGGCCAGATGAGCGCCTGGTATATCCTGTCGGCGCTCGGTTTCTATCCGGTCGATCCGGTCGGCGGCGTCTATGTGTTTGGCTCCCCCTGTTTCCACAGGCGCGCATTCACCTGCCGGAAGGCCGCACGCTGACCATTCGCGCCGAGGAGGCCGAGACCAAGCCTTATATTGCAAGCGTCACCTGGCAGGGCCGGCCGTGGTCGCGGTCATGGATCAGTCACGCCGACCTGATACAGGGCGGCGAACTGGTGTTCGTGATGTCGGATAAACCCAATCCAGCCTTTGGCTTCGATATTACCGACCGGCCGCCGTCTTTTCAGTTTAGTTGAGCCGGAATACCTTTACATCTCAAACTGAAAGGGGAATGGCGAGCCGCCCTTGAGGAAAAAGAAGAATCTGCCTACAGCCTATAGGCTAGTGCCGTATGGAGTCCTCTTGACCGCATCGCCCCATCCGCTTGTTCTCAAGGGCCGACAGGCATTTCAGGCCGGTGATCTTTCCGGTGCGCTCAGTCTGTGCGGAATGCGCCTAAATGAGGCTCCAGACGATGGCGATGCGCTCGAACTCAAGGCGGTTATCCAGTCCGCCCGTAAGGATTTTCGCGCCGCCGAAGCCACCATGCGGCAAGCGATCGCTTACGACCCGGCCAGCGACTGGGCACTGAATGACCTGACGCAACTGCTGCATTCTCAAGGTCATAAGGCGGAGGCCGAAACCGCCGCCCGCGCCGCCCTCATCGCCCGGCCGGAAGATCCGCAGTCGCATCTGCAACTGGCCGTTATTCTCGGTGAAAAGGACGACCTCCCCGCCGCCGAATATCATAATCGCCGCGCCCTCGAACTGGCCGGCCCGCACCCGCAGATCCTCGTCAATCTCGGCCTGACGCTTTATAATCAGGGCCGGATTGATGAAGCCCTGCCCGCGCTCATGGAGGCCCATCGCCTGCAGCCAGATTCGGCGCAGATCATGGCGCATATTTCCCGCGCCTATGAGGCCAAACGCGACATGGCCGATGCCTATATCTGGCTGGAACGCGCCGAAGCACTCGGCAAGCGCACCGGCGAGGACTTCACCCTGCTGCGCGCCCTTTACCTGCGTCATGCCGACCAGCCGAAGCAGGCCCTGGAACTGATCGAACAATCGAAGGATGCACCGGGCGCCCCCGCCCTGCTGGAACGCGCGGTTTTACTCGACAAGCTGGGCCGCCATGACGAGGCCATGCAGGGCTTTGTCACTGCCAAGGCGCGCCTGGCCAGCGATATGGGCGTGCGCTATGACGCCGCTAAAGTGACCGCAGAATTTGCCGCGCTCAAAACCTTTTTCACGGCGGAAACGGTCTCGCGTCTGCCGAAAGCCGGAATCCGCAGAGATACGCCGCAGCCGATCTTCATCCTGGGCTTTCCGCGGTCGGGCACCACCATGATAGAGCAGATGCTGACTGCCCATCCCGATGTCAGCGCCGGCGGTGAACTGCCGTTTGTGCATGAATGGCAAAAGCTGATCGATGACCTCCTGCCCGGCGACCAGCCTTTTCCGCAACGGCTGGCTCAGAGCCAGGCTGCCGATTACCGCCATATGCCCGGCTTGCTGCGTGACTATTATCTCGGCCGGGCCGAAACCTATGGCCTCCTGGGCGAAAACAAGCGCTTATTCACCGACAAGATGCCGCTCAATGATGTCCACTTGCCGCTGATCCGCCTGGCCTTTCCCGAGGCTGCGATCATCCGCATGATCCGTCATCCGCTCGATGTCGCCATCTCCATGCTGTCGCATAACCTGACGCACGGCTACAATTCAGGCTACCGGCTGGAGACCATCATCGCCCATATGGTGGCGATGCATGATCTCAACAGCCATTATGACGGGGCGCTCGGCCATCCGGCGCTGAACCTGAAATACGAACAGTTCGTGGCGGAGCAAAAAGGCCATACCCTGCGCGTGCTGGGTCATATCGGCCTGGGTTTTCACGAAGCCTGCCTGCGCTTCCATACCAATCCGCGCCATGCCCCTACCCCCTCTTATGCGCAGGTATCGAAGCCACTCAATGACCGCTCGATCGGCCGCTGGAAACCCTATGCGCGTTATTTCGCTCCCTACATGGATCGGATCGGTCCCGTGATTGAAGCGCTGGGATATGAGGCGCCTATTTCGGACTGAGGCGGATATCTTTCAGCGCCCACTGCACCGGCGGCGCTTTTTGCGCGAAGGTCAGGCAGAGGTCATGCGAACCCGTCGCAGCCGGTATCTGACCGTGCAGTTCATTCACGCCGCCGCGCCTGACCGCCTTTCCCATCGGCAGGGCGGCAACAAGCGGGCCGTCGCAGCTATCGAGATGGATATTGAATTCGCCCTCCGGCGTTGTCGGCGTATCGACCTTGACCGGATCGGGGTGATTGCCAAGCTGGAAGTTGAACGGGAAGTCGGCAACATGGACCGTGACATCAAAGCCTTTTGACGTATCGGCCTTGCGCCATATCCAGCAGGGATTGAGGATATCCATCAGGATCACCGCGCGGTCGCCCTTGAAATCCGTACTGTCGTCTTCGAGGTTGAGCACCAGCTTGCCGGCACAGGTTTCCAGTTGCTGGCTGACGCGCGTTTCCAGCAACGGCCGGGTCAGGAGATAGCTCTTCGCTTGCCCCAGCGGCTGGCCGTTCAGGAAGGTCTGGGTGGTCAGCTTCGTACCGAGCGGCAGGGTGAGAGGTTCAGTATAAACGGGCGACTTGGTCGTAGGCGCAGAACCACCGGTGGCATAATGCATCTCGCCCAGTTCCAGGTCTTTGCTCAAGGTGGCCGTCACTTTCGCCGCGCCTGCCGGGGCCAGCGACAATTGCGCATCGAACGGCGCCTGGTCATAGCGAATGCCCAGCGTGGTCAGGCGGTTGAGATCAGCCGGCAGGCGTTCGGTAAAGCCCTGCCACGAGCGCACATCAGGCGCACTCCAGCCGATTTCGGCAAAGGCCACCATACGCGGAAAAACCTGCCGCTCGACGCGCTCATCGGTGCGCGCATGTTCGGTCCAGATATTACCCTGGAGGCCGAGAATATGCTTGCGGGCTTCAGGTGCAATCTCGTCCGGCGCCGGATTGAACTCATAGGCGTCCTTCAGGGTGATGATCTGACCGCGCCCCGGCGGCTCGTCGGGCGATCCGCTCTGCCGGTGATTGAGATAGAGCACCGGTGCCGGCGACAGCACCGTATCATGGCCCAGCTTCGCCGCCGCCACCGCGCCATCGATGCCGCGCCAGCTCATGACCGTGGCATCCGGCGCGATACCGCCTTCGAGTATCTCGTCCCAGCCGATCAGACGGCGACCCTTTTCCGTCAGGTGCTGACCAACACGGCCGATGAACCAGCTTTGGAGCTCCATCTCGTTCTTCAGGCCGAGTTCCTTCATCTTCGCCTGAATCTCGGGACTGGCTTCCCATTGCGGCTTGATCGCCTCATCGCCGCCGACATGGATATATTGGCTGGGGAAGATATCCATCACCTCGTCCAGCACCGTATCGATAAAGGTGAAGGTGCTGTCCTTGACGTTGTACAGATTGGGATAGACGCCCCAGTCCGACAGCCCCTGCTTCGGCGGCGTGCCTTCCGTGCCCAACTCGGGATAGGCCGTTATCGCGGCGGTGGCGTGGCCGGGCACATCGATTTCGGGCACCACGGTGATGTTACGTGCGGCAGCATAGGCCACAATATCGCGCGCCTGATCCTGCGTGTAGAACCCGCCATACATCAGCGGTTTGCCGTGCCCATCCACGCCCGCCGCACCGGCTTCCTGACGGAAAGCGGTCTTTGCCGTCAGGTCGGGATAGGCCCTGATCTCCAGCCGCCAGCCCTGGTCGTCGGTCAGGTGCCATTGCAGGACATTGAGCTTTTGCGAGGCCATGCCGTCTATGATCCGCTTGATCTCTTCGGGTGACTGGAAATGGCGGACGGAATCGATCATCAGCCCGCGCCATTTGAAACGCGGCGTATCGAAAATGCTTACGGCCGGCAGGTCCACCGTCCCTTTTGCGCTGTCCGGCGTCGCCAGTTGCCACAGGGTCACCGCGCCATAAAAGGCGCCGGCGCGGCTGACGGCCCCAATCGTCACACCGCCATCCGTGACAGTCAGATGATAGGCTTCATTATCCTCGGCCACCAGGGTCTGGATGCGGTTGAGCCGGATGTCTTTCTCACCCTCAGCCGGCACGGCCTGACTGATTTCCAGCGTCAGGCCGCGCGTCTCTTTCACGGTATCGCGCAGCCAGTTGGCGACACCCATCAGTTCGGCATCACCGGCCGGCACATAAATCTTCGTGGCATTACTGAGCGAAAATGCGCCTTCTCCCACCGTCATCTGTGCCGGCACAGGTGTCAGGGCCGGCGGGGCCGCCATCGCTGGTAAGCAGCCGAAACCCAACAGGCAGGTTGAAAGGATCAAGGCTTTGCGAAGGCTGAGACGTCATGGCGTTTCCTTTAAATTATCGTGCAGGTTGCCTGCTTCAAAAAAAAAGAGCAAGCCCCGGTTTGCGGCGCTTGCTCTAAGGAGAGGAAACAGGTGCGGGAACGGTACGAACCATCCCCGCTGTACGCTTTAGTACTTGAAGCGAGCGCCAACATAGAAGGATTGGCCGTTGTCGTAGATGGCGCGCGGGAATTGCGGCGAACCCACGAAATAGTACAATTTTTCGTGCAGAAGGTTCTGAGCGTCCACGGTCAGAGCGATGTGATCGCTGAGATTATAGCTGAACGAACCGTCTAGCGTACCGTAGTTGTCCTGCCACATGGCCGCACCCCGATCGAGACCGGAGACGAACTTGGAGCGGTAATTATAGGCCAGACGCGTGCTGATCTTTTCATTTTCGAAGTAGCCGGTCAGGTTGGCCGTGTTCTCAGAATTGCCATCCAGGGCCGAGCCGTCATTCTTCCTTGCATTGGAATAAGTGTAGTTAAAAATGAAGCCGAATCCGTAAGCGAGCGGTTGTTGCAGGTTAAACTCAAAACCCGCATCCTTGGCGCCGCCGCCGTTGGTTGGCCCGGTCATTTCAAATACTGCGCCAGGATCTGGATAGGCAACCGGATCGTTGTCGTGGTTCAACTGGGTCTGCTCCGTGATCAGATATTGATAGAACTTTTCCTGGGTGGTGAAGTTCGAAATCTGGAGGTCAAACAGCGTGAAGGAAACCAGGGCTTCCGGCCCATAGTAGTATTCGACACCGGCATTGTATTGCCAGGCACGGAATGGCATGAGCGTAGGGTTCCCTCCTGCCGTGCCCTTGAAGTTGGTGCTATCGACCGTAAAGGCGCCGGCCAGTTGCGCGTAGCCCGGCCGACTCATGACACTTGCGGCGCCGGCACGGAAAACCAGTTCATCCGAGGGCCTGTAGGTGAAGTTGGCGCTGGGCAGGATATCCCAGTACTTGTTCTCCGTATCCACTTCGGCGTAGGCACCGAAGACGCTCGGTATCGTCGGCGTGCCGACGGGAACGTTGGTGGTGTACTGGATGGCGGTCGTGTCCGTATGAACAGCGCGCAAGCCCACGTCACCACGCCACTTGTCGCCCCCCAGTTTGGCCATCACATAATAAGCTTCTGACTTTTCACGGACAGCAAACGAAGCCGGCGCATAGAATCCGAACTTGCGACCGCCATTGTTTTCATCCAGGAATTTGTATACCGCGTCTCCATTGGCGAAGGAATAGCCTGGAATGGAACCCGGCAGGCCATCACCATAGTCGCTCGGCGTTACATCGCCTGTGAATACTGTGCCCAGACCGACTGTATTGGTACCACTGTAGGCACCGTTACCGCCCCACGAATAGGCAAGGTAGTCCAGGCCATGATAGTGATCGGTAGCACGGGCACCGAACTTGATTTGACGTACAAGGTCGTCACCCAGGTCATAGGCCACATCGATCTTGGCATAGGCTTCACGATCTGGCGCCTTGATGGTGCCGCCCCAGGACCAACTGAAATTATTGTTCAGGTAAGCCGCCGAAGTCGGGTCGCTGGGCAAGCCATTAAAGGCAACCTGCGTGACCTTGCCGAGGTCATAGCTGGCGCCGACATTGTTCCAGTAGGTTTCCCAAGCGGCCGTGTCGTCGGTAATACCGTTACCGGAAGTGAAGCCCAGTTGCCCCTTGATCGCCCATTTGTCGGTCGGGTGCCATGTCATATCGACATTCAGGTCATAGGAATCAGAATGAGCCTGACGGAAAATATCATCCTGGACAATGGAGCTGGTTGTCGCCGATGCATCCCAACTTGCTGACGTTACGTACGTCTTGCCGCTATCCGCCGCATTGGTGGCCGTGGTGTAGGCGGTCGGCGTTGTAGCCGAAAGCTTTGAGCCCCACAGCATGAAATTATGGTTCTCGTTATTGGCCTCCAAGTGGGTATAGAGACCGGAGAAATCAAATTCGAGCGTATCGGACGGTTTCCACTGCACCATGAAGTTACCGCCTTCGCGGACGCGCTTCTGGGTGAAGTATGCGGATCCGATCAGAGAAGGAACAGCCATGGTCTGGCCGCTTCCAGCGAAGTTGGCTACGTCATTGTAGCCAAGAACTTCCTGACCATCACGACGGAATTCCCGCGCTTCGTAATAGGCACCGACGAGAATGCCCAGAGTATGGCCGTCATTCTTCCAGCTGTACATGCCGGAGATGTTGGGCTCCCACTTATCGGCAAGTGTCGCATACATGCCTTGAGCCGACAGCGCAAAGCTGTTGGCGGGCATATCAAGCGGCTTGCGCACGTGAACGTCGACTGTTCCGCCAACACCACCTTCTGGCAAATCAGCCGAAGATGCTTTGATAACTTCCACTGAGCCGACAACTTCCGAAGGCAGCATGGTGTAGTTGAACGAACGTCCAGCGTTGGTCTGATCAAGCACGAACCAGTCGCCGGTCGCCATATTGTGACCGTCCATTAAGGTCAGGTTGAGGTTTGGATCGGTGCCGCGGATCGAGATGCGTTCATTCTCACCGAAACCGCCGGCATTGGCCGAGCCGGTAACGACGTTGACGCCGGTAGCGCGTGCCAATGAGTCAGCGACGTTCTTGTCCGGGAACTTGCCGATATCTTCCGCAGTGATGACTTCTTCGACGCGGTCGGCATTGCGCTTTTGCTTCAGCGCCGATTGCAATGATTTGCGGATACCGGTGACGACGACGGTGGTGTCATCAGCCGGCGCGGCCCCGTCTGCCGCATCCTGGGCATAGGCGTGGACGCCCATAGACAGACCAAGCGCCAGTGTAGCCGCCGCGCTGGTCATGAGAATATGACGTTTGAATTTCATCTGTATAGCTTCCCTATTATGCAGTGTGCCGCCCGCGGCAGGGCGAGCCCCTAAATCCTGATTACTGCCGCATTTCTCATTGGACAGGCCCGAATTGGCAGCCATTACAATACCAAATGACACCAATGAAATACCTGACGCTGCATAACTGCTATCTCCGGTCTTGCAAAACTGTCAACTTAGAATCGCACATATATTAAATTGGGCTACGCTTGCGATGGAAATGTTACAAATTTATCGCATATTTGTATGATAATTTGTGAAAATCAGTATGTTTTTCGTATAATTTACGAGTTGCGGCAAATTTTTGCGAAGACCGATTGCATTTTGGATTCAATTCAGCCATACCACTTAAAGGAATTGGTATTATAGGGGAAACAAACCATGCCGACACCTGGACCTGTAACAGCCGCGAACGCACCACAGACCACGCCATGGGGCGCTGTTCTGATGTTCTGCGGCCTGTTCGCCATCTTCGGCTTTGTCACCTGGCTGAATGGCCCGCTGATCACCTTCTCCAAGCTGGCCTTTAGTTTAAGCGACGTCGAAGCCTTCCTGGTGCCGTCGGTCTTTTACCTGTCCTATTTCTTCCTGGCCCTGCCCTCGGCCTTTATCCTGCGCAAGACCGGCATGAAGGCCGGCATGGCGCTCGGACTGCTGCTGAT
This sequence comes from Asticcacaulis sp., assembly GCA_024707255.1. Classification (NCBI taxonomy): domain Bacteria; kingdom Pseudomonadati; phylum Pseudomonadota; class Alphaproteobacteria; order Caulobacterales; family Caulobacteraceae; genus Asticcacaulis; species Asticcacaulis sp. The sequence goes on along the minus strand of JANQAC010000002.1, from coordinate 556,212 downwards.
GGCGGTGGGCGCCGCCGGCTTCGGCCAGTTCGCCTCCATGCGGATGTTCCCGCCGACGCTGGTGTCGCTGTTCGTCATCGGCGCCGGGCTATCCCTGCTGCAAACCGCCTCCAACCCCTATATCTCCGTGCTGGGGCCCATTGAATCGGGCGCGCAACGCATCGCGCTTCTGGGCATCTTCAACAAGCTGGCCGGCGCCGCCGCGCCCTTCGTCATCGGCACCCTGATCCTCAACGGCATCGGCCAGATGCAGGCCCAGGTCGATGCCGCGCCCACCACCGCCGCCCGCGAACTGCTGCTCAATGCCTTTGCCGCCCGCATCCACCTGCCCTATCTGGTCATGGGCGCCTTCCTCGCGGTGATTGCCTTCCTGGTCTACAAGTCGCCCCTGCCCAATATCAGCGATGACGCCAATCCCGGCACCGGCAAGGGCTTCTGGGCCGCCCTGCCGCAGATGTTCTTCGGCTTCCTCGCCATCTTCTTCTATGTCGGTGTCGAGGTCATGGCCGGTGATGCTGTCGGCACCTATGGCAACGGCTTCAACCTGCCGCTCGACAAGACCATCTTCTTCACCAGCTACACCATGGTCGGCATGTTGATCGGCTATATCTGCGGCCTGATCGCCATTCCGCGCTTCATAAGCCAGGAACGCTACCTCGTCTTCTCGGCCGTGCTCGGCATCCTGTTCAGCATCGGCGCCTTCCTTACTAAGGACTACGTCTCCGTCGCCTTCGTCTTCGCGCTCGGTTTCGCCAATGCCATGATGTGGCCGGCCATCTTCCCGCTCGGCATCCGCGGCCTGGGCAAGCTGACCGAGTTCGGTGCGGCCTTCCTCGTCATGGGCATTATCGGCGGCGCGGCCATCCCGCAACTGTTCGCTCATCTCAAGGATCAGTACAGTTTCCAGCTCGTCTTCCTTTGCCTCATGGTCCCCTGTTACGCCTATATCCTCCTGTTCGGACTGGTGGCGGGACGCAAGAGCAAGGCCGCGGCAATACCTGTGGACGCGCCGACGGACGTCTGAAAAGCCGCCCCCTCACCGAAACCTGACAAGTCTCTCAAAGCCAGCCGTGTTATGTTGCCTCTTATGAATACTCCCGATTCCCACCTCCAGCTTTTCGCCGGCGTCGATGGCGGCGGCACCAAGTGCCGCGTCCGCGTGCGCGATGCCGAAGGCGTCCTGCTGGGCGAGGCCGAGGGAGGGCCGGCCAATATCCGCCTCGGCCTGAATATGGTGTGGGCCAATATCCTTGGCGCGTTGGATCAGGCCCTGGTTCAGGGCGGGCGCACCTCCGGCGAGTGGCAGAATATCAGCATCGGCTTAGGGTTGGCCGGAATCTCCGCGCGGGAAGACGCCGAACGCACGATTAAGGCTGGCCCGCGCTTCGGCCGCTGCGATGCCTCTTCCGATGCCCATACCGCCTGCCTCGGCGCCTTTTCCGGCCGTGACGGCGCCATACTCATCTCCGGCACCGGCAGCGCCGCCTATGCCTGGGTCGGCCACAAAGCCACCCAGATCGGCGGCTGGGGTTTCGAGGTCTGCGACAATGGTTCCGCCGCCGATCTCGGCCGCAGGGCCCTTCGCGCCGCGCTCGAAGGTCATGACGGCCTGGCGTCGCAAAGCGATTTCACCCGTGCCCTGATCCAGCATTTCGGCGGCCATCCATCTGATATCGTCCACTGGGTCACCACCGCCAAGCCGCGCGACTATGGCGCCCTGGCCCCGCTGATCATGGGCTTTGCCAATGGTGGCGATGCCGTGGCCGAGGCGCTGGTCCAGCACGGCGCCGATGACCTGGCGCGCTACATCCATCGCCTGAACGAAGTCGGCGCCCAGAAGGTCTCTCTGGTCGGCGGCATGGCCCCCATCTTCCTGCCGTGGATCGCCCCCAAGGCCCGCGCCTGCCTGGCCGAGGCCGAACACGACGCCTTGGAAGGCGCTCTGCTGATGGCCCACGGGGTCAGTAATGGCCTGGGTGAAACGGTGAGCGTCTGATGTCAAACGACCTGCACATTCCGCTATCCGGGCCGCTGCTGGAAGTCGTGGTCGATACGGCGGCCGGACTGCGCACGGCCGTCGATAACGGTGCCGATCGTGTCGAACTGGTGGCGGCCCTTTCCGAAGGCGGCCTGACTCCGTCGGTGGGCCTGATGAAACTGGGTGGCGAATGCGGCTGTCCGACGCGGGCCATGATCCGGCCACGCGCCGGTGATTTCACCTATACCGCCGACGAATTGCATATCATGCATAGCGATATCGTGGCCGCCGCGTCATGCGGGCTCGAAGGGGTCGTTCTGGGCGCCAACCTGACTTCGGGGGCGCTGGACGAAGCCGCGCTGAAAAGTCTGGTGGTTCATGCCAAGGCGCATGGCCTGGCCGTCGCCATGCATCGCGGTTTCGATCTCGTACCTGATCCTGCGGAAGCCTTGGAAATCGCCATATCACTGGGCATCGACACCCTTCTGACCTCCGGCGGCGGCCAGACGGCTGCGGAAGGCGTGGAAGGTCTGGCCACCCTTGTTGCGCAAGCGGCTGGCCGTATTGAAATCCTCGCAGGCAAGGGCATTACCGCCGAGAACGTCGGCACCATCCTCGACGCGGGTGTCTCCGCTATCCATGCCTCTTGCAACGCCCCAATCCCGCCGCACGATAGCCGCGCCTTCGCGCTCGGCTATGTCAATGCCAATATGCGCGATACCGACGCCCGGTCGGTGGCGCATCTGAAGTCCATCCTGACCACCAGGGGAGAGCCTGATGAACGCGCCTTCCCGCACCAAAACCTACGCTGCCGCGAAAGTGCCTGATATGTCGTTTGCCGAAACCATAGGCCGCCTGGCCAAGGATGACCCCGCGCCCTTGTATCTGCAATTGCAGCGTGCCCTGCGTGACGCCATTCAGAGCCGGCAACTACACCAAGACGATGCCATTCCGCCGGAACGTGACCTGGCCGAGGAATTCGATGTGTCACGCATCACCGTGCGAAAGGCGATCGACGGCCTCGTCTCGGAGGGCCTTCTGACCCGCCGTCGCGGCGCCGGCACTTTCGTGGCCTCACGCGTCGAGAAAAGCTTCTCCAAATTGTCCTCCTTCTCGGAAGACATGATCTCGCGTGGCCGCAAGCCGCATTCGGAATGGGTGTCGAAATCCGCCGGCGCGGTCACACCGGAAGAATCCCTTTCGCTGGGCCTGTCGCCCGGTGCCCTGGTTTACCGCTTCCACCGCGTCCGCTATGCCGACAACACCACCATGGCGCTCGAGTATTCGACCATCCCCGGCTATTGCCTGGCCTCACCGGAAGCCGTCACCAGTTCGCTTTATGACGCGCTGGAAAAAACCGGCCACCGACCGGTGCGCGCCCTGCAACGCCTGCGCGCCGTCGCCTTCCTGCCGGAACAGGCCGAGCGCCTCGGCGTCAAGCCAGGCGATCCGGGCCTCTTCATCGAACGCCGCGGCTTCCTCCAGGATGGCCGCGCCGCAGAATTCACCCAGTCCTATTATCGCGGAGACGCCTACGACGTGGTCGCGGAACTCAACGATATAAGCTGATACTCCAAGGAATAATGATGCCCTCCCCTACCCTTGCCCATGCACCGCTCGACGCCGAAAAGACGTTGATGTTCTCCGAAGCCGCCGAAGGCGGCGCGGCCGTCCAGCGTTTCCTGTCCCACAACAAGGCCGCCCTCGCCCGCCTCGGCGCGCATCTGAAAGCCAACCCGCCGCGCTCGGTCACCACCGTGGCGCGCGGCTCCTCCGATCACGCCGCCACATACGGCAAGTATCTGATCGAGACTTATCTGGGTGTCCCGACCTCCACCGCCGCCATGTCGGTTTCCTCTATCTACGCCGCGCCCGTGGTGGCCGAAGACTCGCTCTGTATCGCCATTTCGCAGTCTGGCCGCTCGCCGGACCTGCTGGCGACCGTGGAAGCCCACCGTAAGGCCGGTGCCTATATCGTGGCCCTGGTCAATGACGAGACCTCGCCCCTGGCCGCCCTGGCGGATACGCTGCTGCCGCTGTGCGCTGGTCCGGAAAAGTCGGTGGCGGCCACCAAGTCCTATATCGTTTCGCTCGGCGGCCTGGCCGCTATTGTCGCCGCCTGGTCGGGTGATGAAAGCCTGACTGACGGCTTGCATGACCTGCCGTCGCAACTGAGTGCTGCCTGGTCTCTCGACTGGTCCCCCGCCCTGCCGGTGCTGCAATCGGCGCGCAACCTGTTCGTCATTGGTCGTGGTTACGGCTTCGCCGTCGCGCAGGAAGCGGCGCTGAAGCTCAAGGAAACCTGCGCCCTGCACGCCGAAGCCTTCTCTTCGGCCGAAGTCAAGCACGGCCCCATGGCCATCATCAATGACGGCTTCCCGATCATCGGTTTCGCCACTTCTGATGTGGCCGGCGATGGCGTGCGCGAGGCGGCGCAGGAATTCGCCACGCGCGGCGCCTCGGTCCTGCTGGCCAATGTCGAAACCGTCAGCGGCACCACGCCCCTGCCGGCCCTGGCCAGTCATCCGGCGCTGGAACCGATCCTGCAAATCCAGAGCTTCTATCGCCTGGCCAACAGCCTGTCCGTGGCCCGCGGCCTCGATCCCGACAGCCCGCCCCACCTCAACAAGGTCACGAAAACCGTATGAGCCAGACCAGCTTTATCAATGCCCGCATCGCCTTGCCCGACGGCCGGCTGATCACCGGCATCCTGACCTGTGACGGCGAAACCATCACGGCGATCGGTGATCAGCCGGCCACTGGAGAGATCATCGACGTGGAGGGCGGCTATCTGTTGCCCGGCTTTATCGACACCCAGGTCAATGGTGGCGGCGGCGTCCTGTTCAATGACGAGACCAATGCCGCCGGTATCGCCGCCATCGGCAAGGCACACCGCCCCTACGGCACCACCGCTTTTATGCCGACCCTGATCAGCGACGAACTGAGCGTGATCGATGCCGCCATGCGCGCCACCGAGGACGCCATCGCCCGAGGGCGTGCCCGGCGTCCTCGGCATCCATATCGAGGGGCCGTTCATTTCCAAGCAACGCAAGGGCATCCATAACCCGGAGATGTTCCGCACGCTCGATGCCGAGTCCAAGGCCCTTCTGAAGAGCTTGAAGCGCGGCAAGACGATGGTGACGCTTGCGCCGGAAAACTGCACGCCGGAAGATATCGCCGAACTGGCGCAGGCAGGGGTGATCCTGGCCGCCGGTCATACGAACGCCACCTATGAGACCACGGTTGAGGCGCTGAAAGCCGGCATCACCGGCTTTACCCATCTATTCAACGCCATGTCTCCCTTTACGCACCGTGCGCCGGGCGTGGTCGGCGCCGCGCTGGAAGACCAGACGAGCTATACCGGCATCATCGCCGATGGCCACCATGTCGACTGGGCCGCCCTGCGCATCGCCCTGCGCACACGTCCGATCGATCGCTTTATGCTGGTGACCGACGCCATGCCGACCGTCGGTTCGGATACCAAGACCTTCGTGCTCAACGGCCAGACCATCATCGTGCGCGATGGCGTCTGCGTCGGCCCGGATGGCACACTCGCCGGTTCCGATCTCGACATGGCCACGGCTGTGCGCAATACGGTCAACCACCTCGGCCGCACTCTGCCGGAAGCCGCCATCATGGCCGCCACGGCGCCGGCGCATTTCCTGGGCCTGGGCTCTTCGCGCGGCTCACTGATTATTGGTCAGCGCGCCGATATCGTGTGGATGGACGCAGACCTGCAAATGAAGGCCACCTTTATCGGCGCTCGTTCCGAGGAAGTTATCGCGGCCTAGACGCCAAATGTATCGGTGACTTCAATCAGGCCGACAATCGCCTGGTTGAAGTCATCCAGTTCCTCGGCCGGAATCCAGTACTCCTGATGTTCCCTGCCACCGGCGATCTCAACCTTGTATTTCGATAGAAAATCCGTCCGCACATTGAATTGCGTAACATAACCGCTACCGCTCTCCGGCACATTCCAGTCGCGCGCGATCTTGACCGCATAAGCATGGGTAGTGACGGGATAGAAAATCGGCTGCTCCGGCAGGCGTGGAGGAAAAGCTTTCATCCCCGACGCTTCGATCAGCGCAAGTTCCTTCGGCCCGACTGGCCGTCAGAGCGTTGTGGTTGACATGATAGTTTTCAAAACTGCCTAAATCAGGCGATGATATCCGGGCGAATCTTGTCTTCGATCTTGGCGATCTGGTCGCGCAGGGCCAGTTTCTTGCGCTTGAGGCGGGCGATCAGAATCTGGTCCGGCAGGGGCACGATTTCCAGCGCGCTGATTGAATCATCGAGATCCTTGTGCTCCTGCTTCAGCAGGGCGCATTCATTACGCAAGGCTACAACCTCGCCATCGATCGGCAGTTCGCGGACGCGCGGTTCGAGATCATCAACCTGAGCCGGCGTCTCTTCCGGCACAAGCCCGATATAGCTGTGTTCGCCTTCGAGGCGTTGCGCGATTCGGCGCTCGATATCCTTGTCCGTGTCACCCTTACCTGTCTGCTCATCCGATTTGACCAGATGCAGATTGTCTTTTCCGCGCAGGGTCCGGATATTGCTGTCGTCGTGCATGAGCCGCCGACTCCTCTCAGGCTTAAGGGGTTGAAGCTAAAGGACAAAAGAGGGCAATTAAAGCCGCCGCTTTCATCCTTTATAGCGCAATTTTTGCCAGTCTGAAAGGGTCTGCGTCAATCTCGCCAGCTTTTCCGCCGGATAGTCACCCGACCAGGCCGAAGCCACGGCCAGCACGGCGTCCAGCATGACAGCCGGCATGAGCGCTTCCGGCAGGGAATCGCCCCCGACACTCAAGGCCGCCAATTGCTCAAGCAGAACCTTTTCGGCCTGCAATTCAATAGCCTTTACCTGCGCCCGCAAGGCCAGACGCGGGACATCATCCCCCTCCGAGACAGGCTGCTTCAACCGTCTGCACGCATGGCGCAAGGGGATAATGGCCGCCTCCGACCACGTCCGCGCCCTCCCGGCGGCCTGTAAAGCCAGTGCCTGATCAACCGGCCCCTGTTTGGCGGCCCAGGCCGCCCACAACAGCAGAGGGACATTCTGCTCATGCGCGTCCTGCAACTCCAGGCACTGTTCGGCCACGCCCGGCGCGCCGTAGGCCGCCACAACCCAGGACCATACATCCTCAGTCATTGAGGCTGATATCCTCGCCCCAGCGCGTCATGGGCACATCGATATCGAACAGGGCCAGGCTGCGCGCCACAGTCTGGCGCACCATGTCATCCAGGCTTTGCGGCTTGGTATAGAAGGCCGGCATCGGCGGCGCGACAATCGCGCCCATCTCGGTCACCGCTGCCATGGAGCGCAGATGGCCGAGATGCAGCGGGCTTTCCCGCACCATCAGCACCAGTCGGCGGCGCTCCTTCAGGCAGACATCGGCAGCGCGACTGACCAGGGACGACGTAACCCCCGTGGTGATTTCTCCCAGCGTTTTCACCGAACACGGCGCGATCAACATGCCGAGCGTGCGGAAAGACCCCGAAGCGATGGCCGCGCCGATATCCGCCGGCTTATAGACCACATCCGCCAGGGCCTGCACATCCGACAGGGACAACTCGGTTTCGGCCTCCAGCGACAGCGCCGCCGCCTTGGAAACCACCAGGTGAGACTCTATGCCCGCGGCTTTCAGCATTTCCAGCGCGCGGATACCGTAAACCGCTCCGGACGCGCCGCTTATGGCGACAATAAGACGTTGATTGGATTTCATTTTATCATTTGTCATGCGCAAAACTGTTTAACACATCCTATACTATAATTCTCTCATTACCGTGATCGGATGTAACGGATTGTGATTCCACATTACCGGCTTACGGGTGTTCCCTGAGTAGCCCGGACATGGGGTCCGGACAGAGAGACTGAAGGATACTGCCGTATGAGCATTGAAGCGAGAGTTCGTGAACTCGACCACCGTCATCAATCCCTCAAATCCATCATTGCCCGCGAAGAACGAAGCCCCTCCGTGGACTCTCTATACCTAAAGGAACTCAAGCGAAAGAAGCTCAAGCTGAAAGAGGAAATTGAACGTATCAAGACTCTTCAGCGACAGGACGTGATGGAAACCGTCCAGTAGACTTTGAAAACAGAAGAACTCTGAAGGCGCCAGGTTCGAGCGGCGCCGCAGAAAAAACCTCCGGGATCAGGCGTCCCGGAGGTTTTTCTTTGCCAAAACAGCAAGCCGCAGGATTTTGCTCTCCCCTCTCGTATCAGTCTTTAGCGCTCAAAGGCCGCGCAGGCTCGCCGCATCAGCGGCGGCGTGCGGTCGCACGCTGCCAAGCCACGATGAGTCAGGCTCATCGCTTCTTGGTATGAACTTGAACAGATGGAGAGACAGGCGTAGAGCGGTGAGAGTTTTTCTCGACATGGCGGATGGCGGGCCGTTTACGATACAGATGACGAGCCTCCTGACAGATGAACAACTGATGGCCCAGGTGGCGCGCGCCGACAGTGCGGCCTTCCGTCATCTGGCCGGCCGTCACCTGACGCGCGCCTATGCCATCGCCTTTCGCCTGCTGCACAGCCGCGAGGACGCCGAGGAGGTGGCGCAGGAAGCCATTTCCGGGGTCTGGCAGAAGGCCGCCGCCTTCGATCCCGCCCGCAGTGCCTTCGGCACCTGGTTTTATCGCATCGTCACCAATGCCGCGCTCGATCGCCTGCGCCGCCGCAAGACCCCGGCAGAAAACCTCGACGACCATGCCGAAGCCCTGCGCGATATGGCCCCGACCGGCGAGGATCTGCGCATCAGGGCCGATGAAACCCGCCGCATCAAACAGGCCATGGCCGCCCTGCCGGCCACGCAGCAGATGGCGCTCACCCTCGTCTATTACGAAGAGTTTTCACAAGCCGAAGCCGCCCGCATCATGAACATCACCACCAGCGCCCTGGAAGCCCTTTTGTTCCGTGGAAAAAAGGGCCTGAAGCAGAGATTGACTCCATGACAGAACCGCTTGACCCTGACCTGAAATCCCTGCTGCAAAAATGGGAAATCGATCCGCCGGCGCCCGACATGCCCGCCCGCCTGATCCAGGCCGCCATGAGCCAGCCGCAGGAAAAGCCCTGGCACATCGAGGCCATGGAAAACCTGAAACGCGCCTTCACCGACTGGCAATACGCCATCGGCTACAAGCTGGCCGCCCTGGCCGGATGCGCGGCCCTGGGCCTGGGTATCGGCATCGCTGCCGGCGAGTCGCTTGATGTCGCGGGGGTCGCGCTGATGGCCGGACTGGGAGGATAGGATGAAAAACTGGAAAACCGGCGCCATCATTGCCATCCTGCTCGGCCTGAATGTCCTTCAGGGCGCGGTCCTGGCCGGGCTGTTCATCAAGTCGCGCATGGCCCGGCATGACGCGGCGCCGATCATCCTGAGTGAGGAAAAGATCGCACAAATGCCGCCGGAGACCCAGGCCGCCGTCAAGACCAGCCTGGCCGAGGCCCGGCCGGTGCTGCGCGCCCGCCTGACCGAGGTGCGCAAGGCGCGTCGTGAGTTGAAACACTATATCGCCAGCAAGCACTATAACCGCGCCGAGGCGCAGAAGCGCTTCGAGGCCCTGCGCGAAAAGAGCAACCAGGCCCAGATCGTGGCGCAGGACATGCTGCTGAATGCGGCTGACAAAATCCCGCCGGAAGATCGCGCCGATGTGGTCCAGGCCATCAGCGAGGACGACGCGTCGAATTGATTTAACGTATCTAAGTTCTCTCAAAAATAGAAAAATCCGGTTGCAATCTCCTTCTGGCTCTTTGAGAGTGATGCGGGGAGACAACTATGCGTCCAATATGGAATGATATTCGCGTTCGCGCCGCTGCTTTTGCGCGTGAATGGGCCGATGCTCACTACGAACGGGGTGAAACACAGTCCTTCTATAATGAATTTTTTGAGGTCTTTGGAGTTAAGCGCCGCAAAGTGGCGACCTTTGAAGAGCCGGTTAAGAAGCTGGGTGACAGACAGGGATTCATTGACCTGTTCTGGAAGGGCAAATTGCTGGTTGAGCATAAGTCGCGGGGTCGCGATCTTACACGCGCGCGGCAACAGGCGCTAGACTACTTCCCCAATCTCAAGGAGTTTGAGCTTCCCCGCTATATTTTGGTTTGCGATTTCCAGACCTTTCACTTGATCGACTTGGATACACGCGAAGAGACACAATTCGCGCTTGCCGACTTGCCCACGCATGTTGAAGCTTTTGGCTTTATAGTTGGGATTGAAAAGCGCGTTTTCAGGGACCAAGACCCGGTAAATATCATCGCCGCCGAATTGATGGGTAGGTTGCACGATTCCCTCAAGGCTTCGGGTTACGAAGGTCATCCGCTTGAAAGGCTTCTTGTCCGGCTTTTGTTCTGCCTTTTTGCCGACGATACAGGCATTTTCGATGAACTGGGGATGCTCCAGACCTACATTGAAGATCGCACGGCAGAGGACGGCTCCGACCTTGGTTCCAAGCTGTCAGAACTGTTCCAGGTCTTGAATACGCCTGTTGAGAAACGTCAAACAAATCTGAATGAAGACCTGGCGCGCTTTCCTTATATAAACGGCGACCTCTTTGCTGAGCCACTGCCTATTCCGGCATTCGACAGGTCAATGCGTGATCAGTTGCTAGAAGCCTGCGGCTTCTTCTGGGAAAAAATCAGTCCGGCGATTTTCGGCGCCCTGTTTCAGTCCGTGATGAACGCAAAGGAGCGCAGGAAGAAAGGCGCACATTATACTACCGAAAAAAATATACTTAAGGTTATAGAGCCTCTGTTTCTCGACGACTTGCGTAGCGAACTGGCGCGTGTACTGAGCCTGAAACGTGGACGTGAGACGCCGCCATGGGAAAATCAGGCGGCACGCTAGATTTCGTCGCCGCTTGGTTTATCAAGGCGGGCGACTATGTGCAGCACTCGTCAGCACGTATAGGTTTCGTCTCGACCAATTCGATTACCCAAGGCGAGCAGGTGGCCCAGCTTTGGCCCATCCTATTCAATCGTCACGGGCTGGAAATCGCGTTCGCTCACCGCACCTTCAACTGGGGTTCGGACGCACGCGGCAAGGCGCATGTCCACGTCGTCGCCATCGGGCTGACGCGCCGCGACGATGAACCGGCTGAGAAACGGCTATTTAGCTATCCAAATATCAATAGCGAACCGGAAGAGACCCGTCACTCGGCCCTGTCTCCGTACCTATTCGACGCGTCCAAATTGGCGGATCGTCACTTGGTGGTGCGAGAAGCCAGCAAACCGCTCTCAAACGCGCCGAAAGTAGTTATCGGTTCAAAGCCGATTGACGGTGGTTACTATATCATGAGCGGAAGCGAGAAGGATGTCTTTCTCGCCGCCGAACCGGGCGCTGCACCTTACATTCGTCCTTATATCGGCTCGGAAGAATATATAAATGGAGGCGACCGCTGGATCGCGGTGGTTGACGGGGTGCCCCCCCAGACTCTTCGATCACTGCCTCGCCTGATATCGTTAGTGGAAAAGGTAAGGCTCTATAGGCTGGGTGAACTGCCACCTCGATCCAAGCCAGAAGGTGAAGCGAAGAAGGCAACAGAGGGCTCTCTCGCTTTGGCCCTCACGCCCACGAAGTTTCATGTGACGGTCATCCCTGATGAGCCATTCTTGTGTATCCCTGAGGTTAGTTCCGAGCGGCGAGAGTACGCTCCTATTGGGTGGTTGGAGCCGCCTATCGTTCCAAGCAACCTCGTCAAGGTTGTCCGAGCGGTAACAAAATGGCAATTCGCTGTTCTGACGAGTGCTACTCACATGGCTTGGCTGCGCAACATCGGCGGGCGCCTGAAGAGCGACTACCGATATTCGAACGGATTAGTCTACAACACCTTCCCTTGGCCCAAGCTTACCGACGCCGACAAGGCCAAGCTCAACGCCCTCGCCCAAGCCGTTCTCGATGCCCGCGCCGCCCATCCCGGCGCCACTTTGGCCGATCTCTACGATCCTGATGTCATGCCCGCCGACCTGCGCAAGGCGCATCGCGCGCTCGACTTGGTGGTCGACCGCCTGTATCGCAAGGCGCCCTTCGAGAGCGACCGCGAACGGGTGGAGCATCTGTTCATGCTGTATGAGAAAATGACCGCAGGTCTTCTGGCCACACCTGAAAAGAAGAAACGTAAGGCGAAGACCGCCTGAACTAGCCCATCTTCACGGTGCGGATGGAGAAGCTCGACGCCAGCTTGGAGACGCCCGGCATGATCGAGAGCACATCGCGGTGGACATCCTCGTAACTCAAGGATCTGCGCAGGACGATCTTCAGCAGGTAATCCGCCTCGCCCGACATCAGGTGGCATTCCTCGATGGCGGCGCAGGCCAGGGCCGCCCGCTCGAACTTCTCGAAGGTCTCGCGGCGCTGGTCGGTGAGCGTGACATGCACGAACACCGTGCCCTGCTTGCCCTGGACGTTTTCGGCGATCACAGCCCGATAGCCGGTGATGACGCCCTTCTGCTCCAGGATTTTCACCCGGCGGTGCGCGGCGGAGGGGCTTAAGCCCACCGCTTCACCCAGATCGGCGGAGGTGGCGCGGGCATCGTTGCGCAGGACCTTGATCAGTTCGCGGTCGAAGGAATCAAGATCGGAAAATTTATCGCTGTTGACCATGAAATTGAGAATATATCCTCTGACTTGCCAGATCAACGTACAAAATTTCAAAAAAATGCCGCTTCAACAGGATCATAATAGGCGACAAGTGAAACTAAAATAACGCCACAGGAACCGGGAGCCTACCCATGAAGATCAGTGTCCCCAAGGAAATCAAGAACCACGAATATCGCGTCGGCCTCGTACCCGGCTCGGTGGCCGAACTGACCCATCAGGGCCATGAGGTCTTTGTCGAAAGCCGGCCGGGGCCGGCATCGGCTTTTCCGACGAAGACTATCGCGCGGCGGGGGCGAAGATCGTCATGACCGCCGAAGAGGCATTTGACGTCGCCGAACTCATCGTCAAGGTCAAGGAACCGCAACTGAACGAATGCAAGCGTCTGAGAGCCGATCAGACACTTTTTACATATCTGCACCTGGCCGCCGACAAGCCGCAGGCCGAGGCCCTGATGGCCTCAGGCGCCACCTGCATTGCTTATGAGACCGTGACCGAACCGCAAGGCGGACTGCCCCTGCTGCGGCCCATGTCGGAAGTGGCCGGGCGGATTTCGGTTCATGTCGGCGCCACCTACCTGCACAAGGCTTTTGGTGGCCGCGGCGTCCTGCTGGGCGGCGTGCCCGGCGTGGCCCCGGCCAGGGTGGTGATCATCGGCGGCGGGGTATCCGGCGTCAATGCGGCGCAGATGGCCGTGGGCCTGTCCGCCGATGTCACCTTGTTCGACATAAACCCGCACAAGCTGATCGAGATCGACCAGATGTTCCACGGCCGGGTCAAGACGGCCTATTCCTCCAAGGCGGCCCTCGGCCGAGGCGCTGAAAGAGGCCGACCTGGTCATCGGCGCGGTGCTGATCCCCGGTGCGGCCGCGCCCAAGCTGGTCACGCGCGAACAGTTGAAGACCATGAAGCCCGGCGCGGTGCTGGTCGATATCGCCATCGACCGGGGCGGCTGCTTCGAGACCTCGCACCCGACCACACACCAGGATCCGATCTTTATTGTTGACGGGATTGTCCATTACTGCGTCGCCAACATGCCCGGCGCCGTGGCGCGGACCTCGACGCTGGCGCTCAATAACGCCACCCTGCCCTTCGTGCTGAAGATGGCGCGCATGGGGGTTTCGGCCGCCCTGGCCGCCGATCCGCACCTCAAGGCGGGCCTGAATATCGCCGGCGGCCGCATCACCTACCAGGCGGTAGCGGAAGCGCTTAACCTGCCGTTTGCGGCCTGATCCGGCCGCACACTTTACGCGTAACAATATAATTCGGCGCCGTCTCGCCCTATGGCGGCGCCCTTGAGCGTCCGGGAAACGCCCTCCCTCCCGGACGCTTTTTTTGTCCTCCACGGGGCTTCCCACATCAAAGTGTCACAGTTACGGCTCTAAAGACGCAGCAGCGTAAATCAGGAGCCATGCCATGATCTCGAAAACCCGCCGCCTTACCCGCAATGTCTGCCTGGCTGTCTTTGGCTTCATCGCAATCAGCGGCCTGGCCCACGCCGCCGACAAGCCGCGCAATGTCATCATCTTCGTGGCCGATGGCCTGCGCTACGGCATCGTCAATCACGACACGGCCCCAACCCTGGCCGACATCCAGAAAAACGGCGTCGATTTCCGCAATTCGCATTCGCTTTACCCGACCGTCACCACCGCCAATGCCTCAGCGATTGCCACCGGTCACGGCATAGGCGACACCGGCGAATGGTCGAACTCGATTGCCCTGCCGCCACTGAAATATGAGCCGGGCGCCGTCCATTTCATGGAAAACGATCCGATCCTCAAGGAAACCAACGAGATCTACGGCGGCAACTATCTCAACGAAATGAGCCTGCTGGCCCTGGCGCGCCAGAACCATTACCAGACCGCCGCCATCGGCAAGGAAGGTCCGGTCCTGATCCAGGACATCACCGCCGCCGACGGCATGAGCACCATATTCATCGATGACTGGACCGGTACGCGCTGGGAAAAGGGCCACCCCATCCCGGTGGCGCCAGACGTCATGCAGGCCATCAAGGATGCCGGGCTGGAAACTGAGGCGCGTGACCGCGGGCTCAATCAATCCGCCGGCGCCTATAACCTGCCCGGCGTACAAGTGGCCAATATCTATCAGCAGCAATGGTTCGTCGACGTGACCACCAAGGTCGTCCTGCCGCGTTTCGTGGCTTCGGGTCAGCCCTTCGCCCTGGTCTACTGGTCGCGCGATCCGGACGGCACCCAGCACAATACCGGCGACAGCCTGAATAAACTCTCGCCCGGCATCAACGGCCCGACCTCACTGGCCGCCGTGCGCAATGCGTCAGACAATCTCCAGGCCCTGATCGACAAATTGAAAGAACTGGGCGTCTACGACAATACCGATATCTTCGTCACCGCCGACCACGGCTTCTCGACCATTGCCCGCCAGTCGAAAACGTCATGGGCGGCGAGGCAGTCCTATCCGGACGACACGGTAAAGGGTTTCCTGCCGGAGGGTTTCCTGGCCATTGACCTGAGCCGGGCGCTAAAACTGCCGCTGATCGATGCCTACAAAACGCCGATCCGGCTGGAAAATGGCGAGCATCCGCACAACTATTCAGCACTGGGCGGCGACCTGGATCATCCCGATGTGCTGGTGGTCGGCTCCGGCGGTTCGGAGTTGCTTTATCTCGATCCGGCCAAGGCGAAGGCCCTGGCGCCGAAGATCATTGCCGCCCTGACGCAGCAGGACTATGTGGCGGCTCTGTTTGTCGATGATGAATTGGGCCCGATCCCCGGTACACTACCGATGAGTGCGGTTGGCCTGCGCGGATCGGCCCTGACGCCACGCCCGTCCATCTATGTCGGCTTCGCCGATTACGTCCTGCCCTCATGCCTGAAAACCTGGAAGCAGCCCGAACTGTGCTCGGTCATGATCAATGACACCAATTTGCAGCAGGGCCAGGGCAATCACGGCGGCTTCACCCGTGCCAATACGCGCAACTTCATGACCGCCATCGGTCCGGACTTCAAGGGCGGCTACGTCGATGCGGCGCCGATCTCCAATGCCGATATCACCCCGACCCTGGCCCACATTCTGGGCTTCGACCTGCCCTCCAAGGGGCCGCTCAAGGGCCGCGTCATCGATGAAGCGCTCACAGCCGGCCCGCAAACCACCGCCAGCACGCCGCAGGTAATCCGCTCTGCGCCAGCCGCCAATGGTTTCGTTACCATCTTGGAAGGCCAGACCGTCGACGATGAGCACTATTTCGATGCCGCAGGCATGCCGGGCCGCGTGGTGGGCTTAAAGACAACGAAATAGACTGGTTGATTACAGTATTATTTTGCTCAATTATTTTTCTTGGTGTTTCCTGAATTGTGCCACATAGTCTCTGTCTAAGGGCTGGAAATGCCTTGGATTTTGTGGGGAAAACTATGGCCCGGACCGTCCGGATACGTCGCATTGACGTGGATGAACTGGAAATCGTACGCGAACTGGCCCTGATCATCTGGCCAAAATGTTACCGTAACATCATCGGCCCTGATCGGGTCGACGCCATGCTGGCTGTGCTTTATGCGACCGACAACCTAGAACAGGAAATGGTTGAGCACGGGCACGTCTTCTGGATCGTGCGTGTCAATGAAATGGATGTCGGCTATGCCTCGGCCTATGTTGATGGCGACCGCCTGTGGCTGAAAAAGTTGTATGTGCGTGATGAGTTTCGCGGCCTGGGCCTCGGCAAGGACCTGATCGAAACGGCGCTTGATCATTTCACCGCGCGGGAACTGGCGCTCTTTGTCAACAAGGACAATACGCCGGCGATAAATTATTACCTGCGTTCGGGCTTCCAGGTTGAGGCCGAAGTGCCTGTGCAGATGGGGCCGTACGAATTTACCGACTACGTGATGCAGCGCACGCTTTAATATTCGCAGAAGAATGACAGCGCTGGCCACACGCTAATCTTTACCCTTTATTATCTATACCCGCAAAAAGAGAATTTTTTCGTTGTAACAAGCCTGTTACCACTCATTTAACAACTTACGCGGGCGAATCATCTGTGTTAACCTCTCCTAACGCTTCATTAAGATGAGCGCCCGGTCAGTGTCATTCAGTACACAAAAAGAAAAAGGCAAATAAAACCGAGGCGTAATAATACCTGCCCTATTTCTGCAAGAATTACCGAGTAAACCGACAATCGATCTGAGGATGAGCCATCCGCTCATAAATTGCTCTCACCCCTGATAGCCATGGAGCCACACCATGACCCTCACGCCGCAAACCCGCCCCATCTCCGTTTCCGAACTCGATATCGTGCGCGATATCGCCATGCAGGTCTGGCCAAAATCCTACCGCGCCAGCATTCCGCCTGACCAGATCGATTCCATGATCAGCCAGGCGTTCGACCCGGATAAACTGGAAGACGATATCATGCAGCGCGGCCACGTCTTCTTCGTGATCCGCGCCGGCCGTGTCGATGTCGGCTTCTGCTCCGCGCACCTCGAAGGCACCCGCATCTGGATCACCAAGCTGTGCGTCCTGCCCGATTTCCGCGGGTTCGGTCTCGGCAAGGCCCTGATCCGCGCGGCCCAGGCACATTTCGCCCCGGCCCATGATATCGTCATGTGCATCCACAAGGACCATGATCCGGCGGTCAATTTCTGCCTGCGCAGCGGGTTCAAGATAGCCCGCGAGATTCCTTCGGAACTGGATGGCCTGACCGATTACGTCATGCTCATGCCCATGTCCCAGATGGAAATGTGTGCGGCTTAGGCCAGTAACTGCCGGATATCCGGCCCGCCGAACCCGACCTGCCAGGCCCAGACCAGTAGGCCATGCAGGATGACGGCGGGCCATATTGATCCTGTGCGGTAACGCATCAACGCGCACCCCAGGCCAAGCACGCCCGCACAGGTCAGAAATGCCGGCGTCAGGAACAGGTGCGCCCCCGGCAGGATAATAAGCGCTTCAATCACATGCCAGACGACAAAGACGAGCACGACCGTCCCGATCCACAGGACCGGCCGCCTTGTTTCCCCCTGATCGGGCACCAGAAGGCCACGGAAAACCACTTCCTCGCTTAAAGCGGGCACCAGAAGGACGCCCAGCAAACGCAGGGGCCAGTCGGTTGTGCGGGGCTGCCAATGGAGCAGGCCGGCAAAGCCGGCTATCACAGAGATGAAGGCCGGGGTCATGCCGCCAATCAGCAGGCATAGTCCCCAGCCCTTGGCATCGGGCCAGGTCAGTAGCGAACGGATCAGGCGGCGTATCATTCCGCCAGCCTATACCTTTTTGCGCAAGGCGTGAATGGCCAGCCAGATCATCAGCAGGACGCCAATCATATCGAGAATGATCTTACCATGGAGATCGACGCCATCGCCGAAACCGATGAACAAGAAAGCGAAGTTCCCCCAGGTGATCGAGAAGGTCATGGCGATCAGGTGAGCCGTCGTCCAGTTCGGCGAGGCCATCCAGCGCGGCACCATGGCCATGATCAGCACCCCCAGACCGATACCCGTCGCTACCGGCACGAAGGTCGACACCTGCGGCGCGGCGCCAAAGGCCAGCACCTCGATGGCGAAGATGATCCCCGCCGCAGCCACGCCAAGTACGGCCAGTATAAGCGGATGCGGCGGGCTGGCCGGTTTCGCCGGTGCTGCCAGGACGCGCCGCAGGGGGCCGATCGCCAGGCCGATCAGGAGAATGATCACCGCCGCCGAAATAATCGCCAGGTTTTGCGGCAGGTAATAGGGCGGCAGATGGAAGCTGTTGGCCCGCGCGATGATATTCCAACCGTACCAGGCGGCGAATGACGACGGCACAAACAGGATCACCAGCGGAACAATGCCCCAGATATTCAACCATGGACCATCCTTGCGTGTCGGGAATATCATCTCGCACAGCGCCACCGGTACGCAGACCACAAAAATCGCCTCATAGAGCATGGCCCAGGTGAAATAGACATAGTTGAAGCCAAACGCCCGGCCATATTCCACATCCTTGATCTGCACCACCAGGGAGGCGAATGAGGTCTGCTGGATCAGGCACTCTTCCGCCACCGCCAGGGCCAGGGCGAGCAGGACCAGGTTGACCCAGCCCAGCCGGAAGCGGCGCACGAAGTACCGCGCCAGCACAGCGCCCGTACCCCAGATCAGCACCTCCATGATGAAGATAGCCGGAAAGCCCATCAGCGCGCTTACCCGCGTGGCGCCCGGAAGCACCTCGGCGATCAAGGGCGCCATCAGCATAAGCGTTATCGCCGGCAAGGCTTTATGGAACCACGACTTTTTCGCTGCATCGGGCATGTTTCTGCCTTCCCTTTATCATTTGTCTCATGTATAAATATCTTATGTCTAAGATAAATGCAAATCGCAATTTGGGCCGCGAACTGGCGACGGCCGTCATCACCTTCCACGAGACCGTGGCGCGCCGCCTGAATATGAGTGCGGCCGAAAGCCGCTGCCTGGGCGTATTGAATGACCTGGAAGTGGCGACACCCGGCCAACTGGCCCACGCCACGGGCCTGACCACCGGCGCCATTACCGGCATTGTCGATCGCCTGGAAAAAGCCGGCTATGCCAGCCGCGAACCAAACCCGGACGACCGCCGCAGCCTGCTGGTCCGCATTCGCCAGCCGGAAAAGCTCGGCCAGATTCTGGGCCCAATCTACGGCTCGCTCAGCACCGCCATGACGCAGATGTCCGCTAAGTATACACCTGCGCAACGCGAGATCATCGACCGCTATCTCACCCAGACCATCGAGGTACTCAGGGCTGAGACGGAAAAACTCAAAACCCGCTAATCAGCCTTCACCGGCTTGAACTCATCCGCCTGGGATTGCGCGGCGCGCACATCCGATCCCGACATCTGCATCTTAAGGGCCTCTACGGCTTTTTGCGCGTCTTTATTCTTTTGCGCCGCCGACAGCAGATACCACATCAGGGCTGTCTTTTTGTCCTGCGGCACGCCAAAGGCGTTTTCATACATCAGGCCGAGCTGGTATTCCCCCTCGTCGTCGCCCTGCGCCGCCGACAGTTTTAGCCACTTCAGCGCCTGCGCATAATCTGCGGTGACGCCATAGCCCTTGGCGTACATGTAGCCGACCTTGTACTGCCCCGGTGCGTAGGACTGGTCCGCCGCCATCTGATACCACTTGAACGCCTGTCCGTAGTCGCGCGGCAGGAAATCGCCATAGAAGTAGCTGCTGCCGAGCTTTAGCTGGCCGATGCTGTTACCCTGCATGGCGGCGAGGGCATAGTATTTGAACGCCTCGCCCGTATCGCTTTCCATGCCAATGCCTTCGTCATAGAAGCGGCCGATCGCCAGTTGGCCATATTCGCAGGTCCTGTCGGCCGCCTTCTGATACCACTGACGCGCCTGGGCCAGGTCCTGTGCCTGACCGTTCAGACCTTTTTCAAAAATACGCCCCACGGCGTAAAGCCCGCTGCAATTGCCGAGATCGGCCGCCCTTTTATAATAGTCCAGCGCCTTAGCGGGATCCTTCGCCACGCCTTCACCCTCATCATACATGTCGCCCAAGGCATCGTAGCCGTAACCGCTGCCGAGATCGGCGGACTTCTGGGAAAGCGCCATGGCTTCGGCGTAATCCTGCTTCACGCCGCGACCGCCGTAATACAGGTCCGCCAGGTTATTGATGGCAAAGATAAAGTTCTGGTCGGCCGCCAGTTTGTACCAGCGCGCCGCCTCGGCTTCGTCCTTTGCAACACTCTTGCCGTTTTCGTACATCCAGCCGACGCTGTATTGTCCGTCGGCGTTGTTCTGTGCCGCCGACTGCCGATAGAGCTTCATCGCCATGTCGACATCTTCGGGCACGCCGCTGCCAGTCACATAGAGATCACCCAGATCGGTCTCGGACTGGGCATCGCCGGTTGCCGCCGCCTTGTCCAGCCATTTGAAGGCCAGATCGTAATCCGCCTCGACACCCGTACCACGATAATAGGCTTCTCCCAGTTCATCCATGGCCCGGACGTCACCGGCCTCGGCTTTTTTGGTCAGTTCGTCGATTTTCGCTGACCGGGCCTCGCCAGCAAGCGCGTGCAGTGGCGCCCCTCCCAGCACAAAAAGGACGCAGGCTACGGATAAGATTACGAATTTCATGGTATCCCCCCTCGGTAACCGGGTAAGGATAGACGAGATGATGCCGGCTGTCTCGCCTGCTCTGCAATCGGAAGTGCGCGGCATTTTCCGCGCCCCCTTCCAGCCCCCTTTAAATTGGGTTAAGAAGGGCCACATAAGGACGGCGTTGGGGGCGCGTTTTGGCTGCTTCCCGCGCATAGGGCAACAAAGGAGCGCCTTCTATGAAATTTTCGCGTATTCTCGGTCTTGTCGCTGCCGCCGGTCTGGCGCTGAGTCTCGTTGGCTGCGGGGTCAATAATATCCCCACCAAGGAAGAGCAGGCCAAGCAATCCTGGGCCGATGTCCAGAACGCCTACCAGAACCGCGCCGACCTGATCCCCAACCTCGTCGCCACCGTCAAGGGCGCCGCCGCCCACGAAGAAGGCACGCTCACCGCCGTGGTCGAGGCCCGCGCCAAGGCGACGTCCGTCACGGTCGATGCCTCGACGATCAATGATCCGGAAAAGTTCAAGCAGTTCCAGCAGTCGCAGGACGGCCTGTCCTCGGCGCTCGGCCGCCTGATGGTCATTCAGGAGCAGTATCCCAACCTGAAGGCCAATGAAAACTTCCTGACCCTGCAAAGCCAGATCGAGGGCGTCAACAACCGCATCACGGTGGCCCGCCGCGACTATAACGCCGCTGCCACGGCTTATAATCTGAGCCTCCGCACCTTCCCAAGCGTCATCTGGGCAAAAACCCTCTATGGCTCCAGCAAGCCGATGGAACTCTTCACCGCCCAGGCCGGCGCCGAAACCGCCCCGATCGTCAGCTTCGACAAACCGGCCGCCCCGGCCGCCGCAGCCTCGAACTAACCGCCAGCAAGGCCATCCGGAATGAACCGTTTACTGAAACCCTTCTGGGTGGTCTTTATTGCGCTCGCACTGGCGCTGTTTGGCACCTCGGCCTTTGCCGAACCCAAATATCCCGATCTCAATAATCAGCGCGTCGTCGATGATGCGCACCTGCTCTCCGATGCCACCAAGGCCGACCTGACCGCCAAGCTCAAGGGGCTGGAAGACGCCACCACTGATCAGGTGGTCATCGTCACCGTGCCGGACCTGCAGGGCTATGATATCGCCGATTACGGCTATCAGCTTGGCCGGCACTGGGGCATCGGCCAGAAGGCCGGTGGACCGGCGGCTTCCAACGGCCAGACCTACAAGGACAACGGCATCCTGCTGATCGTGGCGCCCAATGAGCGCAAGGTCCGTATCGAGGTCGGCTATGGTCTCGAACCGGTGATGACCGATGCCATGTCATCGCTGATCATCCAGCGCGCCATTCTGCCGCAGTTCAAGGCCGGCGATTACGAGGCCGGAATTGTGGCCGGCACCGACCAGATCATTGCGCAACTGGCGCAGGATCGACAGGTTGCCATCCAGAAGGCGCAAGAGGCCCAGACGGCGGCCGATACCGGCAATGACCGCAGGGGCGGCATCCCCTTCCCGCTGATTATCTTCATTATCATCATCGTCATCATGTTCTCGCGCGGTTGGCTGCCGTGGTTCCTGCTCGGCAATATCCTGGGCGGCGGTTTCGGCGGTGGTCGTGGCGGCGGTGACTGGGGCGGTGGCGGCGGTGGTTTCAGTGGCGGCGGCGGCTCTTTCGGCGGCGGCGGCAGTTCGGGAAGCTGGTGATATGACCTTGAAAATCGACCATGCCCGCATCAATGCGGCCATCTCAAAAGCCGAGGAAAAAACCTCCGGCGAAATCACCTGCGTCATCAAGTCCAAGGGGCTCGACTACGGCGAAACCCCGCTCGGCTGGGCGGCCGTCGCAGCCCTTATCGCGCCCCTGCTGCTGGCGACTTTCGGCACCCTGCCGCATGAATGGCTGGAGCCCCTGCTGACCCGCATCTTTGGCTGGAACGGCCTCGGTGTCAGCGGCGATTTCGCCGACTGGGAAGTTCTGATCAGCTACGGCTTCCTCCAGGTCATCGTCTTCGCCGTCGTCTACGCACTGATCCGTTTTACCGGTCTGAAGCTTATCCTGACGCCGAAAGCCACGCGCAACCGCAAGGCCCACCAGAAGGCGATGGAGCAGTTCTACGCCCGCGGCCTGCACCTCACCCAGGCCCAGACCGGCGTGATGATCTTCTGCGCGCTGGAGGAACATTTCGTCGATGTCATCGCTGATGCCGGCATCTATGCCAAGGTCGACAAAACCCTGTGGAATGAGACCGTCGCCACCCTGCTCAAGCATGTAAAGGATGGTGACCTGACCGGAGGCTTCGAGGCGGCGGTCGAGAAATGCGGCGAGGCCCTGGCGGCGCACTTCCCGCCGGGCGAGGACAATCCCAACGAACTGCCGGATGTGCTGATCGAGATTTAAACAAGATACCCCACCACCATTTCGCTGCGCTCATGGTCCCCCTCCCCGACAAAGCCTGGGAGGTATAGATTTTCTTGTACCTCCCCACCTCCGGTGGGGAGGGGGACCGCGCCGCTCTTGCGGCGTGGTGGTGGGGTTTCTTGCTTTCTTCGGACTTAAGGCTGGCCTTGGCGGATAAAGCCGGTTAAAGACGCCGGCCCTTCTCCCCAAAGGTCGCCCTCATGTCCATCTATTGCGGTATCGATTTCGGTACATCCAATTCCGCTGTCTGTGTCGGCCGCGGCGACCGGCTGCAACTGGTGCCGATCGAAGGCGCATCCGTTACCATGCCCTCAGCCATCTTCTTCAATTTCGAGACCGACCAGACGGTAATTGGCCGGGCTGCCATCGCGCAGTATCTCGATGGCTATGAAGGCCGGCTGATGCGGGCGCTGAAATCCATCCTTGGTTCATCGCTGATCAAGGAAACGACGCAGATCGGCACCGGCCGCAAGGATTTCCGCGCCATTATCGGCCTATATATCGCCGAACTGAAACAGCGCGCCGAGGCCTTTGCCGCTGAAAAAATCGAAGATGTGGTGCTCGGTCGCCCGGTGCATTTCGTCGATGGCGACGAGATCGCCGATGCCCGCGCCGAGGCCGAATTGCGCGGCATTGCCGAGGCGCAAGGCTTTAAAAACATCAGTTTCGAATATGAACCCCTGGCGGCGGCGCGCGACTATGCGCAAACCCTGACCCGCGAGGAGATCGTTCTGGTGGTCGATATCGGCGGCGGTACGTCCGACTTTTCGGTACTGCGCTTAGGCAGCGGAAAGCGTGATATCCTGGCCAATGCCGGCGTCCATATCGGCGGCACTGATTTCGATACCCGTCTCAGCCTGGAAACCGCCATGCGCGATCTCGGTTTCCGCGGGCGCTTAAAGAACGGCAATGAGATGTCAAGCCAGCCCTATGTGCAACTGGCCACCTGGCACCTGATCAACTTCCTCTACACGCAGAAGGCCATGACCTCCCTGCGCCAGACCCACTATCTGTCGGGTGAGCGCGAAAAGACAGCTCGCCTGCTGGAGGTGATCGAGCGCCAGGCCGGCCATGATATCGCCAACCGCATCGAAAAGGCCAAGATCGCGTTATCCGATGCCGAGACAACGACCGTCGATTTCACGACCATCGATCCTGAGTGGCAACTGGATATCAGCCGCGAGACCCTGGCCGGCAGTGTCGAAAAGGAAGTGGCCAAGGTGGTGGCCACGGCGCTGGAAACCGTTATCGAACGGCCCAGCTTGGCGCCTGAGGCCATCCAGACCCTGTTCATGACCGGCGGCTCCACCGCCCTGCCCGGCTTTGAAGCCGCCATGCAAGCGGCTTTCCCTGCGGCGCGGATGCACTATGGCGACCGATTCTCCTCCGTCGCCAGCGGCCTGGGCCTGGCGGCGAAAGAGCGGTTTTCTGGTTGACGCGTAAATCGGCAGACGGCACAACTTCAGATATGACTGAGATTGTCCATCAAGCCATTGGCTACCGCATTACCTTTGAAACATTTAACGACTTTTTCGGCGCCTGGCTGAAGCGTAATTTTTTCACGCGTCGGCGTCTTGTGATTGCGTTGGTTCTTTCAATAGGCTTGATGGTAGCGACTGCTGTTGTCAGTTGGAAAATGTATGCAGAATTGCTAATTCTGCCGAATACGCCGCTTTGGCCCAATATCCTTATAGCAGGCGTAATGATCGTTGTAGCTTTGCTACTTTATTTTGTCTTGGCGATCATACCTGTTTATATCTTCTCTCCTATTCTCTCCTACCTTTGGCTGGTTGTGACCTTTGCGATCGGTCCCGTACGTAAACGTGTAAATAGTGCTGAGATATCGCAGCAGGGCATATCGAAATCATATGAGCAGCATAACCACATAACGCCGTGGAATGTCGTCTATGATCTCGTCGAAACCAAGAAGAGCTTCTTAATCTTTACGAACCGCAATTGCGCCATGATGATCCCTAAAGCAGGTTTCGCATCCTCTGAACAAGCCAAAGCTTTTTGGTCAACTGCTCAGAACTATTGGCAACAAGCACGTACAAACACTCCACCAATCAGCTAATATCAACTGTTGGCATTTTCCGTCTTGCGCACCCATGCGCGTTAATGTATCAGCACGATAACACACTACTACGGTGATACAGTGGCGCTCAACGACGGCAAAATCAGCAAGCAGGACTCCGATGCGCTCGCCGAAGCGCTGCTCGGCCTGGAAACGATCGACGAGGTCAAGGCCTTTCTCGATGACCTGTGCACGCCTTCGGAACTGCGCGCCTTTGCCGAGCGGTTCAAGGTGGCCCGCCTGCTCGATGCCGGCGACCTGAGTTACCGGGAAATCTCCGAGCGCACCGGCGCCTCAACCACGACGGTCACCCGCGTGGCGCGGTTCCTGCGCGAGATGCCGCATCAGGGTTACCGGCGCGTGCTGGACAAGTTGAAGACGAAGTAAGAAACCCCACCACCACGCCGCTGCCGCGGCGCGGTCCCCTCTCCCATCAGAGATGGGGAGGTATAAGAAGAAGACCATTATGACTGATCGCCGTTTACGCATTGCTGTTCAGAAGTCCGGCCGTCTGGCCGACCGTTCCGCCGAACTGATCTCGGGCGCAGGCCTGCGCATCCTCAAGGGCGCCAACGACCTGCTGTATCGCATTGAGAACCAGCCGATCGACCTGCTGCGCGTGCGTGATGACGACATCCCGACTTTCGTGGCCGATGGCGTCGCCGAACTGGGCATTGTCGGCTACAACGTCCTGGCCGAACACTTTCCGGACCGCGATCTGGAAGAGATGATCGTCCAGCGCCTCGGTTTCGGGTCCTGCACGCTCAAGATCGCTGTGCCGAATGATATCGATTACACTGGTCCCAAATGGCTGGAAGGCAAGCGTATCGCCACCTCTTACCCCAACATCCTGACCAAGTGGCTGAAGGACAATGGCGTCACAGCCGAAATCGTCGAAATGCGCGGCGCGGTGGAGGTCGCTCCCCGCATGAAGATCGCCCATGCCATCTGCGATCTGGTATCGACCGGCGCCACCCTGGAAGCCAACGGCATGAAGGCCACCGATCTGGTGCTGAAATCGGAAGCCGTCCTGATCAAGGCGCCCCATGCCCCGCCGGCGGAACTGGCCCATACCTATGACATGCTGCTGCGCCGCTTCGATGGCGTAACGGCCTCCACCGGCGCCAAGTACGTCATGATGAACGCCCCGAAAGCGCACCTGGACGAGATCATACGCATGATCCCCGGCGCCGACGCCCCGACCATCATGCCGCTGGCCGGCCGCGAGGACGCCGTTGCCGTGCATGCGGTCTGTCAGGAAAACGTGTTCTGGGATACCCTGGACAAGCTGAAAGCAGCGGGCGCCTCGGCGATCCTGGTCCTGCCGATCGAGAAGATGATGAAATGAGGCGAGGCGCCTCGGATAAAACAATGAAGACCCTTGTCTGGAAAAATCTGAACACCGCCGAACGCAAGGCGGCCCTGGCCCGGCCGGAAAACCGCCGCGACGCGCGCGTGGTCGAGACCGTGCGCACCATCTTTGACGACGTCGAGGCGCGTGGCTTTGCCGCCGTCTCCGACTGGTCCGTGAAGCTGGATGGCCATGCCCCGCGTTATGTGACGCTCGACAGCGTCACGATCGATGCCGCGCGTTCGAGCCTCTCTGCCGAAGACCTCGCCGCCATGGAACTGGCGGTCGAGAATGTCCGCGCTTTCCAGCAAGCCGAACTGCCGACCGATGGCCCGCTGATTGCGCCAAAGCCGGGCCTCAGCCTGCAACGCATCTATCGCCCGATCACCACCGCCGGCCTCTATATTCCCGGCGGCACCGCCCCGCTGTTCTCGACCCTGATCATGACCGCCGTGCCCGCACTGGTGGCCGGCGTTCCCAACCGCGTCTGCGTCATGCCGCCGGCGCGCGATGGCTCTATCCCCCCGATGATGATCGCCACCGCCGCTGCTTCCGGACTGGAGGCCATGTGGCTGGTCGGCGGCGCGCACGCCATCGCCGGCTTGGCGCTTGGCGCTTTCGACGGCACGCCGCCCGCCGACAAGCTGTTCGGCCCCGGCAACAAGTATGTCGCCGAGGCCAAGCGTTTGGCCACGGAGCGCGTCTCCGGCCCGGCCATCGACATGCCCGCCGGACCTTCGGAATTGCTGGTCATCGCCGACGACACCGCCCATGTGAAACTGGTCGCCGCCGACCTCTTGTCACAGGCCGAACATGACGCCGATGCGCAGGTGATCCTGGTCGCCCTCTCGGCCGAAATCGCCGCGAAGATCGAAGCAGAGGTCGAAGCCCAAGTCTCGCGCCTGCCGCGCGAAACCATCGCCCGGGCCTCGCTGGAACAGGCCCGCCTGTTTGTCGTCTCATCGCTCGAAGAGGCCGCCGAGGTCTCCAATCTCTATGGCCCCGAACACCTGGCCATACAGGTCGCGGATGTCGACGCGATCATCCCGCAACTGACCGCCGCCGGCACCATCTTCGCCGGCACCTATGCCGCCGAGACCTTCGGCGATTATGCCGCGGGCCCCAGCCACGTCCTGCCGACCGATGGCGCCGCCCGCGCCTGGGATGGCATCACCGTCCGCTCCTTCCTGACCAGCTTCGTCGTCCAGAAGGCGACCCGCGAAGGCGCCGCCGCCATCGCGCCCGCTAGCGCCCGCCTCGCTCGCCTCGAAGGTCTCGAAGCGCACGCGCTGGCCGCCGATTTCCGTCTAGAGGTCTAGATGTTCAACTCACCCTTCTCTTCCCTGAACGCCTCCGGCTCCGGCCTGGAATCCCTGCCCCCCTCGCTCGAACCCTTACGCGAACGCATGGCCGATTATTACGGCGTAGAGGCGCACCAGTTGATGGTGACGCGCGGCGCCTCGCACGCCATGGAAATCCTGATGCGCCGCCTGCGCGTCCACGGCCATGAGTTCCTGTGGGCCGGTGCCGACCATTATCTCGAAGACCTGTGCGGGGTCTACAACCTGACCATCCGCAAGCCGCCGGAAAACGGACCATATGCCAAGGGGGGCGGCTTCTGCCTGGTCCACAATCCGCGCCAGACCGATGGCAAGGCCTGGGATATCACCGCCGCGCGCGCTCTGGCGGTCGATCTCTTCCCCACCCTGCTGGTGATCGATGAGAGCTATTTCGACGCCTGCACCGCCGCCTCCATGGTCGAACTGGCCACCGTCGAACCCAATGTGGTGGTGCTGAAAAGCCTGTCCTATCTCTTCGGCATGGCCGGCGCCCGTGTCGGCGCGCTGATCGCCAATACCAAGACCCTGCAGGGCCTGCTGAAATTCTGCGAACCGCATCCGTTGCCAACGCCCTCCGTGCGCGCCGCCGAGGCCGCCCTGTCGGCATCGCGGGCGCTGACCCTGCAATCGCGCGTCGATCTGATCCGAACCGAACAGGCCCGCGTGCGCGAAGCGCTTTCGCAATCGAAGCAACTGGAAAGCTTCGATCTGAACGACGGCCCCTTCATGCTGCTGCGCCCGAAGGCGCTGCTGCAAACTCAGACCGCGCTCAAGCGGCTGGGCCTCTCACCGCAGGTGACGCCGACCGGTTTACTGCTGGCGCTCGGCGATGTTGCCACCAATAATCGCATCCTGCGGGCGCTCGATGTGGCGCCGGCGGACAAGGCGCCGCGCGTCGGCGAAATCCTGCGCGACACAAAGGAAACCAAGATCTCGGTGCAGGTCAATCTCGACCAGCCCAAGCCGGTCAGGGTCCATACCGGCGTTGGCTTCTTCGATCATATGCTCGACCAGGTGGCGACGCACGGCGGTTTCTCGCTGCAACTGGCCTGCGAAGGCGATCTCGAAATTGACGCCCACCACACGGTGGAAGACTGTATGCTGGCCTTCGGTCAGGCGCTGAAGATCGCGCTCGGCGATCGCGTCGGCATGGCGCGCTTTGGCTTTGTGCTGCCGATGGATGAGACGGAGGCCAAGGTCTCGGTCGATCTCGGCGGCCGGCCGTTCTGCGTCTTCAAGGGCGAGTTCCAGTCCACGCATATCGGTGACTACCAGACCGAGATGACCGCGCACGCCTTCCGTTCGCTGTCGGAAACCCTCGGTGCCTCGATCCATGTCGAGGTCAGCGGCGGTAATGACCACCACAAGACCGAAGCCTGCTTCAAGGCGCTCGGCCGCGCCCTGCGCCAGGCGACGCGCATCGAAGGCGACGCGCTGCCTTCCACGAAAGGTATGTTGGCTTAATGATCACGGTCATTGAAATCGGCTGCGCCAATACGGCTTCCGTCCTCTTCGCGCTGGAACGATTGGGAGCGCAAGCCCGCCTGAGTTCCGATCCGGCGGAAATCGCGGCAGCGACCAAGGTGGTTTTACCCGGTGTCGGCGCGGCGGGATTTGCCATGTCGCGTATTCGTGAACTGGGCCTGTTCGATACCATTCGCGGTCTGAAAGTGCCGCTTCTAGGCGTCTGCCTCGGCCAGCAACTGCTGTTTGAAGGTTCCGAAGAAGGCGATGTCGAATGCCTCAGCCTGATCCCCGGCAAGGTCACGAAAATGACCGCCACGCCGGATATGGTCGTGCCGCATATGGGCTGGAACCAGTTGGAAGTCCTTAAGGTCGATCCACTGACCGAAGGCGTTAAAAATGGCGATTTCGCCTATTTCGTCCATAGCTATGTCTGCCCGGTCAATGACTATACACTGGCCACCAGCACCTATGGCGAACCCTTCGCCGCCATGGTGCGCAAGGACAATGTGTTTGGCTGTCAGTTCCACCCCGAGCGCTCTTCCACCATCGGCGCTCAGATTTTGAAGAATTTTGTAGACCTATGATCCTTTACCCCGCCATCGACCTGATTAACGGTGAATGCGTCCGCCTCGCACAGGGCCGCTTTGATGCCGTGACGAAGTACGATTCCGATCCCTTTAAGCGCCTCGCGCTCTTCAATGAGGAGTTTGCACAATGGGTGCATATCGTCGATCTCGACGGCGCCAAGGCTGGTTCGCCGCAACAGCATGAACTGATCGGTCAACTGGCCAAGGCTTCGCGTGCCAAGATCCAGACAGGCGGCGGTGTGCGTACCCGCGAACACGTCCAGACCCTGCTGGATCAGGGCGTTTCGGCGGTCGTAGTCGGTTCGGCCGCGGTGAAAAATCCGGAAGACGTGCGCGGCTGGCTCCGCGATTTCGGCAAGGATCGCATCACCCTGGCGCTTGATGTATTTCCCAGCATCAACAATCCCGACCATGAAACCTTCTTTCAGGTCGCAACACATGGTTGGGTAGAAGGTTCAGGTTTGGACCTGTTTGAAGTGCTCGACTATTATCCGTTCGGCGTAGCACAGCGCATTCTCGTCACTGACGTGTCGCGCGACGGCATGCTGATGGGGCCGAACATGGATTTGATGAAGGCACTGCGAAAAAAACGCCCGGACCTCGAAATCCAGGCATCCGGCGGGGTGAAATCAATCGAAGACCTCTATGATCTCAAGGCTCTCGGCGTACATGGCGCCATCGTCGGCAAGGCAATTTACGAAGGCATTATCGATCTGAAGGCTGCCCTCAATGTTGGATAAAATGTATGTTGGCTAGACGCATCATCCCCTGCCTCGATGTCAAGGACGGCAAGGTCGTCAAGGGCGTGCAGTTTGTCGGCCATGAAGTGCTCGGCGACGCTGTCGATATGGCTCTGCGCTATCGGGATGAAGGCGCCGACGAACTGGTGCTTTACGATATCACCGCCTCCGCCGAAGGCCGCACGGTCGACTACAACTGGGTGCGCGACATTGCCCGCGCGCTCGATATTCCGTTCTGCGTGGCGGGCGGCATCCGGTCGGCCGAACAGGCGGTGAAGTGCCTCAACTCCGGCGCCGACAAGGTGTCGATCAACTCCCCGGCCCTGGAACGCCCTGACCTGATCAACGAACTGGCCGAAATGGCTGGCTCACAGTGCGTAGTCGTTGGCATCGACAGTCGTGAAATGGACAATGATTACTACGTCCACCAATATAGTGGCGATCCCGACAAAATCCGTCAGGCTGGCCGCCGGACGCTTGACTGGGTGGTTGAAGCGAAGAACCGCGGTGCCGGTGAAATCGTACTTAACTGCATGAATCAGGATGGCGTGCGTAAGGGCTATGATATCAAACAGTTACGTCTGGTTCGTGATCTGATAGATATACCACTCGTGGCTTCTGGCGGCGCCGGTGCGCCTGAGCATTTCGAGGCCGTCTTCGAGCAAGCCGATGTGTCCGGTGCCCTTGCCGCCAGCGTATTTCACAAGAAAATCATTGCCATTCCGGACCTGAAGCGCGACCTTCGCGCCGCCGGAATAGCGGTGAGATTGTAGAAGAAAGAGCCCCCACCACCACGCCTTCGGCGCGGTCCCCCGCCCCACAAGTGGGGCGGTATAAAACAAAGTGGCCACCTCTCTTATACTCCCCCGCTTGCGGGGGAGGTGGCATCGCCCCTCTGGCGATGACGGTGGGGGGCCTTCACAAGAAGAACAACATTATGCCAGACGCCCACCACCTGCCCAGTCCGCTCACCATCGCTGACATCGATAAAATCGATTTCGCCAAGGGGGACGGCCTTGTCCCCGCCATCGTGCAGGATGCTGACACGCTCCAGGTTCTGATGCTCGGCTACATGAACGCCGAGGCGCTCAAAGCCACCCTGCAGGGCGGCCGCGTCACCTTCTGGTCTCGCTCTAAGAACCGCCTGTGGATGAAGGGCGAGACCTCCGGCGACACGCTCGAACTCGACCGCATCCTGACTGATTGCGACGAAGATGCCCTGCTCGTCTATGCCCGTCCGAACGGCCCCACCTGCCATACGAAAACGACCTCCTGCTTCGGTCACGAAGATGCACCTGGCATTGGTTTCATGGGCCACCTGGCGCATGTGGTGAAGGACCGCGCCAAGGCGCCGCCGGCCGACAGCTACACCGCCCGCCTGATGCACAAGGGCGTGGCCAAGATCGCCCAGAAGGTCGGCGAGGAAGGTCTGGAAACGGCCCTGGCCGGCCGCGCCGGCGATCTCGACGAGCTGCACAACGAGGCCGCCGACCTGCTCTATCACCTGTCGGTCCTGCTGATGGCGCGCGACACAAAGCTCGAAAATGTATTGGATATCCTGCGGGAGCGTCACAAAGGCTGATTTACAGATCACGCCTTTTGTGATCATTTACGGCGTGTAATCGGGGCTCCGCCTTCATGGCCAAACATCATATCCTTGTCGGCGCCAACGCCATGTTCTCACCGCGCGGTCGCATCAACCGCCTGCAATTCGTGCTGAACTTCTGGGCCTGCCAGGTATTGATCTTCGTCATCTGGTTCGGCATCGCCATACTGCCCGATGCGCTGAGCGACGAATGGGCCGCCCGGCTGGACCAGCCGTTGAACTGGCTGACCATGGTGTTGACGGTCCTGCTCTATTTTGCCCTGTTCTGCCTGTGCGCCACGCGCCTGCATGATGTCGGCCTGTCGGCCTGGCTGGGCCTGATCCTGTTCGCCGGCTTTATCCCTGGTCTGATCAGCAGCATCGGCAGCGACGCCATCGAAGCCGCCGGCCTGACCGACATGGTGAACTTCATCGCCTTCCTCGGTAACCTGGCCGTCCTGATACTGGGCATCGCCCTGTCGGTCTGGCCCGGACAGCCTGAGGAAAATATCTACGGTCCTTCGCCGAACTAATCCTGCAAATTGCGTCCGATGGCGCGGCGGATCATCAGGCGCTGGTCCGGCGCCATATCGCCCAGAATGCCGCGCGCCTCCGGTGACAGGTGCCCGCCCGTATCCCCGCTGAAAACCAGGTGATCGAACATCGCCTGCCATGCCCTGTTCTGATCCGACGGCAAATCACGCAGGCCCAGCATGGCCAGCATCAGCACCAGCATCGGCGCGCCCATTTCCGCGCCTGCCGTATTCCACCAGTAATTGACCTGCACATTCAGGTCTTCGCTGGAAGAGACATGATGCCACCACATATAGGGCACATAGAGACCATCCCCCGGCGCCAGGTCGGCGACCACAGCGTTGGCCAATGCCTCTCGGAAACGCGGATGGGCGTCAAAATCGGGATTTTCCAGCGAGGCCATCGAGGTCGGCACGCCTGAAATCGTCGCTTCCAGTGGCCCCATATAGAGGTTCTTCGTCTGGTCAGGGGGAAACAGCACAAAGCGCTTACGCCCCGCCACCATGCAAACGAGATTATAATTGATGTCAAAGTGCGTCTGGGTCACGGCACGATTGCCGATCCAGATGCGCGGCTCCGCGCCCGGCACCTCCAGCGGGTTTTCAGCCTTGAAGCGCGGCATATAATCCTTCAGCGGCGCCGATTGGATATAGATGCGCTCCGCGTCCGCCTGCCCCCTCAGTTCGTTCACGCGATCAAGCGTCATTTTCAGGGGGATGGCCGCGCGCTGGAAATTGAAGCCCGCAGAACCCTCATCATAAAAATATTTGCCATCGCCGCCCGGCGCCTGGCGAAAGGTTTCGGCGGGCCTGCCGGCATCGCACGCCTTCAGGTACTCGATCAGTTCCACCGTCGATCGTCGTGCCCGCTCCACCGCCGGCCAGGCACTGACCAGTCCCTTGAGGATAACCGGCGTATCACGCCCGATGAGGCGCGCCTCCGCTTCATCGGGACCAATATCATGCCTGATTTCGACGGATGGAAAATCCATTAAGCCTCCGGAAGATGCGCAGGTGTAGAATAAACGTGGATGAGCGACAACCTCTTTACAGGCCGCACTGCCGGGCATAGCCTGCTCTATCAGCCGGAACCGTCATGATCCAATTCCTGTTTTCACCCAATGGCCGCATCAGCGGCACGCAATTCTTCTCCGGTATCGCCATCGCCATGCTGGTCATGGTGGTAATAGGCTTTGCGCTCGGCACCGTGCCTTCACTTGACGGGCCGATGATCCTGAGCCTCTGCTGGCTCTTTCTCGCCTGGCCGCTCGCCTGCCTGGTGATTAAACGGCTGCATGATACCGGACGCGGGGCACGGTGGCTGTGGGGATTGGCGCCGCAGGCTATTCTGGCCGTTCTTTCGCTCGCCATGGGCGGTTTCATCCCCGTCATCATGCTGTGGCTGATAACCTTGCTTGGCGTA
This sequence comes from Asticcacaulis sp., assembly GCA_024707255.1. NCBI lineage: Bacteria > Pseudomonadati > Pseudomonadota > Alphaproteobacteria > Caulobacterales > Caulobacteraceae > Asticcacaulis > Asticcacaulis sp. Next base: position 522,103 of record JANQAC010000002.1, on the reverse strand, counting down.
CTGGCCAATCTTGCCTGCTGGAGCCTGCTGTTCTTCCTGGCCCTGAAACCGGGCGATGAAGGCGAAAATGCCTATGGCCCTGATCCGCATCTCAAGGACCAGGCGGCGTGACCGGATTACCGCAGACGGGGATAATCGCCTGCGCCTGATTGCTCTGTGGCGCATTTCACGTCATGGTTACTGCCAGTAATTTGCCTGCCCGTTGTCTAAAAGCATATGTGTTACCGGCTAGCGCAACCCCGAAAGTCTTCCCCCGTGTCCTGGTTGTTTAATCTGCTCAGTGGACTGATTGCCGTGCTGATATCGGCGGCGCTGCTGCACTTTGGCGGCTCGGCCGGGGCCACGCCACACGACCCGCCCCCGCGGCGCAGCCCGATAATACCGGAATGCCGGATAGCGCCCCAGCAGAAGACGACGCTTCCCGTCAAAGCTGATTCGACGCAAACGTGACAAAAAGCTTTGCGAAAAGCGTAAGTTGACGTAGCTTTCTCCTGCCGGGAGAACCCGCCTCTCTCCTGTAAATGCGCCGCATGGCTGAAGAAGATCGGTTCATGTAAAACTGGCCTCAGGATACTGTGAATGAAACCACCCCGCTCCCCGCTTGATCCCTCAGAATCGAAGACCATTTTCGGCCGCTCCAAATTGCGGCCGCTTTTCGATGAGCCGGAAGCCGTGGCCAAGCCGGAGGCACCTGCGGCGGAAAGCGCGGATACCACAGAGGCGGGGGACGTGAACGATATCCTCGAAGCCCCCTTCGATAATCCGACACATGTGGCGACCGATGCCCGTCCTGAACCCGTTCCGGAGGCAGGCTCGGAAGTCATGCCGGCGCCAGAGTCGAAATTAAGCATCGAAGACAAACCGGCGCCGGAACCGGCACCAGCCAGAGCCATTCTGGATATTCCCGAACTGAGGGCCGAACTGAAGCCGCCTCCCGAAACCACACCGCCGACGAGGACGCACAAGACACCTTCGCAATCCGGCCGGTCTGTCAGCGCGCACAAGACCAAACCGGAAAGCGTTGCCCGAAAGGCGGCGCCTTCGTCCATCCTGCTGTGGGGCCTCGCCACCTTCGCCAGCCTGCTGTGGGCCTGTGGCCTGGCAGCTTTTGCCCTGGGAGCCCAGACCGACCTGGCGGCCCCGGCCTACGAACCCTTCAAGATCGTCGTGCTGGTTTTCCTGGCCCTCTTCCCCACCGGTCTGATCTTCGCCACCGCCTTTGCCCTGCGCAATGCCGCCATCCTGTCGCGTCAGGCCGACCGCGCCGCGCAACTGGCAGATACCCTGATGGCGCCAGCCGCTTCCGCCGCCGCCCAGACCGGTGACCTTGTGGCCGCCCTGCGCGAACAGGTCGATCACGCGGTCCGCGCCGTCCGTCTCGCCCATGCCGATGTCACCGAACTGAGCGCGCAACTGAAGGCCGAAACCGACCGCCTGAATGAGGCCGCTACCAATGCCCGCGCGGCAGCGCAAAACGTTACCCAATCCCTGGCCCATGAACGCAGATCCATGGGCGCGCTCAGCCAGTCGCTGAGCGTACAGTCGAGCGGCATTATCGAAGCCGTCGACCGTCAGGCGCGCATGGTGGCCGATGCCTCCGACCTGGCCCAGACACAGTTGCGCGAAGCCGAGGCCAGCCTGGCCGCTTCCACCAGCGCCGTGGTCACGGCCTCGGCCGATGTGGCCGATATCGCCCGCACCGCTGCCGAAGACCTCGATCGCCAGACCGTGCGCCTCGAAACCGCCGGTTCCGGGGTCGTCGACCAGGTGCGCAGTGTCGAGGAAGGTCTTTCTCAGCAGCGCGCCGAACTGGTTTCCGCCGCCCTTTCCCTGCGCGCGGACCAGGAAGATTTCGCCGTCCATATCGAAAACCAGCGCGCCCAACTGACCGAGGCGCTCTCGATCACCCGAGTCGCCACGATCGACCTGGGCGAGACCTCGGCACGCGGCATCGACGTGCTGCGCGATATTGTTGTTTCCGCCCAGGAGCACTTCCAGGCCGTTCAGGGCGCCGCCGAGAACGAACGCACGGCCTTCGAGACCCGCATCCACGCCACCCTCTCCAATATCTCCCTGATGGCGGCCGACGCCCGTGACGACTTGGTCGAAGAAACCCGCAAGGCGCTGGAACAGCTCAACACCTCGGCCGAGGACGCCAAACGCGCCGCCGATCAGGCAGCCCAAACCGCGCAGATGCGCGTCGATCGGCTCAATGAATCGATCTTCGAGGCCAGCAAAAAGGCCGACGAGGTCTTTGATACACGCTTCGCCGCCGCGCGCCGCCTGATAGAGGAATCGGCCGACCTGATCGGCGAGGCCGGCGACCAGACGGCTCAAAAACTGGATACCAGCTTCGCCCATACCCGCCAGACCATTGCCGAGGTCAACGAGGCCCTGAACGACCCGGCCACGGGCGCCGATCAGTTGCCCACCATTGCCCAGGCGCGCATCCTCGAAATTCGCCAGAGCGTCGAAGACGGCATCAATGCCATGCTGGAAGCCGCCCGCAAGGCGTCGCAGGAAACCGAAGCCGTCGACACTGCCTTCCAGGAACGGGTGAAGCGCAATTACGACATGCTGACCGAGGCCGTGCGTCTGATGGGCGTCATATCCGGCGACCAGCCCCAGACCGCTGAACCAGCCGCCCGCGAACGGGATTTGAGCCGGTCGACGCCCCCCCGCAGATCACCCGAGCCGCCTGCCCCGACACCAGCGCCTGCCCTGGTGCAACCCTCCGTTACCCGTGCGCGCCTGCTGCCGTTGAGTGTGCCGGCGTCGGAACGGGCGGCCGCCGCACCGGCGCCGCAACGTGAGGCCCGCCCCGCCCGCGCCGTTCAGGATGGCTGGTCCTGGCGCGAACTGCTCGGCGGCATGGAAGGCCGCGACAAGACGCCGGAGCCGGCGGCAACGGCGCCCCAGACAGCGGTTGAACCGCCACCCGATCCGGAGTTCGACAGCCTGGACGATGTCATGGTTGCCGAGGTCAGCGCCATGGGAATCGATGCCGCTTCGCTGCTCGGCCGCGCCCGGATCGAAGAGGTCATCGGCGCCATCATGGCCGAGGATAATGAAGGGGCTCGCCTGGTCGTCCGCCGCGTCGCCCCCGCCGCCATTCGCCGCCTCAGCCGCCGGCTGCTGGCCGATGCGCCCCTGCGGCAGCAGGCCAATGACTTCGCCACCGCCTATGACCAGCAGATCAATATGGCCCTCCTCGCCAAGGATGCGATCCGGGAACTGAACGAGGTGCTCGGCAGCGATGCTGGCCGCGCCTACCTCCTGCTCGACGCCGCGATCAGCGACCTGATATGAGACTTGTTCTCCGCGAAGAGACCTTCCCGATCGCCGGGCGGTTCACCATTGCGCGCGGCTCGAAGACCGAGGCACGCGTCCTCTATGTCGAACTGGAAGACCAGGGCCATGTCGGTCGTGGCGAGGCCGTGCCCTATGCCCGCTATGGCGAAAGTATCGCGCAATCCCTGGCCGATATTGAAGCGGTGCGCGGTCGTATTGAAGCCGGTTTGAGTTTCGGCGACCTGCATGACCTTCTGCCCGCCGGCGCGGCGCGCAACGCCATCGATTGCGCCCTGTGGGATCTGAACGCCAAACTGACCGGCATCCCGGCCTGGCGCACCGCCGGTCTGAAACGGCTCGATCCGCTGAAAACCGCCTATACCTTAAGCCTCGACACGCCCGAAGCCATGGGGGCGCAGGCCGCCGTCAATGCCCGCCGCCCCCTGCTCAAGCTCAAGATCGGTGGCCCGGATGATCTCGACCGCATCGAGGCCGTGCGGGCCAATGCCCCGAAATCACGCCTGATTGTCGATGGCAATGAAGGTTTGAGTTTCGATGACCTGGTGCGCATGGCGCCTGAGATGCAGAAGCTTGATGTCAAACTGATCGAACAGCCGCTGAAGGTTTCCGAAGACGAGCAGTTGCTGGGTTATAAGTCACCGGTACCCTTGTGCGCAGATGAAAGCCTGCATACGCGCGCCGAACTGGACCGCTGCGCACGGCTCTACAGCCATATTAATATCAAGCTCGACAAGACCGGCGGCCTGACCGAGGCCCTGGCCCTGAAAGCCGCGGCCAGGGAGGCCGGCTTAAGCCTCATGGTTGGCTGCATGGTGGCGACCTCGCTTTCGATGGCCCCGGCCATGCTGGTGGCGCAAGGCGCGGAATTCGTCGATCTCGACGGCCCGCTCCTGCTGGCGCGCGACCGCGAACATGGGCTGGAGATTACCGGCTCTATCCTGCATCCGTCCACGCCGGAATTGTGGGGCTAATCCCTCGCCGTCATCAGTCGCGCCCGCTGGCTGTAAAGCCACGCGGCGGCACACAATCCCAACCCTGCCACGCCCGCCATCACGCCGTAACCCTTTGCGGCGAAGGCCATATAGATGACGCCGGAAAAAATTGTGCCCAATCCCATCATGACGCCATTGGCATAGGCGGCATTGACCGTCTGGCCCAAGCTTTCATAACCTTTCGGGCTCAGGCGCTGAACCAGTTCCAGCCCAGCCAGATAGGTGGCGGCGAACGACAGGGCGTGAAGGCATTGCAGTGGATACAGCACCAACAATGGCGGCGAAAAGGCCATCAGGCCCCAGCGCGCTACCGCAAATATCCCGGCGATGACCAGCATCCGCCACGGTCCAGCCTTGCGCCTGATCCCCTCACCCAGCCACATAAAGGCCACCTCCGCCACTACGCCTGTCGCCCACAGATAGCCGCAGGTGCCTGAAGACAGACCGCGTTCCTTCCAGATGATGGTCGAAAAGGCGTAATAGAAACTGTGCGACGCCTGAAGGCAGCCGACCGCGATCAACAACCACAGAAACCCTTCATCGCGCATCAATAATTTCAGGCGCGCCAGCCCGGCGCCGGCAGAGTCCAAGGGCGCATGTCCGGGACGTACAAGACCGGCCAGCAAATATCGCCCGCCAAGCGCAGTCAGGATCGCCGCCCCCACAAGCCAGACCAGGATCAGGTCTGTCGGCCAGACAACCAGCAGAAAACCCAGAACGATATTGGTGACGATAAAGGCGCTGGAGCCGATGGCGCGCGGAATGGCATAGGCGAAATTTTCCAGCCGCGACAATTGCATGGTCATGGCATCATTGAGCGGCGCCAGGCTGGTCATGCAACTGAACGCCAGGGTGTAGAGCGCCAGATACAGCGGAAAGCGCAGGCCCGGCAGCCATCCGCCCGTCGCCATCAGGGCGTAGAACAGCGCGCCAAAACAGGCCAGCCACACCAGCGGCGTGCGGTAGAGCCTGAAGCCGTCGGCCCACAGGCCGCTGACCGGACCTGTCAGGGCACGCAGCAGCAGGGGCGCTGCAAGTATGACCCCGATCTGTCCGGCCGTCATGCCATGGGCCTTCAGCCACAGCGGCATGAAAGGCAGGGATGCACCCGTTCCGGCATAGGCCAGGGCGTAGAATATGGCCTGCCGGCGCAGCGTCGTCAGAGGGAAAGGGGTTGTGAGCGCGGGCATTTTACGTCTTAGTGATATCCAACAATTTGCCCATTTAAACTCAAGATTATGACTGACTCTGTGACTCCCAAGAAAAGCGCGCCGGTGCGCGGCCTTTATCCTGATATCGAGCCCTATGACAGCGGTCATATGCCGACCGGCGGCAAACACAAGATATATTATGAGCAGAGCGGCAATCCCCAGGGCCTGGCGGTCGTGGTGGTGCATGGCGGCCCCGGCGGCGGCACCTCGCCCAACCTGCGCGGCTATTTCAATCCGGACGGCTACCGCATCATTCTGTTCGATCAGCGCGGCTGCGGAAAATCGACGCCGCACGCTTCAGAAGACATTTCGCTGGAAGACAACACCACCTGGCATCTGGTGGCCGACATGGAAGCCCTGCGCCAGAAGCTTGGCATCGAGAAATGGGTCGTCTTTGGCGGTTCGTGGGGTTCCACCTTATCACTCGCCTATGCCCTCACCCATCCGGAACGTGTCAGCGGGCTGATCCTGCGCGGCATCTTCCTGGTGCGCAAATCCGAACTGGACTGGTTCTATCAGGAAGGCGCCAGCCATCTCTATCCGGACATCTGGGAAAAATTCACCGCCCCAATCCCTGAGACCGAACGCGGTGACCTCCTGTCCGCCTACATTAAGCGGCTGAATGGCCCGGATCGCGCCGAAAGTGTGCGCTGCGCCCTGGCCTGGAGCGGCTGGGAAGGTGACACGCTGTCCATTGACGGCCCGTCCGAAGTGGCGTCGAAGTTTTCTGATCCGGCCTTTGCCCTCGCGTTTGCGCGGATCGAAAGCTGGTATTTCAAAAATGGCGGCTTTTTCGAAAGCGAAAACTGGGTGCTGGAGAACATTGGCCGCATTCGTCATATCCCCGGCTGGATCGTACAAGGCCGCTATGATGTGGTGACGCCGATGACGACCGCCTGGGATCTGAAGAAAGCCTGGCCGGAAGCCCGCTTCAACCTGGTGAAAAAAGCCGGACATTCCTCCAGCGATCCGGGCATTCTCGAAGGTCTGGTGGCGGCGGCCGATGAGGCCCTAGTGGCTTTAAGCTAAGGGACGGCGGGTGCCGTCCGGCCGGTCATGGCGCCATTGGCCGTGGGGGCGGCGGCGACGGGCTTGTTACCATTATCCGCCCCCGGCTTATCATGCGGCCCTGACGGCGCGATCATAACAGCGGCAATCACCAGCCCGATAATCACGAAAATCACCGCCGCCGCCCACAGGGAGCGTCGGCTTTCGGTTTTCGTGACCGGAGGTTCGTTCGTCGTCATGGGGGTAGAATATGGCGCAAAGCATAAGAAATCAGCGCTGAATCCTTTATGCACCGGCGCGTAAAACCCAGAGATTTGACGGGGTGGCCCGTGCCGTCGAATAGCAGGCGGCAAGCGACGCGGGTATATTGAATACCCGCAAGCGCAGCCAACTCGCTCGTCGGCCAAAGACCTGGGTTTTACTCGAAGCGTTGGAAGATCGACGCTTGACGGGGCAGTTCCTGATAGCGGTGGACCTTGACACCCAGCACCAGGCCGAAACCGGTCATCACCATCAGCATGGCCGAACCACCGTAGGAGACCAGCGGCATGGGTACGCCGACCACCGGGAACAGGCCCATGACCATGGCGCCATTGATCAGCACATAGAGCGCGAAAGTAGCCGTGGCGCCCGCCGCCGCCAGCCGCCCGAAGTGGGAATGCGACAACGAGGCCATGCGCAGGGCCATCAGGATGATCAGGGCGTAGAGCAGAAAAATGGTGAGCCCGCCAACAAAACCCAGTTCCTCGCAGACCGCCGCCATGATAAAGTCGGTATGCTTTTCCGGCAGAAAATTGAGCTGGCTTTGCGAACCCAGGCCCAGGCCCTTGCCCAGCAGCCCGCCGGAGCCCATGGCTATTTTCGATTGCAGGATATGGTAGCCATCGCCGGAAGGGTCGCCTTCCGGATTGAGGAAGGTCAGGATACGCTTTTTTTGATAGTCATGCAGCACGTACTGGAAGGCCAGCGGCACGGTAATCACCGCGCCCACGGCCGCCGCCGCGATAATCTTCCAGTTCAGGCCAGCCAGGATCATTACCGACGCGCCGGTCAGCGAGATTAGCACGGCCGTGCCCAGATCGGGCTGGTGCATGACGAGCGTTGCCGGCACCCCGATCATGGCGGCGGGGATCAGCAGCTTCCAGGAGAGATTAGCGTCCTTGGCCGAGCACTCGTGATAAAAACGCGCCAGGGCCAGCACAATGGCCAGTTTCATGAATTCGGATGGCTGGAAAGAGAGCGGTCCCAGGCTGAGCCAGCGCTGGGCCCCCATGCGCACATCGCCGACCGCCTCGACCGCGATCAGCAGCAGCAACGAGCCTCCGTAAAACCAGTAGGCCCCCATCAGCCAGACGCGCAGGTCGACCAGCGCCAAAGCGCACATCATGACCAGGCAGACGCAGAAGAAGATCAGTTGCTTATAGGCCCAGGGGTCCCACTTCATGCCGCCGACACTGTATAGCAGCAGGATGCCGATGCCAGTCAGGCAGCACAAAAGCCCAACGAACAGCCAGTCGATCTGGGCGATCTTGCTTTCGTAGCGATCGCGTTGTCCGGGACGTGAGAGGGCGGAATCGACCATGGAATGACCTAAGTGCTTGTCGGCAAGGTATCGGGCGGCGGGGGCGCGGCGCCCGTATCGTCTTCAGGAAGCGGCACATCGCTCAGGGGCTTGTCGACCAGGTCCGCCGGATTGACGCCGATAATGCGTTTCTGGATTTCAGGGTCTTTCAGCAAGGCCATACGCATGATTTCGCGCGCTTTTGGGGCAGCCGACGAAGAGCCCCACCCGCCATGCTGAACGATGACGCTCATCGCGTATTTGGGCGCATCGGCCGGCGCGAACGCCACGAACCAGGCGTGGTCACGCTTTTCCCATTCCAGATGCAGGGTGGCCCGCGATCCGGACTTGATGGTATGAGCCTGGGCGGTGCCCGTCTTCCCCGCCATCATGATCGGCCCCAGATCGAGCTTGGCAAAACCAGCGGCCGTACCGCTGGTCACCACATCGGCCATGGCGGCGCGGACAAAAGCAATATGGGACGGGTCCGCAGCCAGGTCTTCGAACTCGGCTTCCTTATAGGGCTTGCCGCCTACGGATTTGACCAGGCGCGGCAAAACAGCCTTGCGTCCGTTCGCCAGCCGCGACACAGCCACGCAGTTTTGCAGGGCATTCACATTGGTAAAACCCTGACCGATGCCCATGGAAGGCGTCTCGCCGGGCTGCCATTTCGGATCCTTGGGGCGCCAGGGCTTGCTGCCGTCGAAATAGGCCCGCTTCCAGGCCGTATCAGGAACAACCCCCGCTTTTTGCCCGTCGATGCCGATATCGAAAATCTGTCCCAGGCCGAATTTACGCGCCAGTGCGGCGATCTTATCCGGTCCCACCGCCAGGGCGCACTGGTAAAAATAAACGTCGCACGAGGTGACAATGGCGCCGTGCAGGTCGAGCGTGCCGTGATGGCCGTCACAGTGGAATACGTGGTTGCCGAACGGAAAGATACCGTTGCAGGTATGGGTGGTCTTAGGATCGTAGCCGTTTTCCAGCGCCGCCAGCGCCACCAGAGTCTTGAAGGTCGAACCCGGCGGATAGGTGCCGGACAGCGCCTTGTCGAGCAGGGGCACGCGATCATAATCATGCAGCAGCTTGTAGGCATCGCTGGAAATGCCCGAAACGAACAGGTTAGGATCGAACCCTGGACTGGATGTCATGCACAGGACTTCGCCGGTGTGGATATCCATCATGACGCAGGAACCGGAATCCTGACCGAAGACCTCGATGGCGCGCTGCTGGATATCCGCATCGAGCGTCAGGACGATATCCTTGCCCGGAACAGGTTCGATCGAGCCTTCGTCGTCCTGCGCCACCACCTTGCCGCGCGCATCGACCTCGACCTTCTTGCCGCCGGCCACGCCGCGCAGGTCCTTGTCGAACGCGCGTTCGATGCCGGTCTTGCCGATGCGGAAACTGGGGTGGTGCAGCAGGTTGAAATCGGTTTCCGAGGCGTTCTTTTCGTTGTCGAGGTCCTTCTGGTTCACCTTCGAGACGTAGCCGACGACATGCGAGAAGGCGCCGCCGTAATAATAGGCGCGCATTTCATCCATGTCGGCCACAACGCCCGGAATATCGTTGGCGTAAAGACTGACCTTGGAAAAATCCTCCCAGCTCAGATCACTGGCGATGATGGTCGGCACCGACCGCTGGTTCTGGTTGATGTCGCGCAGGATACGGCGGCGGCTGGCCAGGGTCTGCGGCAGGACGTAGGAGACCTGGTCGAGCGTATCGTCGATATTCTTGACCTCATTGGTCTCGATCATGACACGGAAGGATGGCCGATTGCCGGCGATCAGCTTGCCGTTGCGATCATAGATATTGCCGCGCGGCGGCGTTATCAGGCGGAAATTGTACTGGTTGGCGGCCGAAAGCTTTTTGTACTTGCCACCCTGCACGATCTGCAAATGCGCCAGCCGCCCGGTGAGCGCGAACATGCCGAACGCCACCAGCCCGCCCATCAGGAAGATGCGCCGGGTAAACATACCCTGGCGTTCGTTGACATCGGTAAAAACGAGTGACGGTTCAGCCATCTTCACATGAACCTGACATCGGAGTGAAGGTACTTCTCAAGCAAAATGAGTACGAACGGAAACATCAAAGTGGTGGCGAATGCCTGCTCCACCACACCCCACAGGCGGGCCACCGCGCCGGTATCGATAAAGGTCAGCAGGACGCACAGGCTGAAAAAGATGAATTCGGTCAGGAGAAAAAGGCCAAACAGCACGATCCATTCCTGGCCGATCAGGTAGGTTCGCGCCAGGGCCAGCACGCCATAGACCAGCACCAGGCCGAATGTCCAGAAGCCTAGCGGCGCCCCCCAGAAGAAATCTAGGAAGAAACCAAGCGCACCCAGAACGAAAGGCGCAATATAGGAAGGCCGGATCAGCGGCCAGGCAAAGGCCAGGATGAATGGCGATACCGGCTCTGGCAGATAGAAGCCGAAGGGCTGGAAGGCCGTGGCGAGAACAATGGTCAGGGCCACACTCATCAGGGCCGGCGCCAGAATCCAGTCCCAGGGCGTAATGACCTTGGAAGCCATGCTGGCGCGTACGCCGCGATTGATCACCGTGCCGCCGAACGGACGCTTTCTGGGCCCCAACATGCCCGGCATCTTCATCAGTTCTGTCCTGAAGGATCGGCCGCCGGCGTCGAGGGCGGCACATAGGGTTTCAATTCGGGCTGTACCGGTGCGGCGGCAGAGGAAGCGGTCGGTCTGGAGGAGACAGCAGCGGAAGACGAGGCTGCTGTTAACGGCTTCGGCGCGACCGGTTTCGGCTTCGGTTTCACGACGACCGGTGTCGCGGCAGCGCTGGTAGCGGCCCCGGTGGCCGGTTTTACAGTCGCGGGGCTGCTCGCCGCGGCCGAGGACGACGGGGCTGCCGTGGATGATGCCGGCTGAACCGCTGGCAAGGCCGGCGGCGGCAGCACATCACTGACCGGCGGTGCGCGCAATAGGGTGTCGGCATTGGGCAGTTGCGAGAAGTCCTTGAACAGCAGAACCTTCACGAAATCGATCGCCGAACGGTTGGAATAGAGCCGGACCCGCCAGACATTATCGACTCCCTTGACCGCCTCGCCAACCGGCAGGCCGCGCGGGAAGATCCCGCCATCGCCTGACGACAAGATCTGATCACCGACCTTGACGCTGTCCTTGCCGCGAACAAAATCGAGCTTGGGATAGCCGCCGCCGTCGCCACTCATCATGGCGCGGGCGTCGGACCGCAGGATCACGACCGGGACGTGGCTCGTCACGTCGGTCACCATCAGCACGCGGCTGACATCGGGCGACACGCCGACCACGCGGCCCACCAGCCCCTGATCGGTTATGACCGGGTTGCCGAAGGCAATTTTCTTGTTCGAGCCGGCATCGATCAGGCGGTTGTTGGCGAAAGGCCCCCGTGACACGGCGACCGACCGCGCCGTCACTGTCTCAACCGGCGGCTCGGTGCGCAGGTTGAGCAGGCGTTCATAACGCGTATTGATGTCTTTTTCTTCGATATACAGGTCGCGGTACTGCGTCAGTTCGGCGACCTTCATCTTGAGCTTGCGGTTTTCGCGGATGGCGAAGAAATAATCGTCGAACCAGTTGGTGCCGTCGCCGATCTTGTGAACCGGATAGGCCAGGACCTTGTCGGGGAAGCCGGCCACGGTATCGAAACCGGCGCGGTTGGCGTAACCGGAGGAATCGACCTCTTCGCGGCGGTCCCCCAGGAACAGCAGAGCCGCCACGACACAGACCAGCGCAACCACGCCCATCACCGCCCAGGTCATCGGCAGTTTCAGGTGTTCGAAGTGTCCCGTCTTGTCCCCGTAGGCCACGCTACAAATTTTCCTTAAAGCCCGAGAGCCAATCTGTTTATCGAATGATAATCGCCTAATTATGACATGGTGGCGTCAAGAATGCCCTTCATCCAGCGCGGATGCTCAAGCACGCGGCCGCAGCCGATGGCGACGCAGGACAGCGGATCTTCAGCAACGGACACCGGCAGGCCGGTCTGGTCGCGGATTTCGATGTCGAGGCCGCGCAGCAGGGCGCCACCGCCGGTCAGCATGATGCCCTTGTCGGCGATATCGGCGGCCAGTTCCGGCGGGGTGGCTTCCAGGGCCACCTTCACGGCGTCGATGATCTGCGCCACCGGCTCGGCCAGGGCTTCCGCCGCCTGGCGCTCGGAGATGCGCACCTCGCGCGGCACGCCCTGCATGAGGTCGCGGCCCTTGACGTCGATCGCCAGCCCCTCACCGTCATGCGGCACGCGGGCGGTGCCGATGTCCTTCTTGATGCGCTCGGCGGTGGTTTCGCCGATCAGCAGGTTGTGATTACGACGCATGAAGTTGGTGATCGCCTCATCCATCTTGTCGCCGCCGACGCGGACCGACTTGGAATAGACGATACCCGACAAGGAAAGCACGGCCACTTCCGTGGTGCCGCCGCCGATATCAACGACCATCGAGCCGGTCGGTTCGTGGATCGGCAGGCCGGCGCCGATGGCGGCCGCCATGGGCTCGTCAAGCAGGCCGACGCGGCGGGCCGAGGCATTGAGGCAGGAGTCGTTAATCGCGCGGCGCTCGACGGCGGTGGCACCCGAAGGCACGCAGACGATAACCTTGGGGTTCACGAATCCCTTGCGGTTATGCACCTTGCGGATGAAATACTTGATCATTTCCTCGGCGACTTCAAAATCGGCGATCACGCCATCGCGCATAGGGCGGATGGCTTCCATGTGCCCCGGCGTCCGGCCGAGCATCTGCTTGGCCTCAATGCCCACGGCGTGAACCAGTTTGCGGCCACCGACATTACGCAGCGCCACAACCGACGGCTCGTTCAGCACAATGCCGCGCCCCTTCATGTAAATCAGCGTATTGGCCGTGCCAAGGTCGATGGCGATGTCGTTGGAAAATCCGCCGAAGAAGGACTTGAGCATTGAGATAAACTACCTTGGTTCTTGAGGTGGCTCTTGGCGAGGCCGGTTTTTTACAGTGGGGCGAACCCCGTAAGGTGTAAGGAAGGCATTTTGGGGGCAATCCGGGCAGCGGCTGTGGAACAAGGCCAGATCGCCTTGAATCATCAGGTTTTCACTCCCGGAAAATTCTCACTTGCCCTTATTGGAATCATATTTCAAGGGGGTTGAAAAAAAAGATAGTTTCACCCTACAAGCGAAATAGTTAACTATCTGTTTTCAATGGAAAACCTGTACGGAAACAGCCGCGCGATCACATAAAATGTCATCTGCTTCGCTTCGAGAATTTGCGCCCTGCCGGCCTGCGCCATATTCCGGCGCATACGTATATAAAAACGACTCTTTCTCGCCATTCAGTCCGTGGCCTGCTGGCGGTTCTTGGCCGCCTCATACACCTTGCGCGCCACCAGCATCAGGCCGAGCCAGGCGATTGCAATAACGGCCATCAGAACCGCCATCTTCCAGTTGCCGCCCTTCACCGATGCGAAAGACGATCCGAACATGGCCACCAGGGCCGTCTTCGGAATGATGCCCAGCGCGCACCCGGCAATAAAGGGCAGGAATGGCGCCCGCGAGGTGCCGAAGGCCATATTGACCACAATAAATGGCGCCGACGGGATATTGCGGACGATGAAGGAGGCCGAAAACGCATTTCGGCCGATATATTCCGACAAGCGGCCCACATGGTTGCCGCCTAACCGCTTCATGACGCCCGCGCCGGCAAACCGGCCCATATAGAAGGTCATGATCGCCGAGAGCACCGTGGCGATCCAGCTATAAAATCCGCCCCACCATGGCCCGAAGGCCACCACGCAGGCGGCGATCAGCACGAACTGCGGCGCACCAAACAGGGCAGAGACACAGAACACAACAATAACAATGACCACGGCCATCGGTGAATTGCGGTACTGCTCCATCCACACTTCAAGGCTCTTGAGAATTTCCTGGCCCCAGGCCGATTTGCCGATCAGGAAAACCGCCACGACCAGGGCCAAAAGGACCAGGCTGCCCCACAGGGCGCGCACGGCCTTGGCGTCCATATGCAGGAACAGACCTGTAACGCGTCGCCATAAATGTTGTAGTCGAGTGTGCATTGCACGCTGTATGTCTGCAAAGCTATGCTCCGGGCAAGTAAATAAGCTGCAAAACCGCGTTTTTAGAAACAGTTGAAACCGGTTCAGCGGCCAAAGCCTCACAGTTTCCCAAATTCAGACAATAGCCGGAAAGAAATTCACTAATGATGGATGATGACAGTTGGACAAATGAACGCGTGCGAGTAAAGAGGGGCCTGCATTTTTCCCTCGGTTCCGCTTCCGGGAACCGCATTCCACCTGTGAGCACCCCCATGGCCGATTTCTCCGAATCCGATACGCTGAAGCGCGTGAAACCCTCCCCGACCCTCGCCGTCACCGCCAAGGCGCGTGAACTGGCCCGCCAGGGCAAGAAGGTGATTTCGCTGGGCGCCGGCGAACCTGATTTCGACACCCCGGAAAATATCTGCGACGCCGCCATCAAGGCAATCAAGCGCGGTGAAACCCGCTATACCGACGTTGACGGCATTCCCGAACTGAAGGCGGCCATCGTCGCCAAGTTCAAGCGCGAGAACGGCCTGGACTACAAGACTACGCAGGTTTCCGTGTCGCCCGGCGGCAAGCCGGTCATTTATAACGCCTTCATGGCTTCGCTGAACGTGGGCGACGAAGTCATCGTGCCCGCGCCCTACTGGGTGTCCTATCCGGACATGGTCCTGCTGGCCGGCGGCACGCCTGTGTTTGCCGTGGCGGGCATGGAAACCGGCTTCAAGCTGACACCGGAGACCCTGGAAGCCGCCATCACCCCGAAAACCAAGTGGCTGATCCTCAACTCGCCATCCAATCCGACCGGTGCCGTCTATACCGCCGACGATCTCAAGTCCCTCGGTGAAGTGCTGAAGCGCCACCCACAGGTGTGGATCCTGACCGACGACATGTACGAGCATCTGTTGTTCGATGGCATGGAATACGCCACCATCGCCCAGGTCGTGCCGGAGCTTTATGACCGCACCCTGACCATGAACGGCGTGTCGAAAGCCTATTCTATGACAGGCTGGCGCATCGGCTACTGCGCCGGGCCTGAGCCGCTGATCAAGGCGATGTCCAAGATCATTTCGCAATCGACCTCCAATGCCTGTTCGATCGCCCAGTGGGCGGCTGTCGAGGCGCTGAACGGGACGCAGGACTTTATCGCCCCGCGTGCGGCCGCCTTCCAGAAGCGCCGCGACCTGGTCGTCGCCATGCTGAATAATGCCAAGGGCATCACCTGCCCGAACCCGGAAGGCGCCTTCTACGTCTATCCGTCGATCGCCGGCTGCATCGGCAAGACCGCGCCTTCGGGCAAGGTCATCACCAGCGACGAGGATTTCGCCGGTGAACTGCTGCAAACCGAGGAAGTCGCCGTGGTTCATGGCGCCGCTTTCGGCCTGTCGCCCTTCTTCCGCATATCCTACGCCACGTCGGAAGCGGTGCTGACCGAAGCCTGCTCGCGGATTCAGCGTTTCTGCGCCAGCCTGAAATAGGCTTTACCGAAACTGAAAACCCAAAGGCGCGGCCGGATATCCGGCCGCGCCTTTTCCGTTTATACCGTATAAGATGTGTGCAAGCCGGGGCAGAATAAACTTGCGCTTGCCCTGCCCTGAAAAACAAGGCAAGCAAGGCGCAAATGACGGGTTTCTGGCAGATAACATGGCTGATTCCGCCGGGTTTGCTGCTGGGCGCCCTGGCTGCTTCGGCGTTTGTCAGCGCCCTGCTAAGCATCCTGGTGGTGAAAGGCGGTCCGGTCGATATTCCACGCGAACGCGGCGCCCATTCCGATCCCACCCCCACCAGCGGCGGCCTCGCCATCATGGCCGCCTCGGCCCTGGTCATCAGCCTTGTCATCAGTTTTTACGGCCATGCTATTCCGGGAAGCTGGCGCGATGGCCTGATCCTGTTCGGCTTCGCCAGTCTTATGGGCATTTGTGGCGCGGTTGACGACGTGGCCGACCTGCCGGCAAGCTGGCGCCTGGCCTTCCAGATCGGCCTCAGCC
Source organism: Asticcacaulis sp. (assembly GCA_024707255.1). Lineage (NCBI taxonomy): Bacteria > Pseudomonadati > Pseudomonadota > Alphaproteobacteria > Caulobacterales > Caulobacteraceae > Asticcacaulis > Asticcacaulis sp. Next base: position 506,003 of record JANQAC010000002.1, on the reverse strand, counting down.
TGATCTTCGCGTACTTCTATCGCGTGACAGCGCTTGATTTCGGCCCCGGCGTGATCGTGCAGGTCCCCCCCTTTGTTGGGCTTTTGGGCAGCGCCGCATGGCTGATCCTGACGCTCAACACAATCAATTTCATGGACGGTTCCAATGGCCTGGCCATCGGCGCCCAGACCATCGCCATGCTGGTCTTTGCCGGCCTGATCCTGCTGATGGCGCCCTTGAGCCTCTTCGGCGCCTACCTCGGCGTGGTGCTGCTGATATGCGTCTGCGTGGCCGGCGCACATCTCGGTTTCGCCCCTTTCAACCTGCCACCGGGTAAGCCGCAAAAGGCCAAAGCCTTTCAGGGCGACGCCGGTTCGATGTTTGCCGGTGCCCTGATCGGTGGCGCCACCCTGGTGGTCAAGGCTTACGGCGTGGGCTCGGTGTGGTTTGGCGGCTTCCTGCTGGCGCCATTGCTGGTCGATGTCGTCCTGACCCTGATCGTGCGGGCGCGCAAGGGGCAAAATGTCCTCAAGCCACATAAGGAGCACCTGTACCAAATCTGGCTTCAGCGCCGCGATGGCTCCCACTGGCGGCTGGCCCTGCGTGTCTGGGCGCTATGCCTGTTTTCAAGCCTGGTCGGCGTCGGCGCGCGCCTGGTGGATCGCATCTATCACACCGATATCCGCTTTTTCGCGCTGGTGGCACTGATCACCGCCTATACCGTCGGCTGGCTGGTCCTGCGCAAACAGTTACTTATGCGTCCATTGTTAAATAGAGCGCCATAAGCAAGTCATCGAGATAGGGCTTGCCGTCGTCCTGCCAGACCCGGCCTTTCAGCCGCCCCTCGAAGACAAAGCCCAGCGACTGGTAAAGATCGATCGCGCGCCGGTTATCCTCGCGGCAATACAGCTCGATGATGCGGAATTTGGGGTTGGCCTTCGCCGTCTCTATCAGGTGCTCGAACAGAGCCCGCCCGATGCCACGGCCCTGGGCGGTCGGATCGACGGCCACGGTCAGGTTGGTCAGGCAATGCCCCAGTTGCCGCGTTTCCGATGGCCAGGCATGGATTTCAGCCAATATGAGGCCATCATCCGCCTCCGCTACCAGCGAAATGCCGCTGCGCAGGCTGTTTTCGAGATTATGCCGGATATAGGCGTCAGTAATCTCGTCCTCGCGGCGCAGAAGTCCGCCACCTTGCCGGGCGGCCGCGCGATAGACCTGATGAATACCCGCTTCATCGGCCAGGGTTGAGGAGCGAATCCTATAACTCATCGGTATCTTCCGGCCGTTTGCGATTGGACTTGACGGTGGAGCGAATGGCCTTGCCTTCCAGACGTCGCCGCACCGCTCCCTTGGTCGGTTTGGTGGCGATACGCGGCGGCGGCGGCGGCACGGCGGCTTTCTGCACCAATTCGACAAAACGCGCCAGGGCAGCCTTGCGATTCATCTCCTGGGTACGGTGCGTCTGGACAAACAGCACCAGTTCCCCCTCCTGCGTTACCCGCCGGCCGCCGAGCCTGATCAGCCTCTGCTTGACGTCATAGGGCAAGGTCCAGTTATTGGTGATCGAGAAGCGCAGTTCGACGGCCGTGGCCACCTTGTTGACATTCTGCCCGCCAGCGCCCGATGACCGCACGAAGCTCTCGTGCAGTTCCTCATCAGGCACGGATATACGGGGCGTGATAAAAACCATGAGCGCAGATAGCAAAAAGCCGCCCGGCTGGATACAGCCGGGCGGCTTTTAATTCTTTGAAGACCTTAGCCCTGAAGCGACGCCTTGATCATCCACAGGTGCTTTTCGTGGGCGGTCAGGCGCGTGGTGCAGAGATCGGCGGTCGAAACATCACCGGCCTCTTCGGAAGCCTTCACCGCCGCTTTCAGCGTGGCGACAACGGTGGCGTGGTCCTTGGCGAGGTCTTTCAGCATGTCCTGGGCCGAAGCGGTCGGGTCGCCGTCCTTGATCGAGGTCAGGTTGCCGAAGGCATCGGAACCCATCGGCGCAGTCTGACCAAGCGCGCGGATACGCTCGGCGATCTCGTCGATCGACGTCCAGATTTCGTTGTACTGTTCTTCCAGCAGCAGGTGCAGGCCGCGGAAATTCGGGCCGACTACATTCCAGTGATAGCCGTGCGTCTTCTGGTAGATGGTGAAGGTATCGGCCAGAACCTTGGACAGTTCCAGACCCACTTTTTTGCTGTTGTCGACGCCGGCTTCGCTCATGATTTTATCTCCTCAGATAAGGCTTTGATGTGATGGGACACATATGAGAATACCGCCATAAAGATACAATGAGGGAAAGGGGTATAGTCGAATATTTCCCCTATTTTCCCTTATCGGCCTGATAATCCCGTTCCGCGAGCGTTTTCATGTAGCCCATCACGCGGAAATGGATATGGCGCGTAACATCCTCTGCCCACCAGGCAAAATAGGGCGCAGGACGGACGTGCAGCCTGTAATAACTGGTGGCGACAATTGTCGTGGAATGATCGGCGTTTTCGCGCAGAACCATTTCGCCGCGATCAACCGAGATATGACCGATGATTTCCGGATGATCCGGTTGTTTGGTGATATCGAAAACCAGCTTTTTATTGGGCTCCAGCACAGCGATCCTTTCCTCGAAAACCTGACTGCCGCTGAACTTGCAATCACGCCGGGCGTCCACCTCCTGTACATGCGCCACCGAATGGGTCGGTGCCGGCAAGCCCATTTGCCACAGCCAGTATTTCGGAGGATTGGGGTTGTCAGGATAGTCGACAATATAACGCCAGACATATTCGGGTGGCGCATTAACCGTGACCTCATCGGTGACGACCGCCGGATAGTTGGGCGCCGGTCCAGTGGTTTCACCAATGACGGCAACAACGACCAACGGTATCAGACTCATCGATACCTTCCGGCTGCGTCGAACGCGCGCCAACCTCCGGCCAATGACATAGCCAATGGCCAAAATGGCTGCCAGCAAAGGCGACGCCATCAGTATGCAGATACCGCCCTCTCTGAGGAAAACAAATGCCACAAATATATCGACAGCGGTTATTGCCGCTATGACGACAATACCGGAACCGACGGCTTGTTTTTCACGTCCGCGCACCACCCCACCGAAAAGGCCCTGAATAAGTGGCATGACGAGTAGCAGGCTGACATTATAGACATAAATCAAACTTGAACCTTCAGTCGGCAGCCCTGCCCACAGATGAGACAAGCCGCGCGATTTCAAGATCAGAACGATCAGATACGGTACAAAAACAATCAGCCAGCCACTTAAGGTTCCCCACAAAATGCCTTTAAGTATGTGGTCCCCAATCGGTCGCTCCGGCGGCCCGAGTTCATCCTGACTACGTTCGGCCATGTTACCCCCTCACCCAAAAACGTCATTTAGCTTAATGACGAATTGTTATCGATGGACGCGGTGAATGTCAACCTGTCATAAAACGTGATAGTGCGTTACAGCAAATCCAGTTGCAATGCGCGGTCATCGGATTATTTTATACATACCTTATGCTGAAAATGAGCATAAGTATTCTGGAGAGAAACAATGGCCGATACGGCTGCCCCGCTCGAATTCACACCGGCCATCGAAGCCGAGACCACGGATATCTATGCCCGCCTGAAGGGTAAGGTGTCGCCGCTGGAGTGGCAGTTGCAGGCCCCGTTGATCCACGCGATCAATGCGCTCAAGAAAGACATGAACGCCGTCATCCTGGCGCACAACTACATGACACCAGATATTTTCCATGGTGTCGGCGACTATGTGGGCGACAGCCTGGGCCTCGCCCGTGAAGCCGCGAAATCCTCGGCTGATATCATCGTCCAGGGTGGCGTGCATTTCATGGCCGAGACCTCCAAGATTCTGGCGCCACAAAAGACGGTACTGATCCCTGATCTGCGCGCCGGCTGTTCGCTGGCCTCGTCGATCACCGGCGAGCAGGTGCGTCTGATCAAGCAGCGCTATCCCGGTCTGCCGGTCGTCACCTACGTCAATACCACGGCCGATGTGAAGGCCGAGACCGACATCTGCTGCACCTCGGCCAATGCCGTTCAGGTGGTCGAGCATATCGCCGCCGAATGGGGCGTTGATACAGTTATCATGCTGCCGGACCAGTTCCTGGCGAAGAACGTGGCGTGCCAGACAAACATCAGGATCATCGCCTGGGCCGGCGCCTGCGAGGTTCATGAGCGCTTCGATGCGCAGGATATCGCCGATGTCCGCGCCGCCCACCCCGGCGCCGTCGTTCTGGCGCACCCGGAATGCCCGCCTGAGGTCATCGCTGCCTCCGATTTCACCGGCTCGACCACCGCCATGGCCGATTATGTCACGCACAACAGGCCGAAGCAGGTAGTGCTGATCACCGAGTGCTCCATGGCCGACAATGTCACGTCCGAAGCGCCGGGTGTCGAGTTCCTGCGCCCCTGCAACCTGTGCCCGCACATGAAGCGCATCACACTGCAGGGCATATATGACAGCCTGCGCTTCCATCAATATGAGGTGACGGTCGATCCGGAACTGATCCCGCGCGCCGCACTGGCCGTGCAGCGCATGATTGACATGCCGCCGCTGAAAACACCCGCCCGCTATGACATGGTCAAGGCAAAGCATCATGTCGATGTCGAGATGATCAGCTAGTCCCTTCTCCCCGTTTACGGGGAGAAGGTGGCCGAAGGCCGGATGAGGGGCAATTTCCGGCTAATCCATTCTACACGCTCGCCCCTCACCCCAACCCTCTCCCCACATGTGGGGAGAGGGGGTTAGGAAGGAGGCCGCTTTGGCCGAAGTCTATATCCATAGCGGTCCTTTGGTGATCGGTGCCGGTTTAGCGGGCCTGAGCGTCGCGCTCAATACCGCCCCTCATAAGACCCCTGGTGCTCGCCCCTGTCGCCTTGGGTGTGGCCTGTTCCTCGGCCTGGGCGCAGGGCGGTATCGCCGCCGCGCTTTCCCCCGAAGACTCCCCTAAGGCCCACGCGACCGACACCATCAATGCCGGCGCCGGCATCGTCGATGAACTGGCCGCCAAAACCCTGACCGAGACCGGGCCGCAAACCGTGCAACGCCTGAAAGCGATGGGCGCTCCCTTCGATCATAAGCCGGACGGTTCCTTCGTACTCAACCGTGAAGCCGCCCACGGCACGGCCCGCGTGGCCGGGGTCGGCGGCGATCTCGCGGGCAAGGCCATACTCGAAGCCGTCGTCCATCAGGCGCTCAATGCCCCGCATATCGACATCTGGGAACGCGCCCATGCGCTGGGTCTGATCAAGTCGGCCGATGGCACGGTGATCGGCGCCCTGGTGCAACACGCCGACAAGCTGGTTGAGATTTTCGCTCCGGTCGTGATCCTGGCCAGCGGGGGTTCCGGCGGCCTATTCGCCGTCACCACCAATCCGGCCAATCTGCGCGGCGAAGGCATGGCCATGGCGGCACTGGCCGGCGCCGAAATCGCCGATCCGGAGTTCGTCCAGTTCCACCCGACCGCCCTGAAGTTCGGCCTCGATCCCGCCCCCTGGCCACAGAAGCCCTGCGTGGTGAAGGCGCCACCCTGATCGACAAGAACGGCCATCGCTTCGTTTTCGATGACCATCCGGATGGCGAACTGGCGCCGCGCGATATCGTCGCCCGCGCCGTCCACAAGGCCGACCAGAATGGCGGCGCCTTCCTCGATGCCCGCACAGCGATCGGCGAACACTTCCCGGCCGAATTCCCGACCGTCTTTGCCTCGTGCATGAGCCAGGGCGTCGATCCGCGCACGCAACCCATGCCGGTGGCCCCCGCCGCGCACTATCATATGGGCGGTGTCAAAACCGATATTTTCGGCCAAACCACGCTTCCCGGCCTTTATGCCGTTGGTGAATGCGCCTGCACCGGCGTGCATGGCGCCAATCGCCTGGCCTCCAACAGTCTGCTGGAAGCCGCCGCCTTTGGCGAGCGCGTTGGCAAGGCGGCCACCGAAAACCTGCCCCTCGGCTTTACGCCCGATACCCTCAGCGCAATTCGCCCCACCCTACCCCCCAGCCTGAGTGAGGCCGATCTGAAAGCCCTGCGTGACGGTATGGCCCGCGATGCCGGCGTGGTGCGTAATGAGACCGGCCTGACGCGGCTGCTCGATCTGATCACGCGCCTGGATGCTCGCTATCCCGGCGCCCTGGCTTTGGTCAGTGCTCGTCTGATCGCAACTTGCGCCTTGCATCGGCGCGAGAGTCGCGGTTCACATTACCGTAGCGACTATCCGCAAACCGAAGCAGTCGGCGCACGGACCTTCACAAACTGGCCAGAAATCCAAAATGCAGGCCAGAACAAAATATATGGGGAGCTGAGTACATGTACCTTACCGGATTGCCTGACCTCCTGATCGAACCGATCATCCGCGACGCCTTGAAGGAAGACTTAGGCTTGGCGGGCGATGTCACGGCCTCTGCGGTCATCCCCCCCAAGGCGCGTTTCAAGGCCGAATTCCGCGCGCGCGGCGCCGGCATTTCCGCCGGCATCGATTGCGCCCGCCTGGCCATGAGCCTGATGGACCCGCAAATCCGCTTCGAGACCCAGCTCCCCGATGGAAGTGCGGTAAAAAAAGGCGACGTCATTGCCCGCATCGAAGGCAATGCCCGCGCCATTCTGGCTGGCGAGCGCGTGGCGCTCAATCTTCTGTGCCACCTCTCCGGTGTCGCCTCGCTGACGGCGAAATACGTCGCCGCCATAGATGGCCTGAACAGCCGTATCGTCTGCACCCGCAAGACTACGCCTGGCCTGCGCGCCCTGCAAAAGCACGCGGTCAAGTGCGGTGGCGGCTACAGCCATCGTTACGGTCTCGATGACGCGATCCTGATCAAGGACAACCACATCGCCATCTGCGGCGGGGTCGGCCCAGCCATGGAGCGCGCCAAGTCTGCCGTCGGCCACACCATGAAGATCGAGATCGAGGTCGACAGCATTGCCCAGCTCAAGCAGGCCCTGCCCTATGGCCCGGACGTGCTGTTGCTGGATAACTTCTCGCTCGACATGTATGCCGAGGCGGTGAAGCTGGCGAAAGGGAAAGCCATTCTGGAAGCCTCCGGCGGCGTCAATATGGAAACGGTTCGCCAGATCGCCGAGACCGGCGTGGACGTCATTTCGGTCGGCGCCCTCACCCATTCTGTGCCAAATTTCGATATCGGCTTGGATGCGGTTTGACAATCCGGCGCCACTGTTGTACAAAAATACGTACAAGTGAGACTCGTCATGAAACACGTTACCTATTCTGCTTTCCGGCAAAACCTGGCCAGCCTGCTCGATCAGGTCAATGATGATCATGCCCCTTTGCTGGTCACCCGTCAAAACGGTGCGCCGGCCGTGGTCATATCACTGGAAGACTTTTCTTCATGGCAGGAAACCTTGTATCTGCGCGCCAGTCCGAAGAATGCCGAACGGCTCAATCAGTCCATAGCTGAACTACGCGCTGGACGCGGCCTTAACCGCGACCTTATCGAGAAATGAAGATTACCTTTTCCAGCCAGGCATGGGATGAATATTTATACTGGCAAGGTCATGATAAAGCGACGCTGAAACGTATCAATGCCCTGATCAAGGATATCATGCGTCATCCTTTCGATGGTATAGGCCAACCGGAACCCTTGAAACACGACTGGTCAGGCTACTGGTCTCGGCGCATCGATCAAGAACACAGGCTGGTCTACGAAATCTCAGACGATGCCCTCCTTATCGCCCAGTGCCGCTATCACTACTGATACCGACGCTTCAGCCAGCCTGCGATCTTGTCGGTAAATACCACGACCGGTCCGGTAACAAGAAACAGCACGACAATGCCGGTAATGCCGCTGATGAGTTCCTGCCGCGTCAGGGCTGGATCTAGGAAGGGATACGGCACTTCGTGTACGAAGACCCAGCGAACATAAACAAAGACCAGATAGACCGCCGGCGGCACCAGCCACCACAGCAGGGTCTTGAAGCGCGCCTTGCCATTGCTGCTGAACAGCCACCAGGCCGCCATCAGAGCAGATGTGACGTAATGCAGGATTACGTCACAGGCCAGAAACAGCCCCTGCGGCGACCACAGCGGCGCCAGGATGAAATGATAGACGATACCCACCACCAGCATAAGCGTGGTGATCGCGCCGCTCGTGCTGCGCCGGTGAAAATAGGCCATCATGGTTGCCGGCAGCAACTGCGCCGCGTGACTGACCACAGCGGCGATATTGGACAGGATCGTAAAAAACGAAAAATAGAACAGGACTGACAATCCGAAATTGCGTCCCGCCGCCATCGAGGCCGGGATGGTCAAGGCGAATTGCATTATCAGCCCGATCAGGCCAATCAGCAGTCCCCCGCCTGCGATAATCCGCGCCAGTTTCTTCATGCCCCCTCCGAGCGGCTTACCTCCGACCGACATGAGTTTAGCGATATTTTCTACGTTTAGATACCGCCCTTGACGAAGGAAAGCCTTGATACCCACTGGCTGAGTGGCTTGTCGACCAGGGCATCGAAAAGGAAGGCCACGGTAACGGCCGCCAAAACGCCCGCGCCCCACAGTCCCCATTGCATTGGCGCGTTCAGCGCGAAATGCGCGATCAGTTTCGGACTGATGCCGAACCACACGGCCCCGACTAGGGAATGGGTGAGGAAAAGGGCGAAAGAGGCACGGCCCATCCGGTGGGTAACGATATTTTCGTGGAAGGTGACGCCGCCCGAAACCGCCAGCACACTCCCTAACAGGACAAGAATAAGACTGTCGATCGCGGAATTGCGCGGCAGGAAGCACAGGCCGCTGATTGCCACGAATGCACCGAAAAGACTGATCCAGAATACCGTTTTCGATACCCTGAAGCCCGCCGTCATACGCTCGATCAGATTGCCCAGCAGGAACAGCGGAATGGCACGCAGAAGCGCCCAGTTAAAGGGTAAATCGACAAAGGCGTGGCGGGCCAGACCAAGCGCCAGCCCATGCGCGGCCAGGAGAACAACGACCGACAGGCCGATCATTACCGCCAGGCCGCGTTTGTAGACATAGGGAATATAGAGGCTGAACAAGGCATAGCACACCAGCAGGACCGACAGTGTCCAGGTCGGGGTGTTCCACGATTCCGCGTGCATCACGCCCCAGCCGTGCACCAGGAAGGCCTGGGCAAAGAAATCCGCGGCGCCATACTTTTCAGCATGGTTAGGCGCGAAACCAGCCGCCGAGGAAGCGATAACAAAGGCACCGAACGCCAGCAGTACCAGAATATGCGACGGCCACAGGCGGGCAAACCGGCGCAGGAAGAAGTGCGTGCGGCGCATGTGCGAGGTCACCAGCCGCTGGCCATAGGCGCGTGACAGGATATAGCCTGAGAGGAACAGGAAGAAATCCGTCGCCAGCCACCCCTGTTTGAAGATCGGAAACAGGCTGGCGAGATCAACCGGCGCCGTGCTGCCGTAGTGGAACAGCAGAATAAAACTGGCCGCCAGAAAACGCAGCACATCCAGGCTGGCGCCGCCGGCCCTGGGCTGGACATCGGGCGCATGATGGCTGCGCGGCATGGCAAAAGAGAAGGGTTTCACACCTTCTCTTTACCACCTAACCGTTAAAATTTAGGTTTTCGCCGGCGTGGCGGGCTTCGGCGCTTCGCGCTTGATACCGGCCTTTTCGCCCGGCTTCATGAACTTGACCAGAACGCGCTGGCCGATCAGGAAGGGCGTATTATCGGCCGAGACCACGACCTCAACCACGCGCTCATCGCTGGCCTCATTGCCACCGTCGGACTTCAGTTTGCGGGCGCCAAAAGTGGCGGCGATACGCATGACCTTGCCGGTATAGATTTTCGACGGATCGGCTTCCGGAATGATTTCAGCTTCCTGCCCCACCTTGACATCGGGGATCGAACTTTCGACGATTTCCGAGCGGATGATGTGCGGAATGGCCGGCTCAAGGTCGAACATGGTCGAAACGTTCAGGGTCGAGGCGCCGGCGCCAGGATTGGCATAGCGGCGGATGATCTTGCCATCCATGGGGGCGCGGATAATGGTCAGATCCTGCTGGTATTCCGCCTGGGCCAGTTGAGAACGCGCCACTGCCACGGCGGCCTGCTGGGCCTCCAGTGTGGCGCGGGCGCTGTCGATGGCATCACGCGCCTGATCCAGCTTCTGCTGGGCAACGAAATTGGTCGGCGCCAGCTTTTCCAGGCGGTCATATTCGCGCTGGGCCGTGCGGATCTGGACCTGTGTCAGGGCGAGGGCCGACTGGGCCTGATTGACCGAAGCGCGGGCATTATTTACCGCCAACAGCGTATCTTCGTCTTCCTGGCGGGCGAGAATCTGTCCCTTGGTGACCATATCACCCTCCTGGACATAGACCTGCTCGACGATGCCGGCGCGGCGGGCAGCGACTTCGACTACGCCGCCGTCGACATCAACCTTGCCAGCCGCGATGGCCGCGTAGGGCGACGGCGGCGCCTTGACCGCAGCCGCCTGGCTGCCGCCGGGTGCGCCCGGCTTCTGGCAGGCGGTAAGCGAAAAACCCGTCAGGGTCAGAAGACCAAAAGCAATTGCCGTTGAGGCAGTGAATTTACGAGACATTGTATTTCTCTGTTTCAAAAATTTAAGCGATGACGGGCGGTTCGGAGATCATGGTGTCGCTCAGAATCTTGCCGTCTTCCATGTGAATGACGCGGTCAGCATAGGCTTCAAGACGCGGATCATGGGTCACGACGACCACGGCCGCGCCCCGCTCCTTGGCCGCCTGATGCAGCAGTTTGATAACCACCTGGCCGCTGACCGAGTCGAGTGCCGATGTCGGTTCATCCGCGAAGATCAATTGCGGCATCTTGGACAATGCACGCGCGATGGCGACCCGCTGCTTTTCCCCGCCCGACATCTCGGACGGCTTCTGCTTCAGGCGGTGATCCAGTCCGACCGAACCCAGCACCTCGACAGCACGGCGATGCGCTTCGGGCTTTTTCACCTTCTGGTACTTCAGCACCTGCTCGACCTGCTGGGTGGCGTTCAGTGACGGGAACAGGTTGAAGCCCTGGAAGATGAACCCACAATGATCGAGGCGGAACCTGTCGATCTTGCCGCGCTTCTTCTTCCACAGGTTTTCGCCCAGCGCGATGACCTCGCCCTCGTCGGGCTTCATCAGACCGGATAGCGCAGCAATCAGCGTTGATTTGCCGGAGCCCGAAGGCCCCATCACCATGGTGACCTGGCCGTGATAGGCAGTGAAATCGACACCCTTGAGAACCTGTTGTTTCAGCTTGCCGATCTTGTAGCCCTTGGACAGGCCGATGGCGTTCAGTGCGAGTTTACCGGTCATCTTAGCAGGTCCGCGGGTTGGCTCTTTTTCAGGATGCCGAGCGAGAACAGGCCCGACAGGATGGCAATGATCATCAGCATGATGGCGACCGGGATATCGAGGAAGAGCGGGAAATCCATCGGCACGCCGCCCACCTTGGCCAGCATGGCAACGCCGCTGATGAGCACCACCGTCAGGATAAGTCCCGCCACGCCAACCCAGAAGCTCAGTTCAATAATGATAAGCCGCAGTTCCCCCATCGATACGCCCAGGGCGCGCAGGCTTGCGAACTCCTTGATATTGGCCAGGATGGCGCCCTGGAGGGTCTGCCAGGTGATGACGATGCCGATAAATACCCCGACCAGCGCCATGAATCCGACCATGATGGCGATGCCGCCTTCCTTCATCATCCCCATTTGCGAACTTTTGGATAGCTCCTCGCGTGTCCAGGCCTTGAACTGGCCGGCCGCCATGACATTCAGTTCGGCCGCCACCTGTTTGGCCCGTGTCGGGTCTTTCAGCTTGACCAACAGCGGCCCGACGCGCGGACCATCATCGGCGACATAGATCAGCTTCGCCGTCTGATAAGAGGTGAAGACCTGCGTATTGAACATGTTGGGATAACCATCGACCACGCCGGCCACGGTAACGGTGCGGCCGTTCATCTTGGCCTTGTCACCCACCTGTACGCCCAGCTTGCCAAGGCTGGTGCGATCGAGAATGACGGCGAACGGTTCTTTCAGGGCTTCAATGGTTGCATCGGAAAAATCGTTAGGCAGGGTCACCGCGCCCTTGACCGGATCGACGACGACGACGCGCACACCGTCCCCCTTGGCCGGCTGGCCATCCTTGGGGAAGTTCGACCACATGGCCCAGTTCATGATCATAGGCTGGACCTCGGCCACACCCGGATGCTGATATACCATCGGAATCATGCGGCGCGGCTGGCCGGAATCGCCAAACAATCCTTCCGCCTGCGGCGGCAGGATCAGTATCTGGGCGGGCGACTTGTCCACCGTAGCGGTGAAAGACAGGGCCATGCCCATGAACATACCGGTCATGGCCAGCACGAGCAGCCCGGCAACGGCCAGGGCGATCACGGCCGCCAGATACCGTCGCCATTCATAAATCAGAGTTGATAGAGCTAGGGACATATTACCACTTTTAGGTGCGCAATGCACGATGATGGCAACATCTATAAGTTTTCGATAAAGGTCTAATTAAATCGGCGTAACATAGGTTGCCGTTGCAATCTGTTGTGTTAAAGCCGCGCCTTGAAATTGTCCGCATTCGAACAGTGGCAAGGTTTACAGGTCTTTCCAGGCGGCAATGAAGTAGGCAATACCCGTCCATAGCGAAATGATCGCCGCGATCCACACAAGCGCATACCCGGTCATCAAAACAGCCGTCGAGCCATCAGGCTGCAAACCGAAGGCCGACCAGGCATCGGCGAACAGCAAGACGCCCAGCGCGATAAGCTGGATGGTCGTCTTGACCTTGCCGAGGAAACTGACCGGCACTTTGACACCCTTTGGCTGCCGCGGTTTCCCGCAGAGCACTGACGGCGAATTCGCGGAACAGAATGAACGCCGCCGGCAGGGCGAACCACGGATCACCCGAATGGATGGCGAAAACGCCCAGGATCGTGCCGCACACCAGGATCTTGTCGGCGATCGGGTCGAGAATGGCGCCCAACTGGCTTTCGGCGTGCAGCTTGCGGGCTAGAATGCCATCAAATAGATCAGTCAGGGCGGCGATGATAAAGACGTAGACGCTCCAGCGCTGCATCCCGAACAGCATGTCCGATTGGGCGTTCAGGAACGGAATCCCGCCCGCCATGCCGGCCAGCAGCACGAAGATAACGACACCGAATACCAGGCGCACACCGGTCAGGAGATTGGGGATCGGATTGACGTTTTCGCCGGTCATGCTGTCTTGCCTTAAGGAAATGCGTATTTTCAAAGCATACTAGACAAGAAAAACCGCGCGCCAAAGCCTTTTATCGGCCGTGGCGCGCTTTGTGTCCTACCAGTTCCACATCGTCCCATCCTGCAGACGCGCGACGGGCAGTTGCATGGGCTGGTAGGGGTATTTCGCCGCAAGGGCTTCATCAATATCGACGCCGTGGCCCGGCGTGTCGCCGACCTTGAGATAGCCGTCCTCGAAGCGGTAATCATGCGGGAAGACCGCGTCCGTTTCCGGCGTATGGCGCATATATTCCTGAATACCGAAATTGGGCACCCAGGTATCGAAATGCAGGGCCGCGCCCATGCACACCGGTGACAGGTCGGTGGCGCCGTGCGAGCCCGTGCGCACCTGGTACATCGAGGCCAGGTCGGCGATGCGGCGCAGGTGCGTGATGCCGCCGGCATGGACCACTGTCGTGCGGATGTAGTCTATAAGCTGGTTCTGGATCAGATCCTTGCAGTCCCAGATGGTATTGAATATCTCACCGACAGCTAATGGTGTCGTGGTATGCTGGCGGATCAGTTTGAAGGCTTCCTGATTTTCGGCCGGCGTCGCATCCTCCATCCAGAACAGGCGGTAGGGTTCCAGCTCCTTGCCGAGACGCCCGGCCTCGATCGGCGTCAGGCGATGGTGGACATCGTGCAGCAGTTCGATACCGAAGCCATGGACATCACGCAGCTTCTCGAACAGCTTCGGCGCAAAATTTAAATAAGAACTGGTGTTCCACAAGGTTTCGGTCGGCAGGGTGCCGTCGGCGGGCTCGTAATACATATCCCCTCGTCCGACGCCGTAAGCGCCCTTGACGCCGGGAATGCCCGATTGTGCCCGGATCGCTTTGTAGCCCAGGCTCATATACCGCCCAACCTCATCGACCGTATGTTCTATATCCGAACCATTGGCGTGACCATAGACCAGCACCCCGTCACGCGAGCGGCCGCCGAGCAATTGGTAAAGCGGCATTCCCGCCAGCTTGGCCTTAATGTCCCACAGGGCGGTATCCACCGCCGCGATCGCAGACATGGTCACCGGACCGCGCCGCCAGTAGGCGCCGCGATAAAGGAACTGCCAGATATCCTCGATGCGCTGGGCGTCCTTCCCAATCAGGTTGGGGATGACGTGATCTTCGAGATAGGAGACGACCGACAATTCGCGGCCGTTCAGAGTGGCATCCCCAATGCCGTAGACGCCCTGGTCGGTCTCTATCTTCAGGGTGACGAAGTTACGCCCAGGCGAGGTGACGATAACGCGCGCCGCCCGGATAATCGCGGAACTGGAATGGACTGGTTCGCTGGTGATTTTATTCAATTGCATGGATATGGACTTGGCTGATCTTGGCTGATTTGGTCTGACAAAGTTATCTGATCAATATACACAGGGCAGGACTGCGAAACAAGCCGCAATTCCTGGAGAACGACAGTTTATCGCCCTAGGCCGGCCTGTCCTCGCAGACGAGCTGTTTCATTACGGACGCGGTTGATCGCATCCGTTTCAGTCACAACCAGCAGGTTCTCGATAACTCGCCCCAGATGATCGCGCATCGCATTGCGCGCGGCGTCGGGATCGCGCGCGGCAATGGCATCGATAATGGCCCGGTGATCGTCAATCAGCGGCTTGACCCCGGCCGAACGCGAGCGTCGCAGCATTTCCATGGCCAATGGCGAGCGCTCGCGCACCTCCCAAAGGGTCTTGACTACTAAATACAGGGCATCGTTCTGCGTGGCGCTGGCGATACCGAGATGGAACTCGCGGTCTGCCGCCTCATCATGTGTCAGGGTCTCGCCGGCATTATTCTCGTCGATCATCCGATTGAGAATCGTCTCAAGTTCGGCGATTTCTTCATCCGTGGCCATGGTGGCGGCGATGGCTGCCGTCTCCCCCTCGACCACGCGCCGGGCCGCCGTCAGTTCGAAGGCGCCGATATCCAGTTCGCTGGTCTCCAGACCATTTGCCGGCGGCGCCGTGATATAGACGCCCGATCCGCGGCGGGCAGCAACCAGGCCCAGGATTTCCATGCCAATCATGGCTTCGCGGATGGTCAGGCGGCTAACCTGGAAACGCTCGACAAGAACCCGTTCCGGTGGCAGGCGGTCGCCTTCGCGGAAGCGTCCCGCAGCAATGTCCGCCTGCAGGGCCGCGATAATATTCTGATAGAGCTTCTGATTATCCGCCGCCATGAACCTTGAGTTCCCGTCGTCCGCCACCTGTAAAAATCGATTCCGTAAATATATCAGACCACTGCATCAGTCCAATCCATTTCAATTTGAAGCGAGGCAGGCATCGGCAAACCGGATATATTGCGACCTCACCAGGAAAGCGCCGCATGTCCCTGAATATCAAACGCGTCTACGAACCGCCGGAACCGGAAGATGGTCAGCGCCTATTGGTGGACCGCATATGGCCGCGTGGCCTGAGCAAGGAAAAAGCCGCGGTCGACGTCTGGCTGAAGGATGTGGCGCCGTCGACGGAACTGCGCAAATGGTTCAACCACGATGTGGCTCGCTGGCAGGCGTTTCGCACCCGCTATGCCGCGGAACTCGACGCCAGTCCCGCAACCGTGAAAGCGCTGCGCGGCCTGGTAAGGCGTGGAAAAAACACGCTTCTCTTCGCGGCGCACGATCCGGCGCATAATAATGCCGCAGCCCTCGCCGACTATCTGATGGGCGAAATGCCTTAATCGATAAACAGCAAGGCCGGCTTTTCGATCAGACGCTTCAGGCGCTGGACGTAAGAGGCCGCGTCGAAGCCGTCGATGATCCGATGATCGAAGGAAGACGACAGGTTCATCAGGGTGCGGATCACCACCTGCCCATCCCGGACCACCGGCCGTTCGACCAGCTTGTTGGGGCCGAGGATCGCCACTTCCGGTGCATTGATCACAGGCGTCGCCGCTATACCGCCAAGCGTGCCCAGACTGGTCAGGGTGATGGTCGAACCGCTGAGGTCTTCGCGGCTGGCCGTGCCGTCACGTGCGGCTTGAGTGACGCGTGCCAGTTCGCGGGCGCAGTCCCACAGGTCAAGGCTTTCCACATGGCGAACCACGGGCACGACCAGGCCATTCGCCGTCTGGGTGGCGATGCCGATATGGACCGCATCATAGGTGCGCAGGAGGCCTGCTTCGTCATCATAGCGCGCGTTCACATTGGGAAATTCCGCCCTCAGTTTCACCACCGCCTGCATGAAGAAGGGTAGCAGGGTCAGTTTGGGCTGATCAGCTTTGCGGCTGTCGTTCAGTTCTTTGCGCAAGCCTTCCAGATTGGTCATGTCGAATTCTTCGACATAGGCAAAATGCGGGATATTGCGTTTGGATGCCTGCATTTTTTCGGCGATCTTGCGACGCAGGCCGACAATGCGGATTTCGGTGACGCCATCTGATTTCGCCGGGGCAATTTCCGGCTCCGCATAGGCATCGAGATCTTCGGGCAGGACGCGCCCTTCCGGTCCCGTACCGGTTACGGACGACAGGGGAATCCCCATCTCATCGGCGCGGTGACGCGTGGCAGGCGCCGCCAGAGGCGCAGGTTTTGAAGCTGCAGGTACCGGTTTTTCGGCAGGTTCCGGCACTGTTTCAGGCTTTGCCGCCCCGACAGATGCCGCTTCGCCATAGCCCGCCACGTCCAGTTCGACCAGCACGGAACCGACCGGCGCGAAATCACCTGTCTCGCCATGAATGGCCAGGACCGTGCCGGTCACCGGCGAGGTGATCTCGACCGACGCCTTGTCGGTCAGCATATCGACCAGAGGGGCGTCCTCCTGAACGACATCGCCGGCTTTGACATACCAGGCGCCGATTTCGGCCTCAGCCACGCCTTCGCCGACATCGGGCAAGCGGAAAAGATAGAGGCCCATATCAGTTCTCCATGGCAAGGTTCAGCGCCCGAATAATGCGGGCAGGTCCGGGGAAATAGTCCCATTCAAAGGCGTGCGGGTAAGGCGTATCCCAGCCGCAGACCCGGCCGATCGGCGCCTTCAAATGATAAAAACAACGCTCCTGTATCAGCGCTGAAAGCTCTGCACCGAAACCGCCGAAGCGCGACGCTTCGTGGACGATAACACAACGCCCGGTCTTCTTCACCGAAGCCACTATGGTGTCGATATCGAGCGGCACGATCGAGCGCAGGTCGATCAGTTCGGCGTCAAGACCACTTTCCTCGATGGCCGAGAGCGCCACATGCACCATGGTGCCGTAGGCGAGCACGGTCACCTCGCTGCCCGGCCGGGTGATCGCCGCCTTGCCGAGCGGCACAGTATAATGGCCTTCCGGCACCTCGGCGTCCTTATGGCCCGCCCAGGTTTTCATCGCCTGATCAGGACGGCCGTCAAACGGTCCGTTATAGATGCGCTTTGGCTCCAGGAAGACGACCGGATCATCGCATTCTATGGCGGCGATCAGCAACCCCTTGGCGTCATAGGGGTTGGACGGGATAACCGTTTTCAAACCGGTGATATGGGCAAAAATAGCTTCCGGCGACTGGCTGTGGGTCTGACCGCCGAAGATGCCGCCGCCATAGGGCGAACGCACGGTCAGCGGTGCCCAGAATTCACCGCCCGAGCGGTAACGCAGGCGCGCCGCCTCGGAAACGAGTTGGTCATAGGCCGGCAGGATATAGTCGGCGAACTGGATCTCCACTACCGGCCTGAGACCATAGGCCCCCATGCCGATGGCGGCGGCGATGATGCCGCCCTCGCTGATCGGGGCGTCGAAGCAGCGGGTTACGCCATGCTTTTCCTGAAGCTTGTCAGTAACTCGGAACACGCCGCCGAAATAGCCGACATCTTCACCAAAGACCAGGGTATCCGGATCGCTGGCGAGGGTGATATCGAGCGCATTATTCAGCGCCTGGATCATGTTCATGCTGGCCATGTTACAGTCCCAGTTCTTTCCGTTGTTCGATCAACCGCCAGTCCGGTTCCTTGAAAACGCCCTCGAACATTTCGCTGACCGGCGGCTTGGATTGACCAAGTGTGCCCACTGCCTCGCCTTCGCGGACGGCGGCATTGATCTCTTCTGTCAGTTCGGCGGTCAGGGCCTCATGACGCGCTTCATCCCATTCGCCGATAGCGATCAGGTGGTTTTTCAGCCGCACGATCGGGTCACCCAGCGGCCAGTGGACCGGCTCATCGACCGGCCGGTACTTCGTCGGGTCGTCGCTGGTCGAATGGCCGCCGGCGCGATAGGTGAAGAATTCGATCAGGGTCGAACCGAGATTGGCGTGAGCGCGTTCGGCCGCCCACTGAGTGGCGGCGCAGACGGCCAGGAAGTCGTTGCCATCGACACGCAGGCCGGGGATGCCGTAGCCTATGGCCTTGGCGGCGAAGGTGGTGTCGCGCGGATTGGCGATGCCCGCGAAGGTCGAGATCGCCCACTGGTTATTGGTGACGCACAATATGGCCGGCGCGCGATAGACGCCGGCGAAGGTCAGGGCCTCGTGGAAATCACCCTCGGCGGTCGTGCCTTCGCCGACATAGCCGAGCGCGATCTTGTCGTCATTCCTGTAGGCCGAGGCCATGGCCCAGCCAACGGCATGGCCGAAACGGCTGCCGAGATTGCCGGACAGCGAATAGAAGCCGTACTCCCGTGCCGAATAAAGCACCGGA
Organism: Asticcacaulis sp.; assembly: GCA_024707255.1. NCBI lineage: Bacteria > Pseudomonadati > Pseudomonadota > Alphaproteobacteria > Caulobacterales > Caulobacteraceae > Asticcacaulis > Asticcacaulis sp. The sequence goes on along the minus strand of JANQAC010000002.1, from coordinate 487,209 downwards.
AGCTGGCGCCCCTTCAGCGGGTCTTTTTCATTGGAAAACAACTGATTGACCAGATTGATCAGCGGGTAATCACGCGCCATCAGCCAACTCAGAACGCGGTAGGTCGGGAAGCACATGTCCCCCTGCCCAAGCATCAGGGATTGCGCCGCGCCAATAGCCTCCTCGCCGGTCGATTTCATGTAGAAGCTGGTCTTGCCCTGGCGCTGGAGGCGGAACAGCTTGTCATCGAACAGGCGCGTCTGCAGCATGGCGCGCAGCCCCTTGCGCAGCAGATCAGGGGAAATATCAGGCGCCCAGGGGCCGACAGCATGGCCTTCCTCATCGAGCACCCGCACCAGCGAGAACGGCATGTCGCGCATATCGGCTTCGCAACCAAGCGGTTCCGGACGGCGCACCGATCCGGCTTCGGGCACCACCAGGCCATCGAAATTGACGGGTTCCCCCGGCCGCGCCTGCGGCTTGGGAATATAGAGTTGAAGACGCGTTTTATCCGCCATCTGACCGCACTCCCTGTGTCGGCTTTTTTGCCAGCTTGCCACGACCCCTTGAGTAAAATCTTCCTTTCTTTGCTGAAAATCGACCGAAAACGAAATTGTTATCCTGTGAATACCGCCGAATTCAGAAGAACTATCCTGCGGCCAATATTGATCGCTTTGAGGAAGGCTTCGTCATGGCTGACGATCACAAGCGCGCCGTCATAGGCGCGCAGGCCGGCCTCGACCGCCTCAATAGAGTCGATATCGAGATGGTTGGTCGGCTCATCAAGGATCAGCAGATCGGGCGGCAGCGCACCACCCAGTACACAGGCCAAGCCGGCACGCAGCCTCTGCCCGCCGCTGAGGGTAGACACGATCTGCAGGGCCGCGTCCGCCCGAAACATGAACCGCGCCAACGCCGCCCGGCAACTGTTTTCATCGGCCTGCGGATGGAGACGGCGAAAATTGTCACGGATCGACTGGGCCGGGTCAAGGAGGCTCACCGACTGATCGAGCAGCGTCCGACTGTTCGTTACACGCACGGAGCCTGACCACGGCGCAAGCTTGCCCGTAATCAGCTTCAGCAGTGTCGTCTTGCCGGAACCGTTGGGCCCGGTGATGGCCGCGCGTTCCGGTCCGATGACTGTCAGGGAAAGATCACGGATAACGGGCTGATTGTCATAACCCACGGTTACCCCGCCAATCTGCAAAACTGTCCGACTGGCGGACAAACCAGTGGATGGTACGGAAACCGACAGTGGCTGGAGAACTTCGATCCGTTCACGCGCCTCGGCCGCCGCTGACATGGCCTCATGGCGTTGCCGTTCTGCCAGGTGGGCCTGGTCGCCACTTGTATTTTCACTGCGGTTCTTCATAGCGCCCAGCAGGATACGCGGCGCATCGCCCTTGGTGGCCCTCTTCTTTCCTGCGCTATCCTTGCGTGCCTTGCGTTCGGTAGCAACCTGCGCAGCGCGAGCAGCGTCTCCGATACGCTTTTCGGCATCGGCCAGGTCCGCCTGCACAGCCGCCAGTTCCAGCGCCTTGCGATCGCGGTAGTGGCTCCAGTTGCCGCCATAACGCGTAACGCCAAGCGAGGTCACTTCGACAATAGCGTCCATGGTTTCCAGCAGTTCGCGATCATGGCTGACAACGATGGCGCCGCCTCGCCAGCCGGACAGCAGGTCCAGCACAGCGCGCCGCCCTTCCCGATCGAGATTGTTGGTCGGTTCATCGAGCAGCAAAAAGTCTGGCGCGGAAAATACCAGCGCCGCCAGACCGGCGCGCGTTTGCTGGCCGCCGGATAGTGTGGTCAGCCGGGTCTCCGGTATGACATCGAGTCCGACACGGGCCAGCGCAACAGTCATCCGCGCTTCCAGGGTCCAGTCGGCGTTCTCAAAATCCTCGGCCGTGGCCTCCCCGGCTTCGGCACGGTGCAGGATCTCCAGCGCCTCCGTGACGCCGAACAGATCGGCCACGGTTTCCTCCGGGCCGGTCTGAACCGTCTGGCGCAGGACGCCCAGCGAACCGGTGACGGAAATGTGCCCCGCCTGGAGCGGCAAGGCGCCAGATATAAGATTTAGCAGGGTCGTCTTGCCAGTGCCATTGCGGCCCACAAGTCCGGTCCGTTCGGCACCGAAGGTCAGACTGAGATTGGAAAACAACGCGCGGCCGTCTATCGACCACGACAGGTCGGACAGGATTATAGACATGGATATGGATTTCCTCGGAGGTCAACAAAGGCGTTTGTCTCTGAGTGTTGAAATCACATGTGTCGGATTATCCTGTGCGGCGGCTGTCCGGCTGATTTAGGCGGTCAGGGCCGGTTTGGCAAGACTAACCTCGATGGAGAATTCCGCCGACTTGCCGGGCCTGAACGTCACTATATCGCCGGTCAGCTTTACGGGTTTACCGCCAAGCCTGACGCTTTTCACCTTAACGCCCTTCGGCAGGCGCAGGCTGAGTTGCACCTCATTCGGGCGCCCCTCCCCATGAAACATCACTTTTCCGGTTACCTTCTCGCCGCCGCCCTGCAAGGCCAGATCGAGCTTGCCCCAGCGGGTGGGCGCGCCATCGATGCGGATCGGCTGGCCGGAGGCGAACCACTCGCGCGGAATGGCCTTGCCGAGATACAGGGTTTCGCTGTCCGATGCCTCAAACACCAGCATCCAGCGCACCAGTTTGGGAATGGTGAGCTGCGCCGGTATGCAATAGAGCGGCAGGTCGCCATCGATACCGGTCACTTCACCAGCCACCCAGGTGCCGGGCGTATGCGAATGATAGCGGTGTGAATGCAGGAACAGCAGATATTCCTCGATGCGGCCGGAGCGCAGGAGCTGCTGAGCATAGCCGTAGGAGATAAAGCCGAGCTGACTGCGCGAAGTCTCATTGGCCGGCGCGATATTGGCGACCACGCCGATGCAGGTGCCGCCATGGCCGCGCACCCCATCGATCACCGTTTGCGCCAGATCATCCGGCAGGACATCGGCATGCAGCATTTCGGCATAGACACGGTGCGCCCAGCCCTGTTCGGTGCGTTGTTTTTTCACCCGCGCCTCGGCATAGGCCTCGCGGTGGGTCAGTTTCGCGCCCGGCAGGACGGCGACATAGGCCGGCGTCAGATCCTTGCGGACATTGGCGCGCAGGGTCTTCACCAGTTGCGCTTGCAATTGATCGGCGCGTCGGCTCCAGTCGGCCGCCAGCGCCGCCTGGTCCGGCGCAATCACCGGCCAGATACGGGCGATGTCGCGCCAGCCGCGCACGGCAAACGCCGAATTATTCCAGTATGGCTTCCACCACAGGGTCGGATCGGGATGCAGACAGGCATCGGATTCGCTCCAGCCATCGATCAGGCCAAAACCGGCGTCATCGGCGGGCTTTTTCAGGCTGAGATCGTGCATTTCGGTCAGAATCGCCGCCGTATTGACAATCTTGCCTGCGTGTGTGCGCAGGGTCGCCACGTCGCCGGTATAGGCAAAATACCGCGCCAACAGGCTGAGGGTCAGGCCGAATTGCGGCGTTTCCGGCCCGCGCATATTGATCATGCCGTCGGATGCGGTGAACTCGTTGAAATAGTTATCCAGCACCGCCCTGGCCTGATCGAAGCGACCCCATTCGAGATTGGCGTAGAGCGACGAGGTCAGGATATCCTGGAAACCATCATATTCCGGACCGAAATAATCCCGATCGACCACGCCGTATTTCGGATAGACGCCTTGCGGCCGTGTCATCAGTTCCTTGGCGAAGGCGTGGCTGACCATATCGCCCAAGGCCTTGTCGGGAATGGTCAGAGCGCATTGGTCCTTCACCTCATTCTGCCAGTAGGCGGCGAAATCAAACAGGCCTTTGTAGAAATCGGCGGCGGAAGGCTCGGTCCGGCGCGGCGGATAGGGCGCATAGGAATAACCGAAAACCGTCTTCACCGGCTGGCCGTTATCGTACTGTATGGTGCGGTGCCAGGTCTGGACCAGCAGGGCATCGGGCGCCTTGACATCGGCAAAGATCAACAGGTCGTAATAGCGTGTCGGCGACACCTCAATGATCTTGTGGATCGCCGGCAGCCAGCCGCCGAGCATCCCTTCCCAGCGTTTCTTCGCCATATCGTCGCCCTGCAGTTCCGGGAAGGCGTGTTCCGGGCGGTAGCCGCGCGTGCGGCCGTTCGGGAAGACCGGCATGGTATCGCCCTGTTGGCGGGTGCCGACAAAATTGGTCCAGGCCAGACGGGTGTATAGCCCCTCAGGTGTGTAGTTCCAGCCGGCCGGGGGCGCGGCACGGCGCACCTCTTCGGGATCGGGATCACCGCCACCGGCCAGCAGCCTGTCAGCCAGCAGGTCGGCATCAGCCAGACAGATGTCCTTCAGTGCCAGGCCGAGATAGGACGGCGTTATATCATCGAAACAGGCTTCCAGCCGCTTAGGCAATACCAGCGCCTGATCACCCCTGACGAAGGTAATGGCGCCATCGCGTTTGTTCTGGTCTTCATAAACTGTCCAGCCATCGAATTCGGCCAGCTTCGCATGGCCCGTTATCGGCGCATCGCTTGCCAATATGAATTTTGGCTCAGCCTGCGCCTCTCCGGCAATGGCAGGGGCGGCTACAGCCGCCACTGTGGAGCCCATGAGAAAGGTGCGGCGGTCAAAACGGACAGGCATGAAGGGCTCCTTGTGGTCAAAAAAGGGGCGTCGCCGGCCTGAACCGACAACGCCCCCGGGGTATGCTCAGATACTTACACGCTTAGAAAGAGGTCGACAGACCGAGGAAGAACATCCGGCCCAGCGGATCATAGGTGCTGGGGAAGGTATTGCCGTTGCCGTTCTGAACCAGCAATCCCCCCATGATGGCAGGCGGATCCTTGTCGAACATGTTGTTGACACCAGCGCGCAGCACGAGGCCGTGCGGCAGGTTCTTGGTCATCGCCAGATCGATATAGTTGTAGGCTTCGATCTCGGCATTGCGTGTCGACTTCGTGCCGGTCAGATACTGATCGTCGGTGTTGGTGGCCAGTTCGGCCTTGCCGAAATAACGCCAGTTGATCGAGACCGAGGTTGGAGCCCAGACATTGTCACCCGGAACCGCCCAGGTGGTGCGCAGGTTGTGGCGCCACTTCGGCTTAGGCTGACCACAGGCGCCACCGAACAGGCCGGTGCAGTCATAGGAGCCAAGACCAGGAAGCACTTCGGTTTCCAGCGAATTCAGATAAGTCCCCACCAGCGAGAAGCTGAGGCTGCCGTAATCGTGGCCGAACACCTGTGCCGTTTCAAGGTTATAGCTCGCACTGACGTCAATGCCTGTGGTCTCCAGGAAGCCGGTATTGATATTGGTATTGATAACATAGCCGCCCAGTGCCTTGTTGTAACCAAACAGGGCGCCAGTCACAGGGTTACGCACGATTAGCCCGCAATAGAACGGGTCGCCGGTATTGACGCACTGACTGACGGCGACCTGCGGATCGACCGTGCCAATGTAGCCTTCGATCCGAATTTTGTAATAATCGAGGCTGACAACGAGCGGCAGGCCGCGCGGCGTGAAGACGAAGCCGTATGTTGTCGTTTTTGCTTCTTCTGGATTGAGGTCTGGATTGCCGCCGCCTAGGCCTGAACCGACATCTGCCGGGGTAGGCTCAATCGTTCCATACTGACCAGGTTTTACGCCAGTCAATGCACAAGCTGCCTCGGTTTTAACAGGCGTCGGGCCGGCGCAGGGGTCGATCAGGCCGACATTGCCGACTTGCTGTGAGGCGAACAATTCGCTGACATTGGCGGCGCGCATGGCCTTGTTGTAGCTGGCGCGGAACAAGATGTCGCGCGTCGGCGCATAACGGCCTTCGATCTTATAGGTTTCTGTCTTCTTTTCTTCGCCCTTGGCCGTCGGGGACTCCGAATTATAGGTAGAGCTGCGGTAACCGAACGACGCATTCAGCGACTTGACGAACGGCTTATCGCTGATGATAGGCACTTCTACTTCGGTAAAGTATTCGTCAGCCCAGATCTTGCCATGGGCTTCCGGAATTTCAGCATCGAGCTGGGTCTGGTCGCGCTTCTCGTCAATAGCTTCCTTGCGGCTTTCAACACCAAGGACGATAGCCACGCCATCATCCGCCCAGGGCGAGGTAATGCCGTACTTGCCAAGGTCACCGCTGACGAAAGCATTGAAGACATTGATGCTTTGTTCGTTGCGCGTGAAGGTCGGCGCATAGATGAATTCGAGGCCTTCGGCCGAGGGGCCATTAGCGCTGAAAACATCGATCGGCTTACACCCCTTCGACTGGTCAATACAGACCGGCGTACCGTTATCCATCACCGCCATCAGCGCCTGCCCGGCCAGATCCTGATTGATGTCGTTCTGATAGTTGAACTGACCGATCGTAGTGGCGTACATATAGCTGGCGTCATAGCTCCAGGCGTCGTTGATTGCGCCGCGGAAGCCGCCCGCCAGACGATAGTCGGTATGGCGCATGTCGTTGCGACGGCCGGGGCCGGTGGCGGCGCGATAAACGACCTGGGTCTGCGCAATAGCGTCCGTACCATAAGCAGTACCGCAGAGGATGGCGCCTTGCTGCGCGCTCAGGAAGGGATTATCGCAGTTGACATCAAAAGCGCGGCCGGCCCAGATGGCCGAAGGCGCGACCTGGCTGACCGAATGGTCATCCATGAACATGAAGCTGCCATAGGCTTCAACATGCTCGTTGACCTTGTAGTTGGCGAAGAAACCGGCATTGTAACGCTCGGAATTACGCAGGGTATAGTTGTCTGGTGCGTAGTTGTAGTTGAACGAGGGGTCGTTGGGAACCCAGGTCTTCGAGCCGTCCTTGGAATTGGCGTAATCCGTGTTCTTGCCCGGAGAATCGATGACCGTGCCGTCATCCAACGTGATCGTCAGAGGACGGAAACGGCCGAAGGCGTGCGAACTGGACCCCCGCAACGGAAGGTCGAGCCATCCGGATCATCAAATTCGAGCGCGCAGTTCGAATAATCGCGTGCGTCCTGGCGCACGGCTTCCATTTTGCGATAGCCGAAATAGCCGGTGACGTTACCCTTGCCATCTTCCAGGTTGGAACCGAACGAAATATTGAAATCGTACTTCTGGCCATCCCAGACATTTTCCTTGGCCGGGGTGATGCCCTTGGCTTCCTGGATACCACGCAGATAATCGTCGTCGTTGGTGTGCTGGTAAATGCTGTACTGCGAATCGAACTTGATACCGTTCAGGCGCTTGCGCATGATGAAGTTGACGACACCGGACATGGCGTCCGAACCATAGACTGACGAGGCGCCGCCTGTCAGGACGTCGGTGCGTTCAACCAGCGATGACGGAATGAAGTTGAGGTCGACGCCAAGGGTCGGCAGGAAGCGCTGGCCGTCGATCAGGACCAGCGAGCGGTTGCCGCCCAGGCTGCGCAGGTTGACGCCCGCCGTGCCGTCCGAGTTGTTCGACTGGTTTTCGTTATTGCCGGCTTCTATCTGCGGCAGGGACTTCAGGAACGTGTCCACGGCGATTGCGCCCTGAAGCTTGACTTCCTTGGTGTCCACCGTGGTGATCGGCGATGCGCTTTTCAGGTTAGGACGGCGAATACGCGTGCCCGTAACAACGATCGTGGTGGCTTGGGCATCATCGGCCTGCACCGCTTCCGGCGCCGCATCCTGCGCGAATGCCGGCGTGATCGCCAGTACGGAACCGAGGGCAGTCAGAGCGACCCCGGTCATAATCAGCGCTCTCTTGTTTATTTTCATTGTGAATCCCTTTTGCAAGCGCCAAACAAATTACCCGTTTCACGGGCCGCCTACCGCAGAACCGCCGTATTTGACGCAGGAAGAAAACAATCACTACTTTTACAAAGCGTCAATTATAAATTATACGATTACGTCACATAAAGTATACGAATTTGTCCGATTTTCGCCATGTGAGACTTTTTTGTCATGCTTGCCACCGCGTTTTGGCTTTGCGCCACAAAGGAAAACGCTATCATGAGCCTATCGCGTCAATAGTCTCGCCGACAGCGAACTTATATGTCGCGCCTCCCTTTTCAGGTTACCATGTCAGCCATCGCCATATTCGGATCCCCTGCGCCGGAAGATTTCGCCACCGACATTCGCACGCGCAACACCCCGGCCATTTTAAAAGGCGCGGTTCTCACCTGGCCGGCGGTCAGATTGGGGCAAAAATCTGACGAAGCCCTGGTCGATTACCTTAAAAAGCATGACAATGGCGGACTGGCCGGCGTTTATCTGGGGGCGCCTGAGATCTCGCGGCAATTTCTTTTACGGCGCCGATACCCGCAGCGAGAATTTTCGCCACGGCCCGGCACCGATCGCCATGGCGCTCGACCGGTTGATGGCGGCGCGTACCGATGAGAACCCGCAATCCATTTACGTGCAGTCCGTCCCGATCAAGACCCATATGCCGGGCGTCGCCGATGAAAACCGGCTCGCTCTTTTGCCTGAGGTCGAGCCGCGCATCTGGATCGGCAACCAGACGGTCACGCGCGCCCATTACGACCTGAACCACAATATCGCCTGCGTCGTGGCGGGCCGGCGGCGTTTTCATCTGTTTCCGCCGGAACAACTGGTCAATCTCTACCCCGGCCCGTTCGACCGCACCATCGGCGGCGTACCGGTCAGTATGGTCGATGCCGAAAAACCTGACCTGGATCGCTACCCGCGCTTCAAAGAGGCGCAAAAGGTCATGCTGACCGCCGAACTGGAAGCCGGTGACGCTCTTTATATTCCCTATGGCTGGTGGCATCAGGTCCATTCGCTGTCGCGCTTCAATGTACTGGTCAACTACTGGTGGGACGATGCCCCAAAGGCCGCGGCCGGCGGTTACGAGGCCCTGTTCCACGCCATACTGGCTATCCGCGATATGCCCGAAGGCCATCAGGCACTGTGGAAGACGCTTTTCGACTATTACGTCTTTACCGGCGGCGAAGATCCGCTGGCACACCTGGCGGCCGGCGACAAGGGGTCGCTCGGTCCGCTGACTCCGGAACTGACCGACCGCATTCGTGCCTTCCTGCGCAAGGGCCTGACCGCCGCAATGGGGTTTCCCTAAAGTTAAAAATGGGCTAGAGCGCAGAATAACAAAGGGAAACCTCAGAAAATGACCAACCATCCAAAGCCGCTTAATTCGCCGTTCAAGGTGCTGATCGCCAGCCTGGCCGGCACAACCATCGAGTTCTTCGACTTTTATGTCTATGCCACGGCGGCGGTGCTGGTCTTCCCGACCCTGTTCTTCCCGGCCAGCGACCCGACCTCGGCGATGCTGCAATCCTTTGCCACCTTCTCGATCGCCTTCTTTGCCCGGCCGATCGGGGCTATGGTGTTTGGTCATTTTGGCGACCGCATCGGGCGTAAAGCCACCTTAGTAGCCGCACTCCTGACCATGGGGATTTCCACCGTGGTGATCGGCCTCCTACCCGGTTTCAAACAGATTGGCGTCTGGGCGCCCCTGCTCCTCTCGCTGTGCCGCTTCGGCCAGGGCTTCGGCCTCGGCGGTGAATGGGGCGGCGCGGTGCTGCTGGCTACCGAGAACGCCCCTGAAGGCAAGCGCTCGTGGTACGGCATGTTTCCGCAACTGGGCGCGCCTGTCGGCCTGTTCCTCTCCTCCGGAATCTTCTGGGTGCTGCTGCACTTTATCTCTCAGGACGCTCTGCTGAGCTGGGGCTGGCGCATCCCCTTCATTTCGTCGATTGTGCTGATCGCCGTCGGCCTGTGGATGCGCCTGTCGATCACCGAGACGCCGGAATTCCAGAAGGCTGTCGAGACCGAGGAACGCGTCAAGGTGCCGCTGGCCGAAATTTTCCGCAGCCACAAACGCAGCCTGTTCCTCGGCACCTTCGTCGCCATGGTGACCTTCGTGCTGTTCTATATCGGCACCGCCTACCTGATGTCCTACAATGTCAAGGTCCGGCACATTCCATTTCTTGATGCCCTGGCGATCCAGATTTTCAGTTCGATTTCGTTCGGCATTTTCATTCCCCTGTCGGGCAAGCTATCCGAGCGCTTCGGCCGCCGCGCGGTGCTGGTCGGCACCACCGTACTGATCGGCGCCTTTTCTTTCCTGCTGCCAGTTCTGCTGGGCGGCAGCGAAAGCGGCATCCTGCTGTTCGCGGTCATCGCCATGGCACTGATGGGCATGACCTACGCCCCGATCGGCACCGCCCTGGCCGCCCCTTTCCCCACCAGCGTCCGCTACACCGGCGCCTCAATGACCTTCAATCTGGCGGGGATTGTCGGGGCATCGCTGGCGCCCTATGCCGCCACCTGGCTCCAGGGCCATTACGGTCTGGCCTATGTCGGCTACTATCTGCTGGCGGCTTCGGTCATCACGCTGCTTTGCATACTCGCCTCGCGCAAAGGTGAAGTCTGAAAAAATCCCGCCATCTTCGGATGGCGGGATTTTTGTTTAAGCGGTAGTCCCGGCAGCGGCGGCGGTGAACAGCTTGACACCAAACACCGGCCCGGCCGTCTTGCCTTCCTTTGGATCGAACTTGATCGTCACCTTGGCCTTACCCTTGGTCAGTTCCAGCGGGATAGGGTAATCGACATCGATCCAGGCGCCGGGCTGACGGCCGGTCAGGCGTTCGTGAGCGATGGTCACGCCATCGACCAGAATATCGAAGACACGGTTGTTTTCCGAACCCCAGTAGGTGGCCTGCAAAATCAACGGGCCCACATCCTTGCCGTCACGCTGGGTATTCATCTCGAACGAGAAGAAGCCAAGCGTGCGGGCATCACGGCCCTGACGACCGCGATAGATGACCGGATACGAGATTTCCGATTTCAGATTGTGGTCGCGTTCCGGCTGCATCTCGCCGAGGTGCATGACATCGACCGACCGCGCCGCTTCGTCCTTCAGGCGGGCCTGCTCGGCCTTATAGGCCACCTGCGCCTCGGCCCATTCGGCGTCATTATACTTGCTGAAATAGGTCGCGTTGCGGCGCTCCCACTGGGAATAGAAAGGCTTGAAGGTCATATCGCCCGGACGACCGATGCCATTCGTTTTGTAGACCGCCTGCTCGACCGAAACCGGTGTGAAACCGGCCAGCAAATCGGCGCCGACAAGCGCCGGCGCGTCGCCTTCCCATTTGTCTTCGGCGGAACCGAGATCAGCGGTGAGCACCATCGGCCCGCGCAAGAGGGCCACGACCTTCTCGTCACCGGCCGTATGTTCAAACCGCAGATCAAGCGGCAAGTCGAGCGTGACCACGTCGCCGGCACGCCACTTGCGGCGGACGAGGGCATAGCCCTTGGCCGAGGTCGCCATGGCTGGCTTGCCATTGACGAGGAATTTCGACGAGGCCGCCCAGGCCGGAATGCGCAGGGCCACTGTGAAGGTTTTGGCGCCCGATAGCTGGGTCATCTTGAAGGCGATATGGCCATCATAGGGATATTTGGTGTCGAGCTGGAAAGCCGCGTTCTGGGCCGCCCAGTTCAGGGTCGAGGGAATATACAGATTGACGAACAAGGTGTCGTCTTGTTGCCAGTAGATGCTGTCGCCGTGCTTGGAATGGCTTTCGATGCCGGTCAGCACGCAACACCAGAAATCATTTTCCGGCGAGGAGAACTCTCGCGCCGTGCCCGACATAAGTGGCATCATATAGGCGAACATGCCCGTCTTCGGATTCTGCTGCGCCAGGATATGGTTGAGGTGCGTGCGTTCGTAATAGTCGAAATAGGCAGCATCCGGCGACCAGCTATAGAGATGCCGCGTCAGCTTCAGCATATTGTAGCTGTTGCAGCTTTCACAGGTCTGTTCGGTGATGTGGGTGGCGATGGTATCCGGCTCGAAGAAGTATTCGCGGTCGGCATTGCCGCCGATGACGAAGCTGTGGTGCTGGGTCACGCGCTGCCAGAAGAAGCTGGCGGCATTGGCGTCCGAGGCGTCGCCGGTGATCTCGTGCAGGCGCGCCAGCGCGATCAGTTTGGGGATCTGGGTATTGGCGTGGAAATTGGCCAGCTTGTCCTCGCCGGCCTTCAACGGATCGAGCACCTTCTTGTCATAGATTCGCTGCGAGAGTTTCAGCCAGCGCGGGTCATTGGTGCGGGTATAAAGTTCGGCAAAGGATTCATTGAGCCCGCCATATTCACAGTTGAGCATCTTTTGTGTTTGCTCGTCATCGAGCGCGGCAAAGACCTTCTCGATATAGCCGCCGAAGCCGACCGCGACGTCGATGGCCTTCTTGTTGCCGCAGTACTTGTCGGCATCGAGCAGGCCGGCGAACAGCTTGTGCAGGCTGTAATAGGGCGACCAGGCGCCATTGAGATCGAAACCGGCCGAACGGATATCGCCCGCCATGATTTCCGGGAAGATTTCCTTGCCGTCAACGAGCGAACCGTCCTTGCGCTTGCGCATGATGGCGCCGGTATAGCCATCGCCCTGCGCCGCCTGCACCTTGGCCAGCTCATCGACAATATAGTTGACGCGGTTCAGGCATTCCGGATTGCCGGTCTGCGCATACATCAAAGACAGAGCGCTGAGATAGTGGCCGAGCCCTTCGCCGGCGATGGTGTCGGATTCCCAGCCACCATAGATCTCACCCTTGACGGGAAGCCCAGCGAACTTGTGATAGTTATGCAGGAAGCGGTCCGGCGACAGGAACATCAGGTACTTGGTATTGGCCTCGACCGCGTCATTGAAAGGCGACGGCAAAAGGCGCACATCTTCCATCGGCACCGGTTGCGCCACCGATGGCAGGGCTATGCCGCTCTCCTTCGCATAAGCCACGCCGCTGATCGAGGCCAGAAGGCTGCCGGCCGCGGCGCCCCTCAGCAGGAAACGGCGGTCGATCTTAGTCATATCTGGCAGTATCGGGCGGGTCATTTCATAGCCTCGTTATGTGAATCCGGTAGTTGCGCCCCAACGATTATACTGTATACAATTATCTGGCAATACATATAAATGTGAGGTCATCGCCGATGAAAGCCCTGCTGCACGCCACCGCCCTTACCGTCATCCTGACCTCGCTTTCCGCCCTGCCGGCACTGGCCGATACGGCAACGGACCAGAAGTTCGAGTCCATATATAAGAGTGAATGGGACTGGCGCAGCCAGCAGGAAGCCGCCAATGAAGATAGCCCCTCTGGCGAGGTGGCCGCCCATCTGCCGGACGTTTCCGAAAAAGGCCCAAGCTGCCAAGCTGGCCCGTTGGCAGGACACGCTGAAGCAACTTGATACCGTCGATGTCAAGGCGCTCTCGCCCAAGGAAGCCGAGGACTACCAGGTTTACCGCTTCCAGATCGAAACCCTGATCGCCGATCAGCAATTTAAAGTCTATCAGCGCCCCTTAAGCGGCGACACCTCCTTCTGGGGTGATCTGGCCGGCATGGCGCGCGGCAGCTTCCACAGTGAGAGCGATTATCGCAACTATATTGCGCAGCTCAATGACATGCCGCGCTATTTCAAGGACAATACCGACAATATGCGCGCCGGCCTGAAGCGCGGCTTCACCCTGCCGCAGATCTCGCTGCAGGGCCGCGATGCCACCATCACCAGCGTGACCGACGCCAAGACCGTTGAAGACAATATCTACTACACGCCATTCAAGTCGCTGCCGGCCACCATCCCTGCCGAGAAACAGGCCGAACTGCGCAAGGCCGCCGCCGATGCCATCACCAAGTCGGTGCTGCCGGCGCACAAGACCCTGCTCAAATTCATGCGCGAGGAATATATCCCCGGCGCCGCCAGGTCGATCGCCGCCTATGACCTGCCCAATGGCAAGGCGTTCTACCAGTCACAGGTGCGCGAATACGCCACGGTCGACATGACTCCGGAACAGATCCACCAGATCGGCCTCGACGAAGTGGCCAAGATCAAGGCGGAAATGCTGGCGATCAAGGATCAGGTCGGCTTCAAGGGCGATCTGCCGGCCTTCAACGATTTCCTGCGCACGGATCCGCAGTTCTACGTCACCACGCCGCAAGCCCTGCTCGACCGCGCCGCCTGGACCGCCAAGGAATTTGATGGCAAGGCGTCGCAATATTTCGGCCGGCTTCCCCGTTCGCGCTTCGGGATTATTCCCGTGCCGGATGATATCGCCCCCTTCTATACCGGCGGCCGCGGCGGCCCCGGCGTCTACCTGGTCAATACCTGGAACCTGCCGTCACGTCCGCTCTATTCGCTGCCGGCCCTGACCCTGCATGAATCGGCGCCAGGCCACGCCTTCCAGATGCCGCTGGCCGCGGAGAACACCGACCTGCCGCCCTTCCGTCAGTTCACCTATATCTCGGCCTATGGCGAAGGCTGGGCGCTCTATTCCGAACGCCTGGGTGTCGAGATGGGCATGTACCACACGCCCTATGAAACCTACGGCATGTTGAGCTACCAGATGTGGCGCGCCTGCCGCCTGGTGGTCGATACCGGCATCCACGCCAAGGGCTGGACGCGCGAACAGGCCCAGAATTATCTGCTGGAAAATACCGCCCTCTCCAAGCATGAAGTGACCACGGAAGTGGATCGCTATATCGCCTGGCCGGGCCAGGCGCTCTCCTACTATCTCGGCGAGATGGCCATCTGGAAGGCCCGTCACAAGGCCGAAGCCGCCCTGGGCGAAAAGTTCGACCTGCGTCAGTTCCACGACGCCGTCCTGCAACTGGGTTCGGTCCCGCTGCCGGTGCTGGAAGCGCGCGTCGACCGCTTTATCGCGGAAGGCGGCAAGGGCCCCTACGCAGACGAGAAGTAGCATGAAGCGGGGGCTTTCTTTCGCTGTCCTGATCGCCAGCCTTCTGTTGTCCGGGTCTTTAGTATCAAGTCCGGGCCTGGCGACAGAAGCGGAGCGCGCCGTTATGGCAAAGGCGGAAATCCCATTCTTCGACGCCCGCCTTATCACGCACCCGCCGCAGTGGCTGAACCTTGACCCGTTCTACCAGAAATATGCCGATGCCGGCGGCATTCCGATCATCGGCTCGAAGAATGTCCCTGACGCGGGCATCATGGTTGCGCGCGATATCGTGCTTTACATGCTTTCAGAGCGGCCGGATATCCGCAACCAGTTGATCCGGTATGGCGCCCGCGTCGGCATCATGGCGATCGACGAAACGACGACAGATATTCCTGAACAAAGCGACTGGAAAAAGCCGGCCATCGATGATCCGCGACTGTCGAAATGCGATGTGCGCGATTATGCCAAGGGCATCGGCCTGCAAAGCGACCGCGACTACTGGGCGCAGCGCGCCCGCGGCATGGGCGGCACCTACACCACGGGGGCGGCTGAAAACATCATGGGCGTGCCCGGCACGCGCTATTACGGCGAGAACATCCTGGTTCACGAGTTCTCGCACAGCATTTTCGAGGCTATCCGCACGGCCGATCCGGTGCTGGAAACGCGCGTTGAAGCCGCCTATGCCCATGCCAGGGAAAAGCGCCTGTGGCAGGGCGCCTACATGGCCAATACGCTGGATGAATACTGGGCCGAAGGCACGCAGTTCTGGTTCAATTCCAACAAGGCATACATCACCGACACCCTGACAGTCGTGAACGCCGACGATTTCAAGGCCCATGATCCGGAATTCTACGCCCTTCTGTCGGAAGTCTACCGCTGGGATCATCGTATTCCGGCCGATGTTTATTACATGCACCCCGCCCGCATGAACACGGCGCACATCAGCCTGGACGAAAGCGGCAAGGCGAAAGATGACTGTTTCTCGTAAGCTGGCAGCGTAGTACACTCTCTCACGGCCTGATGCCGGAGAGCGATGACAATCATGCGGGACTCAGACAAGGTATTCGCGGGCTCGGTGCCGGAAAATTATGACCGCCACATGGTGCCGCTGATCTTCCAGCCCTATGCCGACGATATGGCTAGGCGTGCGGCCGCCCTGAAACTGGATGCGGTACTGGAAATCGCTGCAGGCACCGGTGTCGTTACGCGTGCCCTGGTACCGCAATTACCGCCCGAAACCCGCTATATCGTCACCGACCTGAACCCGCCGATGCTTGATTACGCGGCCTCACAGCAACCGCCGGATAAGCGCATCCAATGGCAACAGGCCGACGCCATGGCGCTGCCGTTTGCAAACGAAAGCTTCGATCTCGTCTTCTGTCAGTTCGGCGCCATGTTCTTTCCGGATCGCGCACAGGCTTACCGCGAAGCCCGGCGTGTACTGAAAGCCGGCGGGCGTTTCCTGTTCAGCGTCTGGGATCGCATCGAGACGAATGTGTTTGCCGATGACGTGACCAATGCCCTCGCCCGCCTCCTGCCGGCAGATCCGCCGCGTTTTCTGGCCCGCACACCGCATGGCTACCACGATACGACAGTGATACGTAGCGAACTGGAGACCGCGGGCTTCTCTGATGTGGCCATAGACACCCGAACCGAAACCAGCCGCGCGCCATCCCCACATCATGTGGCCACCGCCTATTGCCAGGGCACCCTTCTGCGCAATGATCTCGAGGCCGCCGGTGGAAACCTGGAAGCTGCAACAGATTATGTCACCGCTTCGCTGGCCGGAAGACATGGTCATGGCGCGATCGCCGCGAAGATACAGGCCCATGTCATCACGGCCGTGGTTTGACAAGGCGCCTTTGCGCGGTGTAAGGGCAATTGTCTGACATTTATCCCTCCCCGGTTTTCCCAGAGTCCGCAATGCCCATCCTTAGCCGTCGTCACTTTATAACCACATCCGCAGGTGCTGGTCTGATGTCCCCTATTCTCGCGCAGGCGGCTGAGCGTCCGTCGAAGATCGTCAATCCGCTGGTCCTGCAACGCGCCGATCCGCAGGTATTCCGGCATGACGATGGCTATTACTACATGATGGCCTCGGTGCCGGAATATGACCGGCTGGCCATCCGCCGCGCCCGCACCCTGACCGGACTGGCGAGAGCGGACGAGACCGTGGTCTGGCGACGTCCGGAAAGCGGCCGGATGGCAGGCTATATCTGGGCGCCGGAACTGCATCATTTCGACGGTCAGTGGCACATCTATTTCGCCGCCGGTAATGGCGACGACAAGTTCCATATCCGCACCTATGTGCTCTCCTGCCCGGATACCAACCCGTTGACCGGAAAGTGGTCCCTGACCGGGCAGCTTGAAACGCCGTGGGATACCTTCACTCTCGATTCGACGACCTTCGTCCATCGCGGCATGCGCTATGTGTGCTGGGCGCAGCACGAACCAGGGATCGACACCAACAGCAATCTCTACCTGGCGCCCCTGGCAACGCCGATCACTCTCGCTGCAAAACCGACCCGTCTGACGGTGCCGACCTATGAGTGGGAAACCATCGGCTTCAGGGTCAATGAAGGTCCGGCCCTTTTGGCGCGCAACGGCCGCCTCTTCCTGACCTATTCGGCCGCCGCCACCGATTACCATTACTGCATGGGTATGCTGACCGCGCGCGACGATGCCGACATCATGGATCCGGCGTCATGGATAAAATCACCGGAACCGGTATTCAGGAGTTCGCCAGCCCATAGCGTCTGGGGCCCCGGTCACAACAGCTTCACCATCGATGAAAACGGGCGCGACATGCTGGTCTATCACGCCCGCGACTATAAGGAAATCCAGGGTGATCCCCTGTTCGACCCGAACCGCCATACCCGCGTCCAGCCGATCCATTACACGGCGGACGGTATACCCGATTTCGGTGACCCCGTGGCAAATGGCCCGTTGATTTAGAGACTTTCAGCGTTCTTCATGCAATCCTGAGGTCAGATGCGCAGGGGCAAAGGCCAGCCTCTTGTCAGGCCTGTCCGGGAAAATGCTCGATATGGATTTCGGCCGTCCGTCCGAAATAAAGGACACGGCGGCCCGGAATAGACACGATATAGCCAGCACAGCCAGCCAGCATCACCTTGCGGCAAAAGCTGCGATAGGTATAGCCCGCCGCATTGGCCTGGGCTTCACGGATCGCAGCCTGCAGGCGTCCGCTGTCGAAAGTGGCCGCCACCGGCACCTCAAGAGGAGCGAATGAAAGGTCCAGGCTTTCACCGTCCGGCTGATAATATGTCTTGGCCGAGCGGCGATAGTCAACGCTGTACCCCTCGATACCGACGAAATGAAATTTTTCCAGTATCTGCGGAAAGTTCATTCGATCGCTTTCGGACGCTTCATGGCAATCCTGGATAACGGATATAACAGATGTGTGCATGGCTTCACGCCTTCTTAGATGAACTGAAACAAGTAACGGCGCCTAGCTGACAGGCACGGCCGTCAACCCGCGCCGCGTAATAATATCCTTGAGCAGTCGCTCAATTTCCTCTCGCTCGGCTGGCGTCAGGTGGCCGAAAAATTCGGCGTCGTTGCTATCTGCCAGAGCCGAGAGTTCGGGGATAAGTCCCTGTCCTGCCACCGTGATTGTCAGGGTCTGGGCCCGCGCGTCTTCCGGATTGGCCTGACGGCTGACCAGTCCCTTGGCGATAAGGCGGTCTGCCAGTTTGGTGATGGCCCCGCGCGTCATGCCCATCCGCTCCGCCAGCCGGCTGGGAGCGATGGTGTCCGCATCATAAAGCTCTCGCAGCAGCACCCACTCCGCCACGGTGACGTCGCGGCCCTCCAGTTTGCGGGCAAAGGCATGGGAAACATGGTTAGAGACGAACCTCAGCCAGAAGCCGAGGTGTGAAGTCAGATGAGAGGGGTGTACGGCAGTACTCATGGCGGCCTCATTTGTTGACTAGGAAATTATATAATATGATTTCCTAGTCAACAAAATAATCCGAAAAGAACCGGCGAAATTATCCGCCGGCTCTCGCAACTATACCCTGTCGATGGCTTCCTGTGGCTCGGTGAACCATTTCGCGCCATTTTCGGTGACGTACATATGGTCTTCCAGGCGAACGCCGAATGTATCGGGCACCACGATCATCGGCTCATTTGAGAAGCACATGCCCGGCGCCAGCGGGGTCTTGTCGCCACGCACCAGATAGGCGGGCTCATGGATGCTGAGGCCAATGCCGTGACCTGTGCGGTGCGGCGTGCCCGGCAGAGTGTAATCCGGCCCCAGGCCATGCTTTTTCCAGCACGGCGCGGGCGGCGTAATCGACCGCTTCGCACGGCAGGCCGACCTCGACGCGCGCAAAGGCGGCCGCCTGGGCTTCTTTTTCGATGTCCCAGACGCGCTGATATTCCGGCTTGGGCTGGCCGAAGATATAGGTGCGGGTGATGTCCGATGTATAGCCCTGCACATAGCAGCCGGTATCGACCAGCACCATATCGCCCTCCTTCAGGCGCTGCTCGCCGGGCAGGCCGTGCGGGAAGGCCGTACCGCGGCCGAACTGGGTGATGACGAAGGAATTGCCCGAAGCCCCCAACTTGCGGTGCGCCGCCTCGATAAAGGTGTTCACCTCCTTCGTGGTAATACCCTCGTAAAGCATCCGCGCGACGGCCTTATGCACCAGGATGGTCATGTCCTTGGCCTGCTGCATCAGGGCCAGTTCGGCCGCCGACTTGTACATGCGGCAGCCATTGATGACCGACGAGGCTTCGCGGATATCTAAGCCGGTTTCGGGGCCCAGACGGCTGACCATCTCGAACGACATGGCCGGATCGACGGCGATCACCTTGGCGCCCCAGTCGCCCATGGCCTGGCCGATCAGGGCGTGCGGGCTCTCATGCTCCTGCCACAGGCGGAACTCGGCGGTAATCTTCATATCGGCTTCGAGCGAGCCCAGTTCGAAGAACGGACAGATCATCAGCGGATCACCGGTCACCGGGATCAGCATCCCGACCAGACGCTCGGAAGCCCCCCACGGCACGCCGGCGAAATAGTTGAGGCTGGCTCCGGCCCCGACCAGAAGCGCATCGGCGCCCATGTCACGGGTCAGCTTGCGCGCCTTTTCGATACGCGTCAGGCGTTCGGTTATGATGATGGCCGGCGCCTGATGGGCATAGACCGACAGCTTGGCCAGTTCGGCTTCGGGGGTGGATGAACCGATCATGGGGAATTCCTTACTTGAAACGCGACAGGTCGAAAGCGCCAGGCGCCCGACCGGTCGCTATCATCTCGGCAACAATTTCGCCGGTAATGGCGCCTAGGGTCAAGCCGAGATGCTGGTGGCCGAAAGCATAATAGAGGTTATCTGCCCTGGCAGATTGTCCGATGGCCGGCAGGTAATCCGGCAGGGTCGGCCGCGTGCCGATCCATTGCTGTGTTTTGGCCGCCCCCTCGCCTTTGAACGGCAGGCCAAGCTCACCGACATGCCGGCGCAGGCGCGCCCACTTGCGCGGGTCCGGCGCGGCATCCTGGCGATTGAACTCGACAAACGAGGCCGCCCGCAAGCCACTTTCAAATCCCGTCACGATCATCGAGCGATCCTCGAAGACCACCGGCGGGAAGCCCTTCGGCCAGCCATGATCCGGGGTCTGGATATGATAGCCGCGCTCGGCGATCATAGGCACAGCCTGACCCAGACCTTCCAGCAGGGGTTTGGAGCCGATACCCGCCGCAATCACAACCGTATCGGAGGCCAGTTGTTCGCCCCCGCTCAGCACCGCCCAGGCGCTGCCCTTGCGGATAATCATTTTCTCTACGCGCTCAAGCAGATATCGGCCACCGCGCTCGATGAAACGCTCGCCCAGGGTTTCCAGCATCCGGCGGGTATCAGCGATCTGCGCCGTGCCGATAAAGCGAATCGCCCCGTAAATTTTCTTTTGCGTCAGCGCCGATAATTGCGCCATCTCGTCATCGGTCACTGGTCGCAGGCTGGCCGTTCCGGTGTCGGCGGCAGACCACGCGCGCAGCCCCTTGGCGGCGCTTTCCGGCGTTTCCCAGACGACAAAATGGCCGTCTTCACAGAGCAGGTCCGGCGCGCCCATATCCGCTACCCGTCGTTGCCACGCGGGCATGGCCTGGGCCAGAAGACTTTTCAGGGCCACCTTGCCTTGTGCGAAACGCCTGGGTTGCGCCGCAGCCAGCAGACGCAGCGAAAACGGCAGCCAGGCAAAAAAGCCTTGCGGCGGAAGGGAGAGCGCGCCGCCACGCATGAACCAGCGCCGCCAGGCCGATTTTACGGTTGCCATAGAGGCGAGCGGCTCGGCCTGTTCGGTGGCGATATGGCCGGCATTGCCATAGGACGCCGAGTCCCGGCTGCCACTATCACATAAGGTGACCTGAAATCCCTGTGCCTGAAGCGCCAGGGCGATATTCAGGCCGACCACGCCGCCACCAATGACCAAACTCTTCTTAAGTGCGTTATTTTGAGGCGCCGACATCGACTATTTTCATCCGCATTGCCATAGATCACCAGTGATCGTATACGATATATGCTTTTCGCAATCCATAGGCATATAAAGAAAAACCTATCACAAGACTTCGGCTCGCCGAAACCCGCGCCTTCTGCCACCACTGCTCCCGCATAGGCCGCTGGCATTACGAAAATGTCAGAATTTAATCCCTGACACCGGTTGCGCCCTTGTCATGGCGACGGACTGGTGTCTAGTGTATACTATATAAAAATAGCGCAGGACTCACGTGAACCCTGTCGCCCTCCGGAAAACTTTCATGACCATTGTGGTTCAAACCCTCTCCGAACAGATCTTCTCCCTGGTCCGTGACCGCATCATTTCCGGCAAGCTGCCCACCGATACGGCCATCCGCCAGGATGCCCTGGCCGCTGAACTGGGGGTCAGCAAGATTCCCTTGCGCGAAGCCCTCGCCCGCCTGGAGCAGGAGGGCCTGCTTCTCTCCCACGCCAATCGCGGCTTCTTCGTCCGCCCGCTGAATGCCGATGAGGTAGAAGAGGTCTTCGCCCTGCGCCTCAAGCTCGAACCCGAAGCCGTGGGTGAAGCTGCCAAAGTGGCCACCGATGCCGACAGGAAGGCCGCCCGCACCGCGCTCGATGCGCTTGATATTGCTGCCAGTGGCGATAAGACGCAGGTGGGCAAGCTTAACCGCGCCTTCCACATGTCGCTCGTTTATCCGCTGCATCGCCAGATCACGGTACAGATCATCGAGCGCCTGAATATCATCTCGGAACGCTATGTCGGCAAGCACCTGGAGCCGGCCGGCCGCGATGATCGCGCCCACAATGAGCACCTGGCCCTGTTTGAACTGTGGGCTTCAGGCAAGTCGGAAGAGGTCTCCGCCTTGATGCGCCAGCATATCGCCATGACGCTGGAAGATCTGCGCAAGCAGTTCGAAACGGAAAAGACAGCCGCCAGCGCTTAGAGCGTGTTCCGATCTGCTTGCACCAAATCGGAACACGCTCTAGGCCTTTGTTTTTGTCGCGCATCTTAATCCAAAAAGCGCGTCACACTTTTTGGGATGCGCTTAAGATTTCTCGATGATCAACTAAAAAAAGCCCCGGATCGCTCCGGGGCTTTTTTTGCTATGAAAATCTTGCCCTATTCAGCAGGTGTCACCTTGGCTTCCTTGCGCAGGCGGCTATTCCACCGACCGAAGGAAAAGTAGAAGACCAGGCCGATGGCCATCCAGATCAATGTAAAGACCTGGCTCTGGATCGGCAGGCTGGAAAAGATGAAGATACAGCCGCCAATGGTGATCAGGCCAACCAGCCAGTAAAGCGGCGTCTTGAAGGTCCGCTGCATGTCCGGCAGTTTCTTGCGCAGGATGATCATGGAAAGCGCCACGGCCACGAAGGCGATCAGGGTACCGGCATTGGACAGTTCGGCGATCTGCTTCAACGGGATAAAGCCGGCGAAAATGGCAACAAAGATGCCGGTCAGGAGGGTGATCAGGGCCGGTGCGCCCTTGGCGTTGACCTTGGCCACGGCTTGCGGCAGCAGACCGTCACGCGCCATGACGAAGAAGATGCGGCTTTGGCCATACATCATGACCAGGATAACCGACGGCAGGGCCACGATGGCAGCACCACCGACCAGCGAGGCCACCAGCGGCTGGCCAAGCGTGCGCAGGACGTGCGGCAGGGGTTCGCCCGAAGCGGCGATATCCTGATACCCGACGGCGCCAACGGCAACAGCGGCCACCAGCATGTATATAAACGTCGATACCCCCATGGACCCCAGGATACCGATGGTCAGGTCGCGGCCGGGGTTCTTGGTTTCTTCGGCCGAGGTTGAAACCGCATCGAAGCCGAAAAAGGCGAAGAAGACGATGGCAGCCGCGGCCATGACGCCGAGCTTTTCACCGCCGACCTCATGCGCCAGGAAACCGAACGGCATGAAGGGATCGTAGTGACCCGCCTGAATAGCCGGGAAACCCAGAACGACAAAGGCGCCGAGGGCCAAGATCTTGACAATGACCAGAATAATATTGAGCGTGGCGCTTTCGCGCGCCCCAATCAGCAGCAGTCCCATGACCGCCAGGGAGACAACGACGGCGGGAAGATTGACCAGTCCGCCGGCATAGGGGCCGCTGAGCAGGAAGGCCGGCAGGTGCAGACCAATGCCCTCTTCCAGCCAGCCGACCAGGTGAGCGGACCAGCCGACGGCAACGGTCGAACAGGCCAGGGAATATTCGAGGATCAGCGCCCAGCCGACGACCCAGGCGACAATCTCGCCCATGCTCGAATAGCTGTAGGTATAGGCCGAACCGGCCGTCGGGATCAGAGTCGACATCTCGGTATAACACAGGGCCGCGCAGGCGCAGACCAGTCCGCACAGGGCGAAGGAGATGATGACACCCGGCCCGGCCAGACCGGCACCGACGCCAGTCAGGGTATAGATGCCCGTGCCGATAATGCCGCCGATTCCCAGCGCCATAAGGTGCGGCCAACTCAGTGTCTTGGCCAGTGTCTTGCCGTCTTCTTCCGCGCGCCTCAGCGGCTTCAGTGGTCCGAATAATCCCATTGTGTTTCCCAAAAATATAATTGGCCACGATCCGGACGGATCGTGGCCTGATGAGTGTTAATTGGCTTTTGGCGTCAGTTCAATAGTCGTTGCATTTGCACCGAGTTGAATGACATAGGCGCCGCGCTCGGTTTTGGCGTTCGCCGTGTAGGGTTTGCCGGTGACGGTCGTGGTCTTGACGTTGAGATAGGCTTTCGGCGTGTGCGCATCCGCCGGCGCCAGGCTGACCGTCACCGCACCTGTTTTTGGATCATAAGTGGCGGCGGTGAACTTGCCGGCATCGAGGGTGAGCCACAGGCCCGCCGGCGCGATGAATATCCGAGCGCGGGCGCTGTCTGTCGGTTTCAGGGTGATGATCCCGTCCGCTTGGCTGACATTCCCGCCGAAACCGGTCCAGCCAAAGGCCGGGTGATCGACCAGATAGGCGGCGGCGCTGACCGCATGGCCATAGAAGCTCATGCCGTAGTCGCCGTTCATGCCGTCCCAGTGCATGGCATCCGGGAAGGAGTGGAAGGCGGCGGCGCCAAAGCCTTCGCTATCGATATTGGTCAGCGATCCCATCAGACCGCCATAAGCGACGCGCAGAAGCTGGAAGTCGGAGGGATTGGCCCGATAGGCGTCAAACAGGGGCACGGCGTTAAGCGAAGAGCCATAGTGGTGCAACTGGCGCTCGATGCGCGACTGTTTGCCGGCATAGAGGAAGTCCCAGAAGCGGCGGGCCGAGCCATTATAACCCCAGTGCGGAATCGTCGGATCATAGGCCAGGATGACCTCACGGGTCACATCAGCGGCCTTTTCGTCGCCGAAATAGCGCGACCACATATAAACCTCGGCCTGGCCGGTCGAATCCCACGGCATTTCCGAACCGAAGGGATATTTCAGTGTTTTCCAGATATCGGCGCGGCCCTTCATCATCGTCTCGATCTCAGACGCTTCGGACGTCATGCCTTCGCGCTTCAGATCCTGAAGAATATAGACGAAGACATCGCCTTCCATCTGGCCGAACTGGGTATAGTAAGGCGCCTTGGTCATCATCGCCTTGGTGGTCTCGGCGGCACGGGTCAGATAGGTCTGCCAGGTTTCTTTCGTCGTCAGCCCGTCATGATAGCGGCCAAGGCGATAGAGCGTCCACCAGGCGGCGGCGACGTGCGGATAGTTGTAGGAGCGCCCAAGATCGGCGGCGCCTTCGCGGTCCCAGGCCGACCAGGTGTTCCAGTTCAGCTTCGGATCGTAGGTGCCTTCCGGCATGGTCTTCGGGTCGTAAAACATGACCGACTTGCGCACGCCGTATTTGTCAGGCCCGTCGGGCACCTGAATCTGGCCCCACAGGGTGGTGTCGGCGAATTGCTCGAACTTGGCCATCTCTTCCGGCACCGGATTGTCGAGCTGCTTCATGATGGTGGCCAGCCACGAACCGGCGCCACCCTCGTCGCTCAGGCCCGATATCCACACGCGGTTGTCCTGGGTAATGATCGCGTTCTTGTCGCGGTCATACCCCATGATCGACGGGCTGCGCTTGAAGGGATCGGACGGATTTTCGTACCACTGCTTCGTCGTCAGGAAATGGCCCATATCGGCCACCACCTGCTGTTCGGGCTTGGTGACGAGGTAATGCACGGTCTGCACCGAACCATCGGCATAGGTGATAGTCATGCGCGCACGGCCATCAATCTTGCCGGTGACGGCGTATTTTACCCAACCGTCCTTAGCCTTATGAGCGGTCCCAACCTCAAGCGCGCCTTCGGGGAATATGCTGACCGACTTCACCGCCTGCGCCGAATGGACGAACAGTTCGGCATCGGTATCAGTCGGCACCACATAGCCAGGCAGGCCGACGACGACCGGACGACCATTCTGCATCAGGGTGGTTTCGATCTCGCGGATGGAGGGCGACAGCACAAAGCGCACGCCGATGGTGCGGCTCTCGCCCGGCTTCAGCGTCAGAGACGTGGTTTCGTTCCACTGCTGGACGCCCTTCCAGTCGGTATCGGCGAAGCCCTTCGAGGCGACCATCCAGTCATAGAAACCCTCGAAGGTCATGTTGCGCGGTTCGGGATCGTTATAGATCTTCAGCGATTTGTCGGCGTTGCGCTCATTGAGGATCGGCTTGTAGAGCTCGAACGGTGTGTTCTTTTCCGGCAGAACCAGCAGAGATGGCCCCGCGCCATTCAGGCGATTGACCTGGAGATAACCGGCATCGCGACCGACATAGGGGTCATAAAACGAGGCGGTTTCGTGAGCGTCATCGAGATGACGACCGGTGATGATATTATCGAACACCATCGGCAGGCCCATGCCACCGATCTCGATCGCCGTCTTGCCGGGATTGGTCAGGGTATAGCGCAGAACCAGCTTGCCCGCGACGACCGACCAGGTGCGCGTCACCTTTAGCGGAAAACCGGCTCCAAGCGAAGGCGTAATGTCGGCAGCCGCGAGCGTGCCCTTGGCCTTCAGCGGCTTGACCTTGGCGCGCTTATAGGCGGTGGAATAGTCGCTCCAGGTCTCACTGCCGGCTGTCCGCAGACGCAGATCGAGATCGCCGATACGGTAGGCGCCATCCCCCAGGCGCTGGGTAAAGCGATTGGCCGGTGCGAAGTCGAAACCGTCCTTCGCGGCCTTCGGCGCCAGGGACACCAGGGTCTGCGAGGTTTCCTGCAGCGACAGCATGAAGTCCGGCGTCTCGAAGACCGACACCTGCGCATCGGGGCTGTTCCACGGCTGCACCACCCCGGCGGTTTCCGCCATAACCGGCAGGGCGACACCGCTCATTGTCAGGGCTGCGGCCAGAACCAACAGGCTCGAACAACGGCGGAAAGCGGAGACGGTGCGACGGGTCATAACTGGCCTTGGATGAATGGGATCGATATCCATGTAAAACATCGATCCAATTGTCCGTCAAATATAAATTATACGATTTTGTGACAGATTATGGCGCTTTCGGCGCCGTTTCCTGCAACGCGTTCCAGTCGGGCGTCGGCTCAGCCCGCAGGTAACGCACGAAATAATCATACTGCCGGCGCAGGCCATAGCTGAAATCGCCGACATTGCGCAGGGCGCCGTGGCCCTGATTAGGCGCCACGATCAGGTCGAAATCCTTACGTGCCTTGATCAGGGCATTCACCACCTGAAGGGTCGAGGACGGATCGACATTGCTGTCCTGCTCTCCGACGATCATCAGGATATGGCCCTGCAACCGCCAGGCATTATCGACACCTGACGATTTGCTGTACGATTCATCGACCGGCCAACCCATCCATTCCTCATTCCAGCTGATCTTGTCCATGCGGTTGTCATAGCAGCCGGCATAGGCGACAGCGGCTTTATAAAAATCCGGATGGAATTCCAGCGCGCCGAGCGCGCTTTGGCCACCGGCCGAGCCGCCATAGATGCCGACGCGGCTGATGTCGTACCACGGATATTTCGCCGCCACCGCCTTGTGCCACAGGATGCGATCCGGGAAACCGGAATCGCCGACATTCTTCCACGCCACGTCATGAAAGGCCTTGGAGCGGTTCATCGTGCCCATGCCGTCGATCTGGACCACGATGAAGCCGAGATCGGCCTGAGCCTGCATCCCCACCACCTTGTCGCCGCCGGAGTGCAGGCCAAACGGCCAGAAGGTCTTGGGCACGAAATTGTCATGCGGGCCGGCATAGATGTTCTCGATCACCGGGTACTTTTTGTTCGGGTCGAAATCGCGCGGTCGCACGATGATGCCCCAGATATCGCTCTTGCCGTCACGGCCCTTGGCGGTGAAGATCTCCGGCGCCTTGAAGCCGGCGGCTACCAGCTTCGAGATATCGCCATGCTCAATTTCGGTGACCAGCTTGCCATCGGCGCTGTGCAACTCCGCCACATTGGGCAGGTCGATGCGCGAATATGTATCGACATAATAAGCCATATCACTGGAGAAGCTGACATCGTGCCAGGCATCGGTCGTGGTGATCGGAGTCAGGTGTTTGCCATCGAAATCGACGCGGAAGACATGCTGGAAGTACGGGTCCTTGCCGGGATACATGCCGCTGGCGGCGAACCAGATCTGGCGCTTCTGGTCATCGACCTTCAGCACCTTGCGCACGATCCACTCCCCCTGGTGATCTGGTTCTTCACCTTACCGGTGGTCTGGTCGTAGAGATAGAGATGGTTCCAGCCATCGCGCTCCGACATCCAGATCAGTTCCTTGCCCAGACCGCTGACATCATGGCTGTAGCGCCGCTCGATATTGACGAAAGTATCGGCGTGATCCTCGGCGACAATGCGGGGGGCTCCCGTTTTTGCGCTGGCCTCGATCAGGCGATAGGCCTGATGGCCGCGCTGGTCATATTCAAAAGTAATGGCCGAGGAATCCGCCCGCCAGTTGATATCCGACATTGTGTAGGGGTTGGGGAACAGGTCGAACGGCACATTGGTTTGTTTCTTGGCCACCACATCGAACAGCACCGGGCGGTCGATATCGACGGCATCGCCCGGCTTGGGATAGAGCTGGGTGGCCAACTCCGGCTGCCCGCCGCCTTCAGGCGATGACACCACCCGCGTTACGCGACGGGCGAAGCCGGGGCGGACGCGATAGGCGGCAATTTTAAGCGAATCCGGCGACCAGACGATCGACTGCGGATCATAGAACTCGCCTTCGGAGCCATCTGTGCTGAGGATGGTTATGGCGCCGCCGCCGGCCGGCCGTACCACCACATTAAAGCCCTGCACGAAGGCCAGCCACTTGCCGTCCGGCGACGACTTCGGCGTATTGTCGGCCGGAATGGCCGGGTCGCGCACGACACCAAAACCACGCGGCTGGTCCTTACTTTCCGGCAAATGGGCGCAGATATAGTCGGTCAGGGTACAGGACCAGACATTCTCTTCGTCGAGCCAGGCCACCAGTCCCTTGCCGCCCTCGGTGAAAATGACGGAGGCCATGGGCTCGGTAAAGGGCAGGCGCAGGCCGCTATAGGTCTCGCCCAATACCTTGCTTAAGGCGGTAGCCAGCCGGTCCTGATCAAAGGCGGGGGATTTCTGCTTGCCGTCGGCATCCATCATGACGAACTGGAAACCGCCCGGCACGGTCTTGCGATAGATGAAGCGGTGCGTACCCTCGATCCATTGCGCCGGCTCGGCGATATTCTCGGTAAGACCCGACCAGTCATCGCGCAGGTTGAGCGAACGCTGATAATCGGCCACGGTCGGAGCGGCGGATGCAGAAACGGCGCTCCAAAAGGCCAGACTCACTGTTAAAAGACCTGTTCGCGTCCGCATATTCACTCCGCCTCTTGCCATTCGGATAAGATCAAGCCTAGATGTATACTATATACCGAAGACCGGACAAGCCGTTAATTCAGGGATTCCCGTTATGTGCAAACTGTTGACCACCACAATCCTGAGCGGGCTTTTACTCGCTTCCGCTGCTGCCGCAGAGGTGCCAAAAGGCAGCTGGGTGTTCGATTCGTCACCCGACTTTCCCGGCTTTACACGACTGGTTATCGAGGAAAAGAAGGGCCAATTATCGGGCAAGGTCACGTCGAAATGGTATGGCGACCTACCGCTCACCGATCTGCACCCCGAGGGCGATAACCTTGTCTTCAAGCTCTATAACGGCAATCCCCGCGTTACCATGACCGATATCGTCATCAAGCCGGAGGGTAAATCGGTCCGCATGTCCGGCAAGGTCTGGTATCAGGATTTCGACCTGACCGCCCATAAGGGCAAGCGTTCGGAACTGAAGGCACTGGACTTCCTGACCTATCCCCTGCCCGCCAAACGCGTGGTGACGCAAAAGCCGCTGGCCGCTACTCCGCCAATGGGCTGGAGTTCGTGGAACAAGTTCGCCACCGATATCAATGACCAGACAATCCGCGAAATCGCCGACGCCCTCGTCTCCTCTGGCCTGCGCGACGCCGGCTACATTTACGTCAATATCGATGACGGCTGGCAGGGCGAGCGCGACGCGCAAGGGACGCTGCACCCCAACGCAAACTTCCCTGACATGAAGGCCCTGGCCGACTACGTCCATGCGCGCGGCCTAAAGCTCGGCATCTATTCCTCGCCGGGACCGAAAACCTGCGCCGGCTATAATGGCTCCTACGGTCATGTCAGGCAGGACGCCGACACCTTCGCCGCCTGGGGCATCGACTATCTGAAATACGATCTGTGCTCCGGCGAAGCCTTCTACAGCAACGCCGAAACCGTCTACGCCACCTATCAGGAAATGGGCGAAGCACTGAACGCCACGGACCGCGAGATCGTCTACTCCCTGTGCGAATACGGTCGCTTCGATGTGGGCTCGTGGGGCCGCGATGTCGGCGGCCACCTGTGGCGCACCACCGGCGATATCGAAGATAAATACGATGTCATGGCCAAGATCGGCTTCGACAAGAACGGCGTCGCCAACCATACCGGCCCCAATGGCTGGAACGACCCCGACATGCTGGAAATCGGCAATGGCGGCATGACCCAGGACGAATATCGCACCCACATGACCCTTTGGGCGATGATGTCGGCGCCGCTGGTGCTGGGTAATGATGTCCGCCACATGACACCGGAAACCCTGTCCCTGCTGACCAATAAGGACGTCATCGCCATCGACCAGGATACACTGGGTGCGCAGGGCCTGCCGGCGAAGAAGGACGGCACGACCGAGGTCTGGACCAAGACACTGGCCGATGGCTCGACGGCTGTCGCCCTGTTCAATCGTGGCGAGGAAAACACGCTGATCAGTGGTCTTTGGGCCGATATCAAAGTGAAGGGAACCACTGTCCGTGACCTGTGGGCGCACAGCGATCATCGCGCTGACGAAGGCTATAGTTACGCCGTGCCGAAACACGGCGCCGTATTACTGAAAGTAAAATAATTGGATACGACTATGACTGACCAGACCCTGTCGCTGGACGAGGCCCTGGCCTTAAGCCTCAACGTCCTGGAAAAGAACGGCTTCTCGCCCGAACATGCCGGTGCCATCGCCCGCAATATCTGGAAGGGCCAGCGTGACGAATGCCATTCGCACGGCCTCTACCGCCTGCTGGTCTGCACCCATACGCTGAAAGGCGGCAAGGTGTCGCCCGACGCCTTGCCGGAAATGCATGACGCCGCCCCCGGATTAGTGCGCGTCGATGCCAGAGGTGCCTATTCGCTGCTTTCGTTTGAAACGGGCCTGCCGGTATTGGCGGAAAAGGCGCGCAAGCAGGGCATAGCGGCGCTGGCGATCAATCATTGCTACCACTTCTCGGCCCTGTGGCCGGAAGTCGAAGCCATCGCCGCCCTTGGGCTGGTCGGGCTTGCCCTGACGCCGAGCCATTCATGGGTTGCGCCTTTCGGTGGCACCAGGGGGTCTTTGGCACCAATCCGCTGGCCTTTGCCTGGCCACGTCCGGGCCAAAATCCGTTCGTTTTCGATTTCGCCACCAGTGCAGCTGCGCGCGGCGAGATCGAGCTGCACCGCCGCGCCGGCAAGCCGATTCCTGAAGGCTGGGCGGTCGATACCGAAGGCCACCCCACCACCGACCCGACCGAAGCCATGGCCGGCGCTATGCTGACCTTCGGCGGCCACAAGGGGTCAGCCCTTTCCGCCATGATCGAACTGATGGCCGGCCCGCTGATCGGTGACCTGTTGAGCCTGGAATCGCAGGCTTTCGACAAGGGCGCCGGCGCCACGCCCTATCACGGCGAACTGGTCATCGCCATCGACCCGCAGGTCTTCATGGGACCGTCGGCGGATCTGCACAGCCAACGCGCCGAAAAGCTGTTCGAGGCGATTGTCGACCAGGGCGCGCGCCTGCCCTCGCAGCGCCGCTACGAAGCCCGCGCCCGCAGCGAGGCATCTAACACGGTCAGCATCCCTGAGCCGCTTTACAAGGACATTCTGGCCTTGCTGGATTAAACGACCTGGAAGCCCGCCCAGAATGTGTCTTCGCGGTCGATCCAGATGTTATTGAAGCCGGTCGAGATGGCCGAACCTTCGATAGACGGAATGATAGCCTTCTGGTCGCCCAGCATGACCTCGTCTTCGACGCGGCCGATGAACTGACTGCAGATATAGCTTTCGTGGACGAAGCGGTCGCCCTTATTCAGCCTGCCCTGGGCGTGCAGGTGCGCCAGACGCGCCGAGGTACCTGTGCCGCAGGGCGAACGGTCGATGGCGCGTTCGCCATAGAAGACGGCATTGCGGCCATCGGCATTTTCACTCTTAGGCTTGTCGGCCCACAGGACATGGCTGACGCCGCGGATGGTCGGATCGACCGGATGAACCGGCTCGTACTTTTCGCGCACCAGTTGGCGGATGACACGGCTGAGTTCAATGATGCGGGCGGCGCCCAGATCATCCAGACCGGTATAGGGGCCGTCGGCGGTCGGTTCGATAATGGCGTAATAGTTGCCGCCGTAGGAGACGTCGAGCGTCAGCCTGCCGAAGTCGGGTACATCGATTTCGATGCCGGTCTGGGCCAGATAGGCCGGCACATTGGTGATCTTCACCGAGGTCACCTTATTGCCGCTCGTCGTGTAATCGATATTGATCACGCCGGCGGGCACTTCCAGCTTCAGCTTGCCCGGCGTGCGCGGCGTCACCAGACCGTTTTCCAGCGCGAAGGTCACCATGCCGATGGTGCCGTGGCCGCACATCGGCAGGCAGCCGGAGGTCTCGATGAACAGGATACCGGCGTCGGTATCGGCTTGAGTCGGCGGATACAGGAAACCGCCGGACATCATGTCGTGGCCACGCGGTTCGAAACACAGGCCGGTGCGAATCCAGTCGAACCGCTCCAGGAAGTCCTGGCGTCGCTCGGACATGTTGGCACCCTTCAGCAGCGGCGCACCACCGGCGACAAGACGGACAGGATTACCGGCCGTATGGCCATCGATACAGAAAAACGTGTGGCGCAAGAGTCTCTCCAGACAATTCAGGGCGGCCCGCGTTACCGCGAACCGCCCTCAGGACGCAAATGGTCTTTAGCTTAGGCGGCTTTGGTAATTTTCAAAGACGGACGCGTTGCGGCGGCCTTTTCGACCATGGCGGTGACCTCGGCGCGGCGGGCGCCGGTCAGCGGCATACGCGGCATACGCACGCGTTCCGAACCACGGCCCATGATCTGTTCGGCCAGCTTGATCGACTGAACGAGATCGTGTTCGGCATCGAGGTGCAGAAGCGGCAGGAACCAGCGGTAGATTTCGCGGGCGGTGGCGATATCGCCAGCTTCCAGCGCCTTGACCAGCATGACGGATTCATGCGGGAAGGCCGAGGTCAGGCCGGAGACCCAGCCTTGCGCGCCCAGCAGCAGACCTTCGAAGGCCACATCGTCGAGACCGGCGAAGACGACATAACGATCGCCGAAGGCATTGATCATGTCAGTGAAGCGGCGGGTGTCGGCGGTCGATTCCTTCACGGCGACGATGTTCTTCACCGGACGGAGCGCTTCAAGGGCTTCGTTGGTGATGGCGACACGGTAGGCCGTCGGGTTGTTATAGAGCATGATCGGCAATGTCGTGGCATTGGCGACCTGGGTAAAGTGCTCGACCAGTTCGGCAGTCTTGGGGACATAGACCATGGCCGGCAGCAGCATCAGGCCATTGGCGCCGAGTCTCTCGGCGTCCTTGACCCATGAAATGGCCAGCGGCGTGGTCAGTTCGGAAACGCCGGTGACCACCGGCACGCGACCGGCGACAACCTCGACAATGGCCTTGAGCAGTAGACGCTTTTCTTCGGCGGTGAGCGAGTTGTTCTCGCCGCAGGTGCCCATGGCGATGATCCCGGTGACGCCATCCCGGATCAGATCATCGACGACGCGTTGCGTATCGGCATAATCGATTGAGAGGTCTTCTTTGAATTGCGTCGTTACGGCCGGAAAAACACCCCGCCAATCGATTGTCATCTCATTACTCCACGAGTTTTCGCATTAAACATTATATCGTATACAATGTACAAAGTGGTCATGCAATAGGATCATGGCGTTATCAGAACAAATATTATGTCCGTCGTCACGATGAATCTATCCGGCCTGTTACCGCTATCGTGATTAAGCCCTGACAGGTGGGATTGTCAAAATAAATTATACCGTATACCGTGAAGCCTTATATTGTGAGGGAGACGGTAGTATGCGGCATTTGATGAAAGCGGCCATGCTAGGCACAATCCTGTCTGGCGTAATGGGCTTGCTGCCGGTCATGCCGGCCTTCGCCGCTCCGCCGGCCATGGCGTCTTCCAATGATGCCGCTTTCGAGACACTCTGGCAGACAGAGTGGAAATGGCGCAAGGCCCTGACGGGCGATAATGACGACGACAGTGGCGAAGACGGTATCCGTTCGCATTTTCCGGATGTCTCGAAAGCCGCGCAGCAGGCCAAGCTGGCGCGCTGGACCGATACCCTGGCGCAACTCGACAAGATCGATCCGAAATCCCTCTCGCCCGACCAGCAGGTCAATTACACGGTCTATCGTAACCAGATCGAGACCCTGGCCTCACGGCAAAGGTTTCGCGGCTATGAAATGAGTTTCGGCTTCTGGAACGGCCTGAGCTACGCCGCGCGCAAGCCGATGCGTACCGAGCAGGACTACCGCAACTATATTGCCTATCTCAATGACGTGCCGCGTTATTTCGGCCAGAATATCGACAATCTGCGCGCCGGCCTGAAACGCGGTTTCACGCCCTCTCAGGTGTCGCTGCAGGGCCGTGAGTCTTCGGTGGCCATCACTTTCGAGAACAAGACGCCGGAACAGACCGTCTTCTACACCCCTTTCCTCGACATGCCAGCCTCGATCCCGGCCGAGAAACAGGCTGAACTGAAAAAGCTCGGTGCCGAGGCAATAGCCAACAGCGTCATTCCCGCCCACAAGACCCTGCTGACCTTCCTGCGCAATGACTATATTCCCGGCGCGCGCAAGACCATCGCCGCCTATGACCTGCCCGATGGCCGGGCCTATTATCAGTCGCTGATCCGTGAATATGTTACCCTCGATTTGACGCCCGACCAGATCCATCAGATCGGCCTCGATGAGGTGGCCAAGATCAAGGTGGAAATGCAGGCGGTCATGGACGAGGTTGGTTTCAAAGGAACGCTCCAGCAGTTCAACGATTTCCTGCGCACCGATCCGCAGTTCTACGCCACGACACCACAGGGATTTCTCAATAGGGGCGCCTGGATTTCAAAGGAATTTGACGGCAAGGCGGCGCAGTATTTCGGCCGGATGCCGCGGATGCGTTTTGCCGTTGTCCCAACACCCGACGCCATCGCCCCCTTCAATACCGGCGGCAATGGTGGGCCGGGTGTGCTGATCCTCAATACCTATAACCTGCCGTCGCGCCCGCTCTACACCCTGCCCTCTCTGGTGCTGCACGAAGGCGCGCCCGGCCATGCCTGGCAGATGCCGCTGGCGCTGGAGAACAAGGACCTGCCGGACTTTCGCCAGTCGACCTATATCTCGGCCTATGGCGAGGGCTGGGCGCTTTATGCTGAGCGTCTCGGCGTCGAGATGGGCATGTACCATACGCCCTATGAAAAGTTCGGCATGCTGACCTACCAGATGTGGCGCGCCTGCCGCCTTGTGGTCGATACCGGTATGCACGCCAAGGGCTGGACGCGAGATCAGGCCCTGGCTTTCCTGCGCGATAATACCGCCCTTTCCGAACACGAAATCACCACCGAGACCGACCGCTATATCAATACACCGGGCCAGGCCCTCTCCTACTATATCGGTGAAATGACCATCTGGAAGGCCCGTCACAAGGCCGAGGCGGCGCTGGGTGACAAGTTCGATATCCGCCAGTTCCACGATGCCGTGCTGCAACTGGGGTCCGTGCCACTGCCTGTCCTCGAAGCCCGTATTGACCGTTTCATCGCCGATGGCGGCAAAGGCCCTTACGCCGATCAATAGGAATTTTCGCATGATCCGTTACAGCGCTACCCTCACCCTGGCCGCCCTCCTGCTGACCGGCGGCATTGCCCAGGCGGCCACACCGGCAACGGCCGCAACCTGCGCCAGTCCACCGGACAAGGCCATGACCAGCCTCGTTGCCGATTTCGAGGCCTTGTCGGCCTCGCGTGATCCTCTGCGTGAAAGCAGCAACGGCAATCTCGCGGCGCTTTCGCAATGGCCGGATGACAGCACCGCGGCCTTGTCGGCCTATGGCAAGGCGCTGAAAAGCCAGATGGCCCGCCTGAAAGCCATCGCACCGGCGAGCCTATGCCCCGACCAGGCGCTTAACCAGGCCCTGATCAAGGACCGGCTGGAACTGGAACTCGACGGTCTTTATTTTGATGAGGCCCGCCTGCCCTTCAATACGGGTGATGGTTTCTACACCATACCCGACTATGCCGCCGCTGGCGTCGTCCTGCGCACCGAAGCGGAAGCTCGTGCCTGGATCGCCAAGCTCAAGGCCCTGCCCGCCTTCTATGCCACCGAGACGGAAAACATGCAGCGCGGCATCCAGACCGGCTTCATGCGACCAAAATTGGTAGCCAGCAAGGCGCTGGTTGTGATGGAGCGTCACGCCGCGCAAGCCGTGGCTGACCACAGCTTGCTTAACCCGCTGAAAAACCTGCCGGACAGCATTCCGGCCGATGTCCGTGCGAAACTGGTCTCCGAAGGCACCCAGGTTATCGCCGCCCAGGTTCGGCCGGCGGAAGACGCGCTCGTTACCTTCTTCAAAACTGATTATGTGCCCAAGGCGCCCGAAAGTATCGCCATCGGCGACGTGCCCGATGGCAAGGCCTATTACCAGTACCTGATCCACCGCAACGCCTCGACCGACATGACGCCGGAGGCCATTCACCAACTGGGCCTCAGCGAGGTCAAGCGTATCCGGGCCGAGATGGATGCCGATATCAAGGTCAGTGGCTTTAAGGGCAGCTTCGCCGAATTCCAGACCTTCCTGCTGACCGATCCGCAGTTCCGTGCCCGCGATCCAGAGGACTATTACAACAAGGTCAGTGGCGTGCTGATCCGCGTTCAGGGCCTGCTGCCGCTCTATTTCCACAATCTGCCGCGCCTGCCCCTGACCGTCCACGAGGTCGATCCGCAACTCAAAAGCTCGTCCTCCGGCTATAATCCGGGCAGCTTGACGCAAGGCGTGCCCGGCACGGTAATCATCAATACCGACCACCTCGACCAGAGCCCGACATCCGGCCTGACCGCCTGGGCGATGCACGAAGGCGTGCCCGGCCATCACCTCCAGATTGCTTTGGCGCAGGAAAACGATTCCCTGCCGAAATTCCGCCGCCGCGACGATATCAATGCTTTTGTCGAAGGCTGGGCGCTTTACAGCGAACATCTCGGCGTCGAAATGGGCATGTACCGCACGCCCTATGAGGACTTCGGCCGCCTGTCGCTGGAGATGTGGCGTGCCTGCCGGCTGATCATTGATACCGGTATGCACGTCAAAGGCTGGAGCCGCGAGCAGGCCGTCGCCTGCCTGCGTGACAATACCGGCATGAGCGACCGGTCTATCCAGAATGAGGTCGACCGCTATATCGGCTGGCCCGGCCAGGCCCTGGGCTACAAGATCGGCGAGATCCGTATCCGGCAATTGCGCGCGAAAGCCGAAGCCGCGCTGGGTCCGAAATTCGACCTGCGCGACTTCCACGACAAGATCCTGAAGAATGGCCCCCTGCCGCTCGATATCCTGTCCCAGCAGGTCGATGACTGGATCAAGCGCGGCGGGAGTTAATGCCCGCCGCCGCATCCAGCCGCCCGCTGCGTTCCAGCTTGCCCCAGCCGACATACAAGCCACGCCCGGCCGACATCAGCGCCTTGAGCACGACATAGTACATGATCTGCCGATAGACGAAGCGCTGCGACAACAGCCATAAGACGGGATAGCGTTTTTCGCGCGGTTCCAGCCAGTAGGCGATACCGCCGCAGAGCGCATCGATGGCCAGGAAAGTCAGCCAGTAGGCAAGCATTCGCCAAAGATCGCCGCTGGTCTGCGCCCAGCCGTGCTGCGACACCTGCACGATCGTGGCGACGATATTGACGACCAGGGCGAAGTCGATCAGCGGCGATACCACCGAGAAGACGATCTGGAACAGCCAGGCCTGTGGCAGACCGATCCAGGCCAGGCCTCTTGGCTGGCCCGTCCGGTAAATGCCACGGTGCTTCCACAGGCATTGCAGGGTGCCGAAGGCCCAGCGGAAGCGCTGCTTCATCAGGGCACCGAAGCTTTCCGGCGCCTCGGTCCAGGCCACGGCGTCCTGATCATAAGCCACCTGCCAGCCTTTGCGCTGGATGGCGATGGTCAGGTCCTGGTCCTCGGCCAGGGTATTGTGCGGATAGTTGCCGACTTCCGCTAACGCAGAGCGCCGCCACGCCCCGACAGCGCCGGGCACTACCATCATGGCGCCGAACATGGCCAGCGCGCTGCGTTCGAGGTTCTGCGAGGTGACATATTCCACCGCCTGCCACTTCGTCACCCAGTTGAAACGATTGCCAACCTTGGCATTGCCGGCCACGGCACCGATTTCCGGTTTCAGGAACCAGCGGACCAGCCGCGCTATGGTTTCCGGCTCGAACTGGGTATCGGCATCCAGCGCGATGATGATGTCACCCCTGGAGGCGGCAATGCCGTTATTGACCGCATTGGCCTTGCCGGCATTGGCCTGGGTGATCAGGCGGACCCTCGCGTCATCCGCGAAAGCCTGGCTCACAATGGCGCTGGTTTCATCCTTCGAGCCATCGTCGACGACG
Source organism: Asticcacaulis sp. (assembly GCA_024707255.1). Lineage (NCBI taxonomy): Bacteria > Pseudomonadati > Pseudomonadota > Alphaproteobacteria > Caulobacterales > Caulobacteraceae > Asticcacaulis > Asticcacaulis sp. Next base: position 448,880 of record JANQAC010000002.1, on the reverse strand, counting down.
ATAACCTCCAGGGCCACCCCGACACTGGCCAGCACACGCCGTAATGAATTTTCGATCACCCGCGCCTCATTATAGGCCGGGATCAGCACACTGACGAAACTGTTATTGACGAAGGCGGCCACCGCCCCCGCCTCTTCCGGCTTGTCATCACCCGGCGGCTGCATGTGGTTGTTGAACTCGGCATAGATGGCCAGGCCAGACAGAATCAGCGCGCGGCCGATTCCCAGCACAATGGCAATGATGAACAGCCATTTCAGCGCCGCTGCCATCCACGCCATGAACATGAAGATGCCAACATCAAAGCGTACTTCCAGCAGATCCTGACCACTCAGTTGCGGCATGACCTGATCGCGCGACAGGCCGACAAGGTCGCCAACCGGGACGAACTGGTAGCCTTCCGCCTTCAGTTTGCGGATAATGACCGGCAGGGCCTTGAGGGTCTGGCTGCGTTCGCCGCCGGAATCGTGCATCAGGATGATCTGGCCGGAGCGGCAATCATCCGGCGAGGTCTTGCAGGTGGCCGATTGCTCGCTGGCCACACCGTCATGTACGCCATCCAGGGCGTTCTGGATAATCTTATCCACGCCCGGCTTCGTCCAGTCTTCGGAATCGACGTGCAGGCCGATATCGGTATAGCCCAGTTTCTGCGCCACCAGGGCCGGCACCAGTTCGTCATTGGTCGTCGGCTCGGCATCACCAAAGTAAGGCGCGCGCAGCAGCCGCATCGAGCGGCCGGTATAGGCTTCGACTACGCGCTGGGTCGAGTTCAGCTCAAAGCGGATCTGCCAGTCAGGAATCTTCGACATGTCCGGATGTGTGTAGGAGTGATTGCCGATATCGTCGCCATCGCGCACCATCTGGCGCAGCAGGGCCGGATGGGCAATCGCCTTTTCCCCGATGACGAAAAAGGTGGCCGGCACCTTCTCCTCCTCCAGGATTTTCAGGATCTGCGGCGTCCAGTTGCCGTCCGGGCCATCGTCGAAGGTCAGGGCCAGCCGACCGGGCTTGTAACCGGTGCGGCGGACCACGAACGGCGTCGGCAATGACTGGTAGGTTTCGTTCTGCGCCACGCGCGCCTTGTCATAGGTAACGATACGGCGACCAGTCTGGGGCGTATCCTCGATATGGACCACCTCGCCATTGCCATAGACCTGGTTGTCGCCCAGGGCGGTCAGCCTGTTGAGGTCAGGCAGGGCATTGGTCTGGTAGGTGCTGAAAGCCTGCCAGATGGCCGGGTCTTCCGAACCGAGCCGCCACAGGCCGACGCCGGAAACATTGGAATCGGCGATGGTAAGTAACTGGTTCCATGCGCTGACGCCATCCAGCAGCCAGACCTCGTGGTGCAGACCTTCCTCATCATAAAAGAAATAGGCATTGCCTGTTGCCGGGTCGAACTGGATGGGCGCATCCGATTCGCGGGCGATACGCCAGGCTTCGGCCACGGTCGTGGGATCGGCCTTCAACTGGCCATTGGGCTGTTTGTACCAGTCGTAGCCATAATTGCCGATGCAGACGATGGCCTTGTCCGTCGGCACGCTTTTCAGCGCCTGGTTCAGGCGATCATTGAACCAGCCCTGCGCGGCGATGGCGCCGGCCGGATCGACCATGGAATGCTGGTCGTAAATCATCAGAAACAGCTTGTCGGCGGCGCCGGAAAAAGCCTTCAGGTTCCAGACGGGATTATCGACCGGCGCCGTCAGGGTCAGCAGGTAGCCCTTCGTCGCAAATGCGGCATGGGCCTGCCTGACAAAGGTCAGGTAATTGCGCAGGGAGGGGTCTGGCAGCGTCTCGAAATCGAGCACCACGCCCTGGGCCTTTTCGCGGCTGACCATATCGAGCATCTGGCCGATCAGTTTCAGGCGCGCCGCCGGATTGGCCAGCAGCCGCGCCGTATTGGCGCCCTGCCACTGGCCGCCGGTGATATTCTGCACCATGATCAGCACGGACGGACGGTGCTGGGCATTCTGGATCGTCTGGGTAAACTGGTCGTCGGCCAGGTAAATGAACCGGTTATCCATGCCGCCGACATAGGCCAGGCCGGGAATGACCATGTCGAGATTGTTAACGTGTTTTTGCAGGGAAACCAGTGAGGCATCGTCCCCCGTGACATAGAAACCGGCAAGCGTCTGCTGCACCCTGGCGGCTCCGCCGCGCACACTGAGCGGCCTGTGGCGCGGCGCGGCGCGATTCAGCACCATCCTCGATGCCGAGGGCTTTGGATATTCCATATGCAGGTCGAGCCCTTTCGGCACCGGCACCATCAGGATCGACGCCACCAGGCCGACGAACAGGATCACCGCCATGACGATCAGACTGACCACCCCCAGGAAGGACACCTTCTTGCGGCGCCCTGTGGGATCGTAAAAAATCGGCTTTTGCACAGGCATGAACTTATCCGGCAGGAGGCAGTGAGAGGATTTGCCGGCTTTCCGGCCGGTCAAGTATGGCGCGGCAGGGCACCAGGCGACCCGGCTGGAAAACAGCCGCGAGCCAGGCCCGCATATGCGGTTCGAGATTGGGACGTTCGACGGCATGCCAGGATCCCTTTACCAACCGCCGGTCGATCAGCGTGGAACCGGCGAGATAGGTCTGGAAGTCCGCTGCCGTGGCGAAGGGTGTGAAATCGAAATAGCAGCGCTGATCCGCCAGGCCGTCCAATTGATGCAGCAAGGCGGCGGGAGCTTCAGGCAAACCGTCCTCGCCTTGCGTCGGCGTCAACAGGGTCGTGTCCCTGCCGTAATAGATCTCGCCGATATTATCGACATTGGCGGAGTCCATCCCCGGCACGGGCAGTTGAAAATAAACGACCGTATCGGCCGGCGGCCCGGCGCTTTTCAGCGTCGCCAGAGAGGTAGCCGGAAACTGGAAGTCATCGAAGGAATCAGCGATCGACTGGATCAGCGCGCCGTCATCGGCATAGGCCAGCGAAAACAGGGCGGCGGCGCACATGGCCAGAACTGGCCACAGGATGACCGGCCTGGCCATGCCGGCCTGTTTGCGGATGTGGACCAACAGCCCGACCAGACCGGCCACGACCAGCACAATGCCGTAACCGATGGTGCGCGTGTTATAGGGATCAAACTGGGTGCGCAGACGTAAAGTAAAGGCCAGGGCCAGAAAGCAAAGACCCGCCAGGGCAATGAACAGCGCCTCCGGCCGTGCGCCCTCGCCGTCCCGCACACGCGAAAGCTGGCGGACGGAAATACCCGTCAGCAAAAGGGCTGCAATCGCTACGCCCAGTCCGTTGCCACCGAGCGCGATCAGGAATTGCCGCACCAGCAGCAAAGGGGCTTCTGGTGCCGGCACACGCGGCATACCGGTCGCAAAGCCGGTCAGTTCGTGGTTGAAAACCTGCCAGACGATGAACACCAGGCCGGCGATGCAGAAAGCGGGAAATACCTTAAGCGCCAACTGCCGACCGAATGCCGGCCAGACGCACAGGAACAGCAGGAAGGCAAACGGCCCAAAAATATAACGCGCTGAACAACCAAGGATCAGGAAACCTGTCAGCAGGAGGTAAGGCCCCCATTTGCGTGGATCGGCATGGATCCAGGACAGGGTGAAGACCACCCCGCAAAAGCAGAAAAGCCACAGGTTTTCCGACCAGGTATACATGCCGATGATCAGGGTCACCGGATTGAGCACGACCAGTGCCGCCATGAAGACGTGGCGCGCGGCTTTCAGGATAAACCAGAAACTGGCCGCGAGCAGGAACAGGTTGGTGACCTTGCTGCTGATCATCATCTCGGCCGGGGTGGCGACGGGCGCGGTCAGGGCCAGGAGTGCCGGATAACCACACGGATAGACGGCGCTGTATTCGCCGTGCAGACTGCATCCCTGGCCATGCCGCAGTGCTTCAGCCAGCAGCATATAATACCAGGAATCGACGCTGATATAGCCGAAAAGCACGGCCAGGACGGCAAAACCGGCCAGCAGGCCGATGACCGTGATCAGGTATATGAAGGAGCTGTTGCGCGGCATGGCCAGGAAGCGGTGTGGACGTAAATCCTATACGCACCCGCCGGCTGAAACCCTGCGGCGGGCATAGAAATTCGCCTGGTTTTCATCTGACAAATCCGTCGTTCAGACCCGCTGCAATATCCGCAGATTATGCGCAAATAACGCCAAACCTATCGAATCCTTACTTTAATTGCCCTCTTACATACCGATCGAACGCAGAAAGTCGAAATCGGGGCATGTTGTGAAATCAGGGCAATCTGTCATGAATGGGCGCGTTGTAATGGTATGCGCGGCGCTTTTAATCGGTGGCGCGACAAACGGGGCCGTTGCCCAGCCATTCGACCTTGGCACCAGTCCGTCTGTTGAAGATCTCCAGCGGCTGTCGATCGACGAACTGGCGAATATCCAGATTACGTCAGCGGCTAAACATCCCCAGGCTCTGGGATCGGTCGCGGCCTCCATTTTCATCATCACCGCCGACGATATCCGGCGATCGGGTGCCATCAGCCTGCCCGAGGCCCTGCGCCTGGCGCCAAACCTGGAAGTGGCGCGACTTAATGCCTATAGCTGGACGGTTACGGCCCGCGGTTTCAATTCCCCGGAAACCGCCAACAAACTCCTGGTCATGATCAATGGCCGCAGCGTCTACGAACCGATCGGCGGCGGCAATCTGTGGCAGCAGATTGACGTCAACCTGGGCAATATCGACCGTATCGAGGTCATAGCCGGTCCCGGCGGCACCATGTGGGGCGCCAATGCCGTCAATGGCGTGGTCAACGTCATTACGAAGCCGGGCGCACAGACACAGGGGTTTTACACCGATGTCTCGGCCGGCAGCTTCCAGCGCGCCGCGAGCCTGCGATACGGCGGCAGGCTTTCCGACCATATCGGCTTCAAAGTCCTGGCCGACAGCTTTGACATCGACCGTACGAAACCGTTTGACCCGAACGACACGACCGACGACGCCTTCCACGGCGCCTTCGGATCGCTGAGCCTGACCGGCGACTGGGAAAAGGACAAACTGACTACCGCCCTGATGACCTACAACAATCAGGTTACGGGTATTAAGGCCACCTTCAAGGGCACAATGGGCCGCCTGACCTGGAGCCACGATCTGAGCGACGGCGGCGTGGCTGTCAATGCAGTGATCAGCCGCGATGTGCGCGATGAGGCCATGCTTTACGAAAGCCGCGACAGTATTGTCGTCTCGGCCCAGCATAATTTCCGCGCCGGCCCGCATCACAATATCATCTGGGGTGGTGAATTCCGCTACTGGTGGGAAAATTTTGAATCATTCAATGATTTCAAATTTTTGGACCCGAAAACGACCATTTCGCTGGGGTCTCTCTTTGCCCAGGATGAGATAGCGCTGCGCCCCGACCTGACGCTGACCATGGGCCTGAAGGCGGAATATAACAGCTATTCCGGCACCGAATGGCTGCCGAATGTGAGGCTGGCCTGGCAACGCCGTGACGGATCCCTGATCTGGGGCGCAGTATCCCGCGCGGCCCGGACACCGAACCGCATCGAGCGGGAACTGACCCATCCGGTTTTCCTGCAGCCCTCCCCGGACTTTTCCTCCGAAAAAGTCACGGCCTGGGAACTTGGCTGGCGCGCCCAGCCGATGGACCGGCTGTCGGTCTCGCTTTCGTCGTTTTACAATCAGTATGACGACCTGCGTACTGATACCTATCCAGCTACCATATTTCCACTTATCCTGGAAAATGGCGGCGAAGGCGAGACCTACGGGATCGAGGGATGGGGCAAGTATGAGGTCATGCCCGGCTGGCGGCTCAGCGCCGGTTTCAATCTGCTGCACAAGAACTTCCGGCTCAAGCCGGGCTTCAATGACCTGACAGGCCTGGCTGTCCAGGGCGAGGACCCCGCCTATCAGGCGCAGATCGGCTCGCAATGGGCCATATCCCCGGCCATGGACCTGAACGTCATCCTACGCACGGTCGGCAAGGTCGATAACGCGCCGGTTCCCGCCTATACTGAAGCCGATGCGACTATGACCTGGCGACTGACAGACCGGCTGGCCCTGTCGCTCGAAGGCTTGAACCTGCTTCACAAACAGCATCTTGAGGCTTACGATCCTTCGACCACACCGGTTCGTTATGTCCCGCGGTCCGTTTCTGTCAGACTGCGCTACGGCCTCTAGGATGAGATGCGTGCCCAAAACGCTTCAAAGTCTTTTGACGGCGGCGATCGCCCTGCTGCTGACAGGCGGCACGGCCGTCGGCCAGCCCGCGGCCGACACTGGAAACAGCAGTCAAGGCGACGTACCTGTATAAGTTCGCCCCCTTCGTCACCTGGCCCAATTCCCCCGGCGACAGCCTGACCCTTTGCATCATAGGGACTGATCCGTTTGGCGATGTCCTCGACAGGGCCATAGCCGGCCAGGGTTACAACGGCCGTCCGTTTCGCATCCTGCGTCTGCCAGCAATCGGTGCGGACTCTGGCTGCGCAGTCGCCTATCTCGGCGGCTCCAGCGATCAAAGCGTCGCCTCTGCGCTGAAAGCGCTGAAAGGCGCGCCTGTCCTGACGGTCACGCAAAGCAGTCAGGCGCAAGGCATGATCGACTTTGTCAACCAGCAGGGCCATGTCCGCTTCCGTGTCGATCTGGCAGCGGCGGGTGAAAGCCATCTGGAGATCAGCTCGAAACTGCTCGCCATGGCCGTGTCGGTCAGGGATACCTCCGGAGGTCCGCAATGAAGCGCATTGCCAACCGGATGATGCAGGTTATCGACCAGCACCGGACCGCCTTCGTGGCGCTGGGACTGACGGTACTGGTTCTGGCCAGCGTGGGCGCCGGGCTCTACTCTGAGAGATCTACACCAAAGACAGGTCATTCAGGCCGCGCGCGTCCAGGCCAGCATTGTGGCGGATTCGCTGTCAGGCGCCCTGGCTTTCGGCGATCAGGCGACCGTTTCGCAGATCACGACGGCCATTCGCGCCAATCCGGAAATCGAGGCCCTGATCGTTCTCGATGACAAGGGCATACCGGTGGCCCATTATGGCGAAACCATCACGCTCCTGAATGGCCGCAATGAACTGCGGGCCAGTGATGGCTTTACGGTGCGCGTGCCCGTGGCGGAAAAGGGCGTCGTCCTGGGCACGGTCATCCTGAAACAACGTAGCGAACCCCTGGGACTGCGGCTCGCGCGGTATGCCGGCGCCGCCCTGCTCCTGGTTGCCGGCTTGTCGATGCTGACCATCATGGCCTTTGACACCCGTGCTTTGGCCCGTGGCAACCGGCGCCTGCGTGAGGTCATGGAGGAGCGTGAACGCGTGGAAGCCGCCCTGCGTCAAAGCCAGAAAATGGAAGCGCTGGGCCGCCTGACGGGCGGCATTGCCCACGATTTCAACAACATGCTCGCCGTCATCATTGGTAATCTGGACCTGTTCATCCGCCGCTATCCCGACGCAGACCCCAAAATGCTGCGCTTTGTCAGCGGCTCGCAGGAAGCGGCCAAGCGGGCGGCGTCCCTGACCCAGCGGCTGCTGGCCTTCTCCCGCCGCCAGCCGCTCGACCCAAAGGCGACGGATATCGGCCGGTCGATCACGGATCTGTCGGATATCCTGCGCCGCACACTGGGTGACGCCATCAGTATCGAAACCCTTCGCGCGCCCGGATTGTGGCGCGCCAACGTGGATACCAGCCAGTTTGAAACGGCCATCATCAACCTTACCGTCAATGCGCGCGACGCCATGCCTGAAGGCGGCAAACTGCTGATCGAATGCGCCAATGCCCGGCTTGATCAAAGCGATTCGGAGGCAGGAGACGATGTGACGCCCGGCGACTATGTCATGGTCGCCGTCACCGATACCGGAACCGGCATGGCGCCGGAAATCCTGTCACAGGTTTTCGAGCCCTTCTTCACGACAAAACCGGTGGGACTGGGCACCGGCCTGGGCCTCAGCCAGGTTCATGGCTTCGTCAAGCAATCCGGCGGGCATGTCAGCCTGTCCAGCGAGGTCGGCCGCGGCACGACGGTGAAATTGTATCTTCCACGATGCATGGACGCCTCGGACGTCCCGGCGGCCGACCGCATCGTCCGTGCGGCACACGGGCGTCGTGACAAAATCGTGCTCGTCGTCGATGATGAGGCCGGCGTGCGGGATTTCGTCTGCGAGGCCCTGACCGAACTGGGCTATGACACCTTAAGCGCTGAAAATGCCGATCAGGCGCTCGATATCTTCGAGGAAGGGACGCGGATCGATATCCTGCTTACGGACGTCCTGATGCCCGGACGCAGCGGCCGGGAACTGGCGGATGAAGCCCTGACGCACCAGAAAGACCTGAATGTCGTGTTCATGACGGGCTATGCGCAGGACGCCATTGTCCATAACGGCAAGCTGGATGCTGGCACGAGGCTGCTCAAGAAGCCCTTCACCATCGAGCAGATCGGCGCGGAACTGGAACGACTGGAAAGGACTAGTGCAGATTTTATAAATCCCGCGCCTTAACAGACTCACTTATTTAAGGCGCGCCATACGCCAAAACTTGCCGCCTGCCTTGCTTATAAATAGAAACAAGCCACCTGCGTCGGCGATTTTTGTAATTCTTTGCAGGATTAGGTTGCGCAGCTCTGATAAGCGCATCTGAAAGTGACATTATGGGTACCGGATTCACCGGCATAAGATACCACTGGATCTTTCGATTTACGGATATTCAGGACATCTCTGGACTAAGAATGCCAGAAAACCTTACTTCATAATGATTTTCCAAGCCGTATAGGTGTCTTCAGGAGATGGTGCCTGGAGCCGGAATCGAACCAGCGACACGCGGATTTTCAATCCGCTGCTCTACCAACTGAGCTATCCAGGCCCTCACAGCCAGCATCGTAATAATCACGACGCCTCGGGCGGAGGCAGGTCTATAGGGGAGCTATATCCCCTTGTCCAGACGAAAAAGACAAGGATTTCCGAAAAACTGTCAGTCTTCCACATCATCCTGTGATGAGGTCGCCGACGTCAGCCCGGCATCGCTGTCTTCCTCGCTGACCGACAGGCTGCCACCACCATCAATGACATAATCCCCCTTCAGCCAGTGGACCAGGTCGACATCGGCGCAGCGTTTGGAACAGAAGGGCGCGAAGCTTTTCGCGGCATTGGCCACGCCTTCCAGCGCCTCGCCGTAAGGCTTCTGGCAGCGGGTGCATTTGCGGATCATATGACAACAACCTCGTGCTGAGCTGCGACTTCCAGGCGGATGATCGCCGACAGCGGATCATGCGACGCCGACAGCAGCGGACGGATAATATCTAGTGTGGCCGCCGGCGCGCGCAAGGTCAGCAAGCGCCCTAGTTCGCTTTCGGCGCGTTTTGCGGCTTCGCGCAGCAACAGGTGCGCCGCCCGGACAGGCGACCGAATCGTATCCATCAGCGGCGTGGCGCCCCAGGGGCGGACGAATTCCAGCGTGCCGAACTTGCCGACCGGACCGACAATAAGCCTGTCCGCCTCCGGGCCGAAGCCGGCAAGTAACAGTTGGCGCAAGCGATCCGCATCATGCCGCTTGCCGATCAGGTCGATGACCACCAGTCCGGCCAGCCCGGACAATCGCAGCCGCCGGCCGATATCGGAGACGGCGCGCTCATTGCACGCCTTGGCGAAGGCTTTGGGCGTCAAGACGCCCTCGCCACCCGCCGAATCGACATCGCAGGCGATCAGGGCGCGCGTGCGCTCTATGCTAAGATAGCCGCCTTGTGGCAGAGGGCCTGACGGATTGAGCGCCCCGCCTTCGGCCACATCCAATGCGCCAAAATCAACGATTGATTCAACGAAATCACCAAAAGCGGCAGCCTTGGCCAGCAGACGATCCTTCAGGGATTGAACCGGCGTTATCCGGCGCGGCTCGCCTTGCGCGGCACCGATCAGCCGGGCGCGTGCCCGTTTCTCCTGACGCGCCTCGGCGATGATCTCAATTTCCAGCGCGGTGCCTTCAACCAGTTTGGCAAAGACCTCCTGCGGCACGTCCAGCACCGCTTCGCTGCCATCGGCCAGCGACAGGAAGGCCAGGCCGCCAGCCTTGCTTTTCAGGCGCGCCACCGAACGGACATTAACCATAGTCAATGATTGATTGTGCTCATAGCCCTCAGCATAGAGATGCGGCTTACCATCGATACAGACGGCACCACGCGCCAGCCCGAACCGGCTTTCATAATGCAGGGTGATCACGGCCTGTAGCCCGCGCCATCGAGCAGGCAGCGCGTCTCGTAAAGCGGCAATCCCATGACGCCGGTATAGCTTCCAACGAGTTGCGTCACATAACTGCCGGCGAGGCCCTGGATAGCGTAGCCGCCAGCCTTGCCGATCCCCTCGCCGCAGGCCAGATAGGCGGCAATATCGATGTCACTCAGGCGCTTGAAGGTCAGGCGGGTCTCGACCAGGCGCGACGACAGTTTACCGACCGGATTGACCACGGCCACGCCGGTATAGACGCGATGACCGCGCCCGGAGAGCAATTTGAGGCAGGTCGCCACATCGGCCTCGGTATCCGCCTTGTCAAGCACCCGGCGGCCCACACTGACCACCGTATCGGCAGCCAGCACAAAGCCGGGCGTCACCGCCGCCACGGCTTGCGCCTTGGACACGGCCAGACGCAGCGCCAGTTGCGCCGGGGTTTCATCTTTCAGGGGGATTCGTCGAGATCGGCCGCCGCGATATGATCAGGCACAAGCCCGATCTGGGCCAGGAGATCGCGGCGGCGCGGGCTGGCGCTGGCCAAAATCAGGTTCGCGCGCTCAGCCATCAGGCGCTTTTACTTGAAGCGGTAGGTAATACGACCCTTGGTCAGGTCATAGGGCGTCATTTCGACCAGGATACGGTCGCCAGCCAGCACGCGGATGCGGTTCTTGCGCATCTTGCCGGCGGTGTGGGCGATGATTTCATGGCCGCTTTCTTCCAGCTTGACGCGGAAAGTGGCGTTCGGCAGCAGTTCAACGACCGTGCCCGGAAATTCCAACAGTTCTTCTTTTGCCATACGGCCCCTCTGGATGCGGACGGAATCCGCACCGGACTCACATCGCTCAAAATATCAGATTGCGCCCTTTATACCCAAAGGCCGCGAGTGGAAAGCCCAAAAAGGAAAACGCGCCTTGCCGGGGGAAGCAAGGCGCGTTTGGAGTGAAGAGGTTCCGGAGGGGGGAATTAGAACTTCTTCACGAGACTGAGGGTAGCCGTATCGGCATTACCCTTGTCACCGGTAAAATCCGAACGCGTATAATCGGCGCGAACGGCATACTCAGGATTAATGTGATACTGGCCGCCGATGCCGTAATCGAGCGCCGTGCCCTGTTCCATCTTGCCAGCAGCAGCCGGGGCCTTCAGGTCGGTATCGGAGACGCCGACGCGGCCGATCAGGTCGAAGCTGGGCGATACCGGCAGATAGCCGACGCCATAGACAGCGGCCTTGTTGGTCAGCTTGTAATTGCCGCCGACGCCATTGTCGTCATTGGTGCCGAAAGCGGCTTCGCCTTCAACGCCGAAATGGGGGGTGATCTTGGTGCCGACACGGGCATTGACGCTGCCCAGCTTGGAATCGGTCTTGTCATTGTCGGTCTGCTGGTAGCCGAGCGAACCATAAACATGGCCCACGTCCTGGGCGCTGGCAGCCGAACCGATAGCAAGGGTGGCCACGGCAGCCGTGGCGATCAAAAGGGTCTTCATAGCATGTGCTCCATATTGAACTGGTCACGCACCGGGGAGAGTGCGGGCCGGACGATCCTGTTGTCGTCTGGGTTTAACATGGCGATGCCACCGGGCCTTCGTGGGGCGATTGCGGGGTCTTTTTGAGGTCTTTGCGGCCAAATAAGACCTTATGGTCACCCTTCCGCCCCGATTAAGGCGAACGGCGTGATATATGGCCGGTTTTGGCCAGATTCACGCCCTGTTGCTGAACGAAGATGAATGAAATAAATGTAATAAAATCATAAAGATAGAAAAAATTTGCCGACTCAGATCCGCACCAGTGCATTGACCAGCGTAAACAGGCGCCGCGCCGTTTCATGATCGATGGCCACCTTGCCCCTAAGTCGCTCGGCCAGCAGCTCGGCGCCTTCGTTATGGACGCCGCGGCGGCCCATGTCGATCGACTCGATCTGCGCCGGCGTGGCGTTCTTGAGGGCCTCGTAATAACTTTCACAGATGAGGCGGTAATCACGCAGCATCATCTTGAAAGGCGCCAGGGACAGCATGATCTTGCGGGCGAAGTCAGGCCCGGTGATATCGAAAACCAGCCGGTTGTCCTCCAGGGCCAGCCGCAGGTCAAAAGGCCCCTGCCCTTCCGCCGCCCCTTCGGGCACGAAGCTGTTCTTCTCGATCAGGTCGAACATGGCGACCTTGCGCTCGTGCTCCACCTGGTCGGAAGGTGCGCTCAAGGAGGCTTCATCAATGTCGATTCGGGCGATACGCATGGCAGTTGTCTCACTTTCGGTCCCAAAGCAGGATGAGCACGATTGCCCCTGATTTGGCAAGATCAAGTCCCGAAGGGTCAGAAATGCGCCGGCGTACTGCGGGCGCGGCGCGGGGCCGCCAGGTCGAGCAGAAGCACGTCGATGCACTCGGCTTCAATACGGATGTCTCGATGGCTCGCGCCGGCAAAACGCAGGGTCAGGGCAGCGGCGGGCGCTTCCAGGGGCTCGACCGCGATATCGAGCAGGCTCAGCGGCAGGTTCGCCTGTTTGATATCGAGCCCGCGCATTTTGACCGCCATCACGCCCGAAATTCGCAGAACGCTCGGCGCGCGCAGCGGGACGCTCTTTCCGGCCTCATGGCAGAAGCGGTTCATGCGCAGGGTGAAATGACGGCCGGCCGGATCATAGCTCAGGTCGCCGGCGCGCAGGGCGGCATCCTGCACCAGGGCAGAGATGGCCGGCAGATCGTCAGCGTCCTGCGCCATCAGGCGCAAGGGCTTTGCCGGCGCCTTTCCTAGCCCGAAAAGCCCCATTTATTCGTCTTCCATGACCGGCGTATCGCCCTTGATGCGGCGGATCTTCGCGCCGCAGGCCGACAGCTTGCCTTCCAGGTTCTCAAAGCCGCGGTCGAGGTGATAGACGCGATTGACGATCGTTTCGCCGCGTGCCGCCAGTCCGGCGATCACTAGGCAGGCCGAGGCGCGCAGGTCAGTGGCCATGACCTGCGCACCACGCAGTTCGGCCACGCCATGCACGCGCGCCTCGCTGCCGGTGACGCGGATATCGGCACCAAGGCGGCCCAGTTCCGGCACGTGCATGAAGCGGTTCTCGAAGATGGTTTCCTTGATCACGCTCTCGCCTGTGGCCAGGGTCATCAGCGCCATGAACTGCGCCTGCAGATCGGTGGCGAAGCCGGGATAGACATCTGTGGTCACATCAACCGGCCTGATGGCACCGGAGCGCTTGATGGTCACGGTATCGAAACCGCGATGGACCTCGCAGCCGGCCTCGACCAGCTTGTCGAGCAGGATCGAGATCAGTTCCGGACGCACCTTGGTCAGGCGGACCTCGCCACCGGCCATGGCGCCGGCCACGGCATAGGTGCCGGCCTCGATGCGGTCGCAGATCACCGACCAGTCCGTGCCGTGCAGGCTGGCGACGCCTTCCACGACGATGGTGGTGGTGCCGTGGCCGGAGACCTTGGCGCCCATGGCGTTCAGGCATTCTGCCAGATCGGAGATTTCCGGCTCGCAGGCGGCATTCTTCAGCACCGTGGTGCCATGGGCCAGCACCGCCGCCATCAGGGCGTGCTCCGTGGCGCCGACGGAAACGAAAGGAAACTCGATCTCGGCGCCCTTCAGGCCGCGCGGTGCCTGGGCGAAGACATAGCCTTCGTGCATGTCGATATGAGCGCCAAGGGCTTCCAGCGCCTTGAGGTGCAGATCGACCGGACGCGCGCCGATGGTGCAGCCACCGGGCAAGCTAACCTTGGCGTGGCCGGTGCGGGCGATCAAAGGCCCCAGCACATTGAACGAGGCGCGCATCTGGCGCACCAGATCATAGGGCGCGAAGGCCGAGGTGATTTCGGGCGTATGCAGCAGGGTTTCCTGGCCGTCCGCGCCATCCGATTCGGTGATCTGGGTGCCGAAGCGCGTCAGTAGACGGCCCAGCAGACGCGTATCGGCCAGCCGCGGCATATTGGTCAGGCGCACGGGCTCGGAGGTCAGCAGGGACGCGGCCATCAGTTTGATGGCGGAATTCTTAGCGCCCGAAACGGGAATGTCTCCGAAAAGAGGGGTGCCCCCCCTCGATAGCAATGCGATCCATGAACCGGCCTGTAACTCGAACCTTGGCGCCAAAGCGGCGAATACGCGGTTCTACATGACATTAGGCGGCGCGCAATACATGCTTGCGCTTTTAGGACTCCTTTGCTTCCCTTTTTCGTTATCGGCGACGGGTTGTTCGTCAGTGGTGGCGGCAGCGGCCTTGCGACGGCGCAGATTATCGCGCAGGGCCGCCTGCAGGCGCGCGGCGCGCATCTCTGCCTGGGTCAGCTTGCGTTTTGGAACTTTGGGTGTTTCGGACATAAAAAAGCCGCTCGGTTGGGACGAGAGGCGTTCGGCTTAAGAAATCCGGGGATTAATTGCAAGCGGGATGATTTTTCGGCCGGGCCGGCGCATTTTTCGCTTTGTCTTTTCAGAAACTTTGGCTATAGCCCCCGCCTCGGGTGACGTTTACGTCCCCATTCGCCGCGTTAGCTCAGTGGTAGAGCGCATCCTTGGTAAGGCTGAGGTCGAGAGTTCGAGTCTCTCACGTGGCACCACGAAGGCCCTTGTCCCTAAAGGACTTGGGCCTTCGCCATTTCCGGACAGCTATTTCATTTGTGGTGTCTGATCCACAAACCGTCCGATCAGGCCGGCCACGGCCACAAGTACAGTGATCTTCGCCATACCCTGCGCCGGGATCAGCGCCTTCAGTTCGTCCGGCACCTGCAGCCAGATCGTGGGGATGGCCACCACCGCACCGAGCGCCCATGTGGAATAGGCTTTCAAGGTTTCGCGCCAGTTATCGATAAATTTCATTTCTTAGCTCCTGTAGGGGTATTTGAACATGGAAACGGAGGTCATGGCGCGGTTGCCGGTGCCGCTGATACCGACCGCACCGAACAGACCCAGTTCAGGGGACCAGCAGACGCCGCGCCAGCTATTGTCGGCGGCGCTTGTGCGCAGGGTCCAGGTGACGCCATCGGGCGAGGTCATGACGCGATTGCCGGTACCGCTGCCGCCAACCGCGCAGAACAGGCCCAGTTCGGATGACCAGCACAGGCCGCGCCAGTCGTTATCTGCCGCGCTGGCGCGTGTGGTCCAGGTAATGCCATCGGGGGAGGTCATGATGCGGTTACCCGTGCCGGAATTGGCAAGGGCACAGAAAAGACCCAGCTCCGGCGACCAGCAGACTGACAGCCAGTTATTATCTGCCGCGCTGGCGCGCGTCGTCCAACTTATGCCGTCAGGGGACGTCATGACCCGGTTTCCCGTGCCGGTAAGGGCTACCGCGCAGAAAAAGTCCCAGGTCTGCAGCCCAGCAGACGCTGTACCAACTGTTATCGGCCGCACTGGTGCGGACCGTCCAGGTCGTGCCATTGGATGAAGTCATGACGCGGTTGCCGGTGCCGGTGATTGCCACGGCGCAGAAAAGTCCCAGTTCAGGCGACCAGCACACCGAGCACCAGTCGTTATCGGCGGCACTGGTCCGCGCCGTCCAGATAATGCCGTCCGGCGAGGTCATGACCCGGTTGCCGGTGCCGGAATTGGCCACCGCACAAAACAGGGCCAGTTCAGGCGACCAGCACACGGAAATCCAGTTATTGTCGGCGGCACTCGTGCGCGCCGTCCAGGTGATGCCGTCCGGCGAGGTCATGACCCGGTTGCCGGTACCGCTAATCGCCACCGCACAGAACAGGCCCAGCTCCGATGCCCAGCAGATGCTGTACCAACTGTTGTCGGCGGCGCTCGTGCTGGCCAGCCAGACGGCGCCGGTGACATAGTTGCGCTGGGGGACAGGTGGCGTCTTGTAAACGGCCTTACCGAAACGCACCCGGCCGCTGAAGCGATTCACCATCAGGGCCGCGCGCCAGGAACTGCCATCCGGCGAGACCTTCACTCCGAAATTGTTGTCGCCCAGCAAGCCCAGCACAGCGCGCGTGCTGTACCCTTTTTGCAAAAGGATCTGCGCGCTGTTGCCGTCGGCCTCCTTGTTGAGGGTCAGCGAAATGTCGCCGCTGCCGCCTTCGGCCACCGTCTTGCCGCTGAGCAGCGCTGCCGGCCCCTTCATGGCCAGCACATTATAGGCATCGGCGGTCGTACCGACACCGAGGCGGCTGAGATTGGCCAGCGCCTTGATCGCGTCCTCGAACGCCGTCCAGCCGGAGGCCGTGCGCAGCAGGAAAACGCCTTCACTTTTGACAAAGATAATCGCGCCTTCGGGAAAATTCACCGTTTCCCAGACGCCTCCTTCGGCGCGGACGAATGTCCCCGCCGCCAGTGTGCCCCACGCGGCCCCCGTGGGGCTGGCCGGCAGGATGTAGCTGTCGCCATCTGTTGGAGTTGCCGGCTGCGCGCTGAGGGTTCGGCTGATTGCCTGCGCCTGGACGAGGCTTTCCAGCCGCATCAGGCCGGCGTTCATGACAATGCGCTTCTGGCTATGATCGCCGATCAGCGGCAGTTGGAGTCGGGGTGTCGTATCGCTCACGCCTCACCTTTGCTTCAGGAATGGACAGGTGCCTGAAGGATGATGCGATAACGATCAGCGGGGATTATTTATCCAAGGTAGACAAGCCGTTTCTTGCCTTTCGTGGCGCGCATTTCGCCGACATTGTCCTGATGGCTGCCATCCCGGTGGGCCTGGGAGGCGCTGCCTTCGATATAGAGCGTCTTATCGATATCCTTCTGGATCATGTGGGCGGCATAGAGGTGCCCCTGGAAGAAGGTATCCAGGATACTGCCGGCGGGGATTACCGGAATAATGCCGTCAAACACACTGATGCCGCTATCCATGGCCAGAACGATAAAGGCGGCGACCAGTGTTACCGGATCGCAGCGCGCGCAGCCCCTGAAGGAGGATAAACCCTCCCGCCAGAACCGAATAGACGGGCGCTACGCCGGGAAACCAGGCCAGTATGCCATCCAGGCCGATGATATTGATAGGCCCGATGCCGATGATGCGATCAGACAGGCGCTTTACCGTATCGACCGAGTCATAGATGCGCCGTACCTCGTCATGTGTTTTTGCGAACATGAGCACTTTCCCAAAAGTGTCCGCACTTTTTGGATTAAAAAGTGCGTATAAACGAAAAAGGCCGGAGCCTTTTCCAGATTATTTAATTGGGAAAAGGCTCTGGCCCTTGCCCCCCGATGGATCGACACATATAGACGCTACAGACTGGCATTATTAACCAGTAGCGGGGCGGACACCGCTTTTGTCAATACTGATTGGACTCAGATGCGCGTGATCACTGTCCTCAGAACAAGCTGGTCAAGTCTATGTATCGGCGCATCCGCCCTGTCGCTGGCAGGCGGACTGATCTGCCTCAAGACCTTTCATTACCCCCTGCTCTATCTCCTCGATATCTTCACCCTGCCATTTCTGTCTCTGACAGTGGGCCTGACCTTCGCCTTCTGGCTGGTCCGCGAGAAAGCCGCCTGGCGATTGGGCGCGGTCGCCAGTGGCGTCTGGCTGTTGGCCCTGGCGCCGCAGGCCTTCGTGACGCAAGCTCCGGCGCAGGACACGGTGCCGGCTGTGCGGCTGATGTTCGCCAACCTGTATATCCACAACAAGACACCGGAGCGCCTGCTGGACTGGGTGGATGTGGAGAAACCGGATATCATCGCCACGGTTGAAAACCTGACCGATCCCAAATACACGCCGATGGTCGACAGCCGCTATCCGTACCATTACAAATACCACGATACGGTCGTCTATTCCCGTTACCCGATCCTGTCGAGCCATCGCGGCGACACGGAATACAGTTTCGACATGCTAGACATCCGCACGCCCCAGGGCCTGATGCACCTGGCCGTCGTGCATCTTTGCCAGCCGAAGATCGAGACCCATGACTGCCAGTCGTCGCAAATGACGCGACTGGGGGCGGACATATCGCCGGATCAGCGCCCGAACACCGTTATGGTCGGGGACTTCAACTCTGATTTAAGCGCCTATCTGTTGCAGGATTTCGCGCACGACATGGGCTTCAAGCCGATGGCGGCGCCGATTGGCACATGGCCTTCTGTATTGCCGGGCATATTGCGCATCGGCATCGACAACGCCTTCGCCGGCAGGAATTTCAGCCTGTCACGCCGCAAGGTGGGGCCGGATAACGGATCGGACCATCGGCCGATCGTGGTCGATATCCGGCCGGCGCGCGCTTAAACCTTTTTCGTGGGCTTTTTGACTGCCGAGACGGCCTTGGCGATCGGCTTGGGTTCGACCTTGGCGGCCGCTTTAAGAACGGCTGGCGCTTCCACCACCGCATCGCTAACCGCCACCGGGGCTTCGATCACCGGATCAAAGACGACTTCGGGCTCAGGGGCGATCTCAGTGACCGTATCCGCCACCTTTTCAACGGTTTCCACAGCGGCCTTGACAGTGGTTTTCGCCATATCCGCCGCCGCATCGACCGAAGTCTTGACCGCAGGTTCCGCAGCGGCCGAAGACGCCCCCCAGACGCCGAAGCCCGGCCATTTGCCGGCAAGATCGGTCATTTGCGGCATGTCCTTCAACATGCCTTCGCTCTTGGTGAGGCTCTGCGTCATAGCCCAGGCGCCCAGGCCAAAGCTCGAGGCCGCCCAGAAGGGCACCCACATCGGCGACAGGGCACCGACCCAGAAGTTCACCACTTTTTCGGAGGCCGCCTTGACCTCTTCCGGAGTGGCGGGAAATTTCGGCGTCGGGTAATCGGTCATGCTTAACATCTCGGCCTCTGGGTTATGGGAATATTGCGGCGCAACATAGCATGGCGGGTATTAATCGCCAATATGGCGAGCGATCACAATATCCTTATGCGCGCCTGTCCGCCTGTTTCGCCGAAAGTCGCCACCACATCCTCACAGATGGCGGTCAGCAGGGGGGCGAAATCATCCGGCGCATTGACCGTCACCAGGGCGCAGCCGTTCATTTTCATCGGATTCCACAGTGGCCGCAGACGAAGTTCGGCCACCACCATCTGGGCGATTTCGCCGATTTCACGTTCCATATGACGCAGCCAGGAATCGAAGGTTTCCAGGTCCTTGAGCGGCAGCCAGATCAGGAAGCGCGCATTGCCCCTGAGCGTCAGCACATCACGCACCGTCTCGGTAATCTGCTTATAGTCATCCGGTTTTTCAAACGGCGGATCGATCAGGTATAGCAAATCCTCATCGCCCTCGGTGGTTTGCCGGGCCACCTTGTAGCCATCAGCCTTGATCGCCTGACCGCGTGGCTCGATGCGTTCGGCCAGCAGGCGCACATCATCGTCACGCAGTTCGCAGCCGACATACTGGTCACCGGCGCGCTGGTGATCGAGGATCAGCACCGGCGACCCCGGATAGATGCCGATCTGTCCCTTGAACCCCGCCTTGGCGTTCTTGGCCCGGACATAATCGGCCAGCGGTTTCAGGCTTTCCGGCACGTCGCGCCCCATCAGGTACTTGATGCCGGCTTCGGCCTCTTTCGAGCGGGAAAAGTCAGGATTGGACAGGTCGTAATAGCCGGCGCCGGCGTGCGTATCGACCACCAGCAGCGGCTTTTCATTGTTCCGCAGCAGGCGCAACAGGGTCAGCACGGCGGCGTGCTTGGCGAGATCGGCAAAATTCCCGGCGTGAAAGCCGTGTCTATAGTTCATGAAAGTCCCAGTTCGCGTCTCGTTTTCTTCGGCAGGGCGGCGACAATAATATCATATGACCCGCGCACATGATCCATCAGGTCATCATCGGGGATGCCCCTGGCCTGAATCCACTTCATGCCGCGTGAGGCCAAATAGGGCGCCGGCCTGCAGCCATCGGCGTCGCTGAGGATTTCATAACCGATCGGCGTCACCTTGAAACTGACCGAAAGCCCGATATCATCCAACCAACCCGCAATCGCGTAGACCTTTCCCCCTACCTTCCAGACATCGGCCCCGCCCCACTGCACCACATGGGTGGATTGGGGCAAACTGGCGCAGAAGGCGTTGAAGGCAGCCGGCGTCACTTGAGGGGCATCTCGCGGGCGATTTGCAGGGTATCGGCCAGCAGCGATTCCGAGGTCGGCCAGGCGCCGGCGCCCTTGCCGGTGACGTACCAGGTCTCACCATTATCCAATTCGATTATGGCGCGGTTTTGCTCGCCACGCGCGCCGACGAGATAATGATTGGCATCCAGCACTTCCAGCTTCATCGAACCTTCCAGGCCGTTCGCCGTCGGATAGGCGCGCGCCACATAGCGCAGGCCCTTGCCCTTCGGAATGACCAGCGACTCCTCGGTGATCTGGCCGACCTCGATATGTTTCGGCGTCTGGCCAGGGAAGGCGATTTCGCGCAGCAGTTTCAGCTTGGCGCCGACATCGGTGCCGTCGAGATCGGCGGTCGAGTCCGGCTCGGCGAAACCTAAGCGACGGGCTTCATCCATGGCGGCGTCGAAGGTCTTGCCCGATTCCACCTGATCGATGACGAAGTTGGAGGTGCCGTTGAGCACACCGGCCAGCGACTTGATCTTGTGGCCGGCGGCCACGGCACGTTTCAGCGCTTCGATGATCGGGGCCCCGCCACCTACCGAAGCCGAATAGGTCAGCATGGCGCCGGAAGCCTTTGCGGCGGCGCGCAGCTTGTCGGCTGAGGCGGCCACAGCCTGCTTGTTGGCGCTGGTGACCGAAACACCGGCCTTGAGGAAGCCTTCCAGCAGTTCGGCCGAGGGCGACACGCCCGTGCCGATATCGACGAACACATCGACATCATTGCGTACGAACGACCGGGCATCCGATGTGAATTTCGCCGCCAGCGGATGATCGCGGCGCTTCGAGGCATCGCGCACCAGGATGCGATCGACCTCGATCATCTCTGGCCATTCCAGGCAGCGTTCGAGGAACTTGGAACCGACCCCGCCGGCGCCCATCACGGCGATGCGGATCGGGCGCTTCAGGGTCTGGGCCTTGCGGTAGACCGTTTCGGTGCCGAGCGTGGTTTCATAGCCGCGCGCCAGGCCGGCCACCTGAACTGTCAGGCCATTATCGGCGGCGAAACGCATGGCCTTGCCCTGCACTACGGGGAAGGCGATTTTCAGCGCCTCGTCCCAGTTCAACGACTCGTAGGGTTTGGCGGAATCGCCAACATTGGCCGGGTCGGCGTCATAGACGGCATCGACATCCTTGATCAGGCGAGCGGTCACGCCCAGCGCCTTGGCTATGAAAACAGCCGTCAGGTCCGAACCACCGCGGCCCAGCAGCACCGGCTCACCGGCAGCGTTTTCCGCCACATAGCCCGGCACGACCACCAGGTCGACTTTTTCGAGATCGCCGGTCAGCACCTCGGCCTTGATCGAAACGGGATTGGCGTTCAGGTGCTCGCCCTCGGCGACCAGGCCGATCTCGTTGGCCGAACGGAATTGCGTTACGATGCCCGAGCGTTCGCAGGCCATGGCGAGCAAGCTGGCCGCACGCATTTCGCCGGTCGCTACCAGATGCGGCGTGGCCGAGGATACGGAGGCTTGCGTATAGCTGCCGGCCAGGCGCAGAAGCTGGTCGGTCTGCCCCTTGAAGGCCGAAACCACGGCGATCACCTTGTGGGCGTCACGGACATAGCGGTAAATCTCGGAGACCGCGCGTTGCAGCGCGCTTTCGCTCGTCAGCACAGACCCACCGAACTTAACGACCAGGACAGACATAATTCACCCGTTTCAGACCAATTTGCACGGTCGCTATAAGACTTTGGCGCCGGAGCCAAGAAAAAACGTGTTTGGCGTTAAGATTCTTGGCGTTGGTTTCGTGCGCAACCGTAACCGGGCTTGAACAACGGACAGCAATACGGCAAAGCAGCCTCATGCACAGCTACGCCGTTCTTTTCCGGGCCTATGGCCTTCTCATCCTGACCAGCCTGATCTGGGCCGGTAACAGCGTGGCGGGCAAGATCGCCGCCGGCCATGTCGATCCGATCCTGCTGACCACCCTGCGCTGGTCGATCGCCGCCCTCGTCATCACGGTCCTGTCCGTCAAACATCTGAAAGCCGACTGGCCGGTGATCAAACGCCACTGGCCGCTTTTGTTCGGCTATGGCGCCAGCGGTTTCGCCCTGTTCAATATCCTGCTCTACTCCGCCCTCACCCAAACGGCGGCTGTCAATGTCATGATCGAACAGGCCGGCATTCCGCTGATCATCTTCCTCGGCAACTTCCTGATTTTCCGCATCAAGGCGACGGCGGCGCAACTCACCGGTTTCGTCATGACCTTCACCGGCGTCCTGATCACCGCCAGCCACGGCGATATCCACCAGCTTCTGCACCTGAAGCTCAATATCGGCGACGTGATGATGCTGGGCGCCATTCTCGTCTATGGCGGCTATACGATCAGCCTGAAATGGAAGCCGATGATCCACTGGCAAAGCTTGCTGGCTATTCCGTGCATCAGCGGCGCGCTGACCTGCGTGCCCTTCATCATCTGGCGCGCGCTTACCCACCCGTTCGGCGCGCCGGACGCTACCGGCTGGGGCGTGGTGGCCTATGCTGCGCTGTTCGTTGCCCTGCTGGCCTCGGCCACCTATATCGCCGGCATCGAACTGATCGGCCCCAACCGCGCCGGCCTCTTCATCAACCTGCTGCCGATCTTCGGCGTCTTTCTCGCCGTGCTGATCCTGCGCGAACCGCTGCATGGCTTCCATATCGTGGCGCTGGCGCTTGTCTGCGGCGGGATCGTCCTCTCCGAATGGCGCCGATTCAGGCCGGCTAAGCCCGCGGCATAGAAGATAAATGGCACCAAAATGTCTTGGTGAGACTCTGCTCACAAAAACCTATTACCATACGACGGAAGCTTGCTATCAGGATTTGGAATCCGAACTAAACTCAGTTTGCCATGTTTTGCTGGTGCCGATTGGCAGCGGGAGCACTCATCGTCTGCCCGGCGGAGCCCCATTAAATGCGGAAAGGGCTAAGATATTATCGGCCGGTTGCAGCAACGCCAATAACTGGCTGAATATAACTCTTGGCTTCCTGACGCTCACTATATGTGGGTATTCTGTCGCGGGTCCAGTATATGCGCTCTCGTACGATTTTAGCAGGATTTCCCCCAACCGCGCACGCTTGCGGAACATCCTTCGTTATGACAGAACCGGCCCCTATCACGGCTCCCGCTTCAATTGTCTTTCCCTTTAGCACCATGACAGACTGGCCAATCCACACGTGGTCCCGGACAACAATGGGCGCCGACTTATTAATCTGTCGGTCAGTTTCATCAAAAACCGGGTGCATGTCGTTGGGGCGAAAAGTTACACCTTTGGAAATCATGCAATCTGCACCGATAATCAAGGCGTCATCGTTACGAAATTCAGCCTCCAGGCCGCCAACAGTCGTGCCCTGACCTATAGCGAAGATAGCATTGTCGCCCCAGAAGTTCAGCCCCATTCTCGCCTGCTTACTAGACGCGCCAATGATAACAACGAGATTATCAGAGCCTTGAAGCATAATCGGAGCGTCCAGCGGACAACATACGATAATTGTATTTTTTGCCGCATTATCTGAATGCGTAATTCTTGGTGGCTTTTTTTTAGCCGTCTCGCTCAGATAGAGCGTTCCACACTCGATATTCTGCTTTTCAAGTTCCGGCAGTAGAAAAGTTGTGGCGGGAAAACCGAAACGCTGCAATTTGCTGAGGTCTATCATACCGCACACATTATGTTAGGCGTTCGACATGTGCAACCCTGAGCTTTTGCCTCCGGAATATATTCCGCCCGATGAAGCCCTCTTGACGCAACAGCAGCATTTGCGCATATAGGCGCTTACTCATCGAGACCAGCCGAGGGAAAGGCCCAACGACGCTGGGGCAACCGCCAGATATCTGGTATGGTGCCAACTCCTACAGGGCGCATTTCCCTGACAGATGAGACGGAAGTCCAACGCCCGCGCGGCGTCTTTTCCCGTCTGGTCCGGTGAGGTTTTGCAGCGACCGGACACACCATGAACGCCCACACCTTCAGCGCGCCCGACCTGATCGGCACCGATATCATCGCTCCCATTCCCGCCGATTTCCGCCTGCAAAGCGGCATGAAGCTGGAACAGGCAGACGTAGTGGCGCGGCTCTATGGCCCGAAGGAAGCTCCGGTGGTCGTGGCGGCGGGCGGCATTTCCGCCGGGCGCGTGCTGTTCGCCAAGGAAGACACGACCGACACGGCGCCCGGTTGGTGGGAAGGCGTGGCCGGGCCTGGTGAGGCGCTCGATCTCAACCGCTTCCGCGTCCTCTCCATCGAATTCGCCCCGCGCCTGCCGGCTTCGCAGGTCTATACCATCACCACCCACGATCAGGCGCGGCTGGTAAAGCTGCTGCTCGACCAGTTAGGCGTTGAGAAAATTTACAGCTTTATCGGCGCCTCCTACGGCGCCATGATCGGCCTCGCCTTTGCCGAGCTGTACCCTGATGCGGTTGAGCGCCTGTGCGTCATCTCTGCCGCCCACCGCGCCCATCCGATGGCCACCGCCTTCCGAGGCCTGCAACGCCGCCTGCTGCAATTCGGTAAGGAGACCGGTCGGCCGCAGGATGGCATTTCGCTCGCCCGGCAACTGGCCATGACGACCTATCGTTCCGACGCCGAATTTTCTGAACGCTTCGATGGTCCGCCGCCGGAAACGGCCGGCGGCAACTATGTCGTCTGCGGCTATCTGCGCGCCCGTGGTGACGCCTATACCGCCACCGACGTCAACCGCTGGATCTCGATGTCCGACAGTCTGGACCGCCACCGCGTCGACCCGTCGAAAATCAAGGCCAAGGTCTTCCTGGCCGCCGTCCCGACCGACCGGCTGGTGCCTTACGAAGACATGAAGGCTCTGCACGAGGCGCTGTCTGACAGTGTCTTTATCGACTTTCCCTCACTTTATGGCCACGATGCTTTCCTGAAGGAAATCAAACTCGTTTCTGAAATCGTTCGCACTTCACTAAAATGACCGAGGGGGAGAATTATGAAAGCGCCATACCTTATTCCGGCGACCGCATTTCTATTATTGGCCAGTTGTCAGTCCCGTCCCCCTTCTTCACCTCCTCCTGCCAAGGACATGCGCCAATCCGTTGAGGCGAAGGAGGCATTTGCAATTGACTTGCCGAAAGAGTGTAATCTGATGGGTGGCGACGCCCAGCTCGACTTTGCGATTTTACGCGTCACCTGCAAAAATACCCCCTTGATCGGCATATATGCTGGTAACGCAGCCAATATTGATAATAACAATGAAGGACTGATCGCCAAGCCAGACATCGGCAAGCGAAGCCGTATTGTTGTTGCGTCAGACCAGACTCAAACCATTCGCGGTTTCTTATGGCAAACGGATTATAGTTGGCCCTCCGAATTGCACATCTGGATTATGAAAGGCGAGGAACGTAACCCGCTGGCACAGGAAATTGCAGCATCAGTTCGCCCTACTCAACCCACCGCCACCTCGACTTCAAACTAGAGCTTTAACGTGTCCAAAGACTATCTGAAAAATGCCGGCCTCGGCACCAAGGTCATCAATATCGGCATCGACTCTGATCCGGCGCACGGCGCGGTCATGCCGCCGATCTATCTGACCACCAATTACAGCTTCGAAGGCTTCGGCAAGAAGCGCAGCTATGACTATGGCCGCTCCGGCAATCCGAACCGCGACATCATCGCCGAGGTGATTGCCGAACTGGAAGGCGGCGTCGGCGCGGTCATGACCGCCTCCGGCCTGGCGGCGCTCGACCTGCTGTGGCAAGACTTGCCCGGTAATAAGCGCGTGGTCGTCCCGCACGACTGCTACGGCGGCACCCAGCGCCTGCTCAATGCCCGCGCCAAACAGGGGCTGATCGATCTGGTCTATGTCGATCAGGGCGATGATGCCGCCATCGAAGCGGCCCTTTCCGAACCGACGGCCCTGCTCCTGCTGGAAACGCCGTCCAATCCGCTGATGCGCCTGATCGATCTGGAAAAACTGATTGCGCTCGGCCATAAAGCCGGTGCGAAAGTTGCGGTCGATAACACCTTCCTGTCCCCCGCCCTGCAAAACCCGATCAAGTTCGGCGCCGATTTTGTCGTCCACTCGACCACCAAATATATCAACGGCCATTCGGATGTGATCGGCGGCGCCCTGGTCTGCACCACGCCGGAAGACGTGACTCTCTATCGCTGGTGGGCCAATTGCGTGGGCGCCACAGCCGCGCCGTTCGACAGCTACCTGACCCTCCGCGGCGTGCGCACCCTGTTCGTCCGCGTCCGCCAGCAGCAGCAGTCAGCGCAGGCCGTCGCGGAATTCCTGTATGCCCATCCGAAGGTCAAGGCCGTCCACTATCCCGGCCTGCCGTCGCACCCCCAGCACGATCTGGCGAAAAAACAGCAATCTGGTTTCGGCGCCATGATGAGCTTTGAGCTGGCCGGCGGACTTGAAGCAGTAAAACAGCTTTTCGACCATATAGAATTGTTTTCGCTGGCGGAATCGCTCGGCGGCATCGAGAGCCTGATCGTCCATCCGGCCTCGATGACCCATGCTGCCATGTCGCCGGAAGCCCTGGCCACGGCTGGCATTAGCGACGGCCTGATCCGCCTGTCGATCGGCCTGGAAGAAGCCCCGGACCTGATCGCGGCGCTTGAACGCGGGCTGGCGCAAATCGCCTGACCGTCATAAGGTATCTGCCAGACAGGGAGATACCTTATGAGCAATCTGACGCGCCGGGCCGCTTTCGCCCTGGCAGGACTGGCCGCTGCCACGCCGGCCCTGAATACGGCGGCAGCGGCGGCGCCTGACATCAAGGCGGCGCTCAGGCCATTCGCCTGTAATCTCGATACCTGGTTCACGGATACGCCGTTCGCCGACCGCTTCGCCCTGGCGGCAAAAGCCGGCTTCACACAGGTGGAGTTCTGGCCGGTCCGGCGAGACGACATGGACGCCATGAAGGCCCGCGCCCTGCTTGATGCCAATGGGCTGGCACTTACGCAATACGCGCCCGCCGCACCCAATTTTTCCGATCCCGCTAATCATGACGCTCTCATAACCATGATCCGTGACGCCATCGCCGACTCGGCCATTCTCGGCTGCAAGGCCATCACCCTGGTCGGGCATCACATTGTCGACGGCCTGTCGCGCGAGGCCATGCTGAGCGGCTACACCACCGGCCTGATGCGGATCGCGCCGCTGCTGGAGCAGGCAGGCCTGATGGCGCTGGTCGAGCCGTTCAATACGGTCAATCACCCCGGTCACCTGCTCAACGGTTCGCGCCCGGCCACGGCCATGCTGCGCGCCGTTAATTCGCCGATGGTCAAGCTGCAATGGGATTTCTATCATATGCAGCTTGAAGACGGCGACCTGATCGAAAAGGTCACTTCCGCTATCGATCAGGTCGGCTACGTACAGTTGGGCGATGTGCCCGGCCGTCACCAGCCCGGCACCGGCGAGGTCAACCATATCAACCTGCTGAAAGCCATCCGGGCCGCCGGTTATAAGGGACCAATGGGGCTGGAATATTACCCGCTCAACAACGACTACAAACGCGCCGTGAGCGAGGCCGCGGCCCTTTCTGTAACGACCGGGCACGCCTGATTCCCTTTTCCGTCCCCCCTATTGCCAAACTCATATTGCGGCGCATTATACCTATACGGGGTTAGGTGGGGGTCTGCATGAAACGGGTTATCATCAGCATTCTGATCAGCGGTTTACTGGCCGGTCCGGCCTTGGCCAAAAAGGCGCCGCCCGCGCCGCCACCCCTGCCTTCCGAAGAGGTCATCGCCGCCGAGCGCGCCTTTGATGCCTTTACCTTTGAGCACGGCTTCAATGCCGGCTTCCATGAATACTCGGCCCCGGATGCCCTGACCTTCGGCCCGGCCCCCGAACGTACGCATGACACAACTGCCGCTGCCCCGGCCTCCACTCCAAACGAGCCGCCTTCGCAACTCAGATGGTGGCCGGCGCGACTCGGCATTTCATCGTCCGGCGACCTCGCCTATGATCTCGGCGGCTGGACCTGGGGCGACAATCCCGAAGGCGGCCGGTTCTTCACGGTCTGGCAAAAGCAGACGGACGGGTCCTGGAAATGGCTGATCGATACGCGCGCCGGCAGTGGTCCCGTTGACGCCCTGCCGCCAAAGCAGCCGACCTATACGGACTTCATTCCCCGCGGCACAAGCGACAGCCCCGGCACCGCCGCCGGCGAAATAACGGCCGCCGATGTCACGCTCAACAAGGCCCTGACCGTACAGGCCGCCACCACGGCCTATAATGGCTTCCTGGTGCCGCCGAGCATTGTCAGCCAGGAAAGTGGCGCACCGGCCCAGACGCTGGAAGCCCGCCTGCCGATCCTCGATGCCCGTCCCCAGGGCCTGGCCTGGGTGCCTGAAGGCCAGGGCGTTTCAAAGGCCGGTGACTTTGGTTACACTTGGGGGCACGCTGCGACCGACGATCACAATGCGACCATTCAGGGCTACTATATCCGCGTCTGGCGCAAGGACGGTCCGAACGCCGCCGACTGGCATATCATCGCCGATATCTATCATCTGGTGAAACCGGCCGCATAACAAAAACCCTCCGGAAAACCGGAGGGCTTCATCCTGTAGATCAGGTCAATTCAGATCCGCGACAGCTTTACGTCGATATTGCCGCGCGTGGCGTTGGAATAGGGGCAGACCTGGTGCGCGTCGTTAATTAACTTGTCGGCCACATCCGGCGCCAGGCCCGGCAGCGAAATCTTCAGTTCGACCGTAATGCCGAAACCGTGGCTGATCTTGCCGATGCCAACGCTCGATTCGATGTGGGTATCGGCCGGCACCGCGATCTTCTGGCCGGCGCCCACCGCCTTCAAGGCACCAATGAAGCAGGCGGCGTAGCCCATGGCGAACAGTTCTTCCGGATTGGTGCCGTCACCACCAGCGCCACCCAATTCCTTCGGTGTGGAAAGCTTAAGGCTCTGGTTGCCCGCCGAGGCGGTGCCTTCGCGGCCGCCGGTGGCCTTGCCGTGAGCGGTATAGAGTACGGTTACAACTTCGGTCATTGGTCAGTCTCCTTGTTAGTCTCTGGGGTTAAATTTAATAATGAACAATTATATTGTGCGCAATTTGCTGTCAACTAAATTGTGCGCTATATATCGATAAATTTTTCCGAGACCGAAATGCCCAATACCTCCCCGCCTGAATTGAAACTGGAAAACCAGATCTGCTTCGCCGTCTATTCTGCGGCGCACGCCTTCGCGCAAGCCTACAAGCCGCACCTCGACCCAATGGGACTGACCTATCCGCAGTATCTCGTCATGCTGCTGCTGTGGGACCAGGACGGTCGCTCGGTCAACGAGATCGCCCACCCCCTGCACCTCGATTCGGGCACCCTCACCCCACTGCTCAAGCGCATGGAAAAGGCCGGGCTGGTCACGCGCGGACGTGATGCAAAGGACGAGCGCATCGTGCGCGTTCACCTGACTCCGCACGGCAAAAGTCTGAGTGAAAAAGCCCGCGCCATTCCCCAGGCCATGCTGTGCGCCTCCGGCATGGAACTGGATGGCCTCATGGCTTTGCGCGAGGAAGTCAAGGTGCTCGGCCAATCCTTACGCGAAAAATAGCCGAAAAAGACGCCTTGTCAGCCCGTTTCAATTGTCCTACAAAATAATCCAATCATAATACCGGACACCTCAGGGAGTTTTTTTCATGCGTCATCACGCTATTTCCTTAACCGCGCTCGGCCTGCTGGCTTTCGGCTGGAGCGCCGCGGCGTCTGCCGCCACCCCGGTCACCCAAGTTACGGTCGATACGACCAAGCCCGGCGCACCGATCAGCCGCCAGATCTTCGGGCAATTCGCCGAACACCTCGGCACCGGCATCTATGGCGGCATCTGGGTCGGCAAGGATCTGACCATCCCCAATACCCGCGGCATCCGTAATGATGTCGTCGCTGCCCTGAAGGCGATCAAGGTGCCGAACGTGCGCTGGCCCGGCGGCTGCTTCGCCGACGAATATCACTGGGAAAAGGGTATCGGCAAAGGCCCGCGTCCCGTCACGCTCAATTCCAATTGGGGTGGCGTGATCGAGCCCAATACTTTCGGCACCGATGAATATATGGACTTCCTGAGCCAGATCGGCGCCGAATCCTACGTCTCGGCCAATGTCGGCTCCTCCACCCCGCGCGAAACCGCCGAGTGGCTGGAATACATGACCTCGGAAAAGGAAACGAGCCTGGCCATGGCGCGCCGTGAAAACGGCCACCCGGCACCTTACGCCGTCAATTTCCTTGGCATCGGTAATGAAAGCTGGGGCTGCGGCGGCAACATGACGCCGGAACACTATGCCGACGAGTATCGCGCTTTCTCGACCTATGCCAAGAACTACAATCCCGAACAGGTCGGCGACAAGCGCATGATGAAAATCGCTTCCGGCGCCAATGTCGATGACTACAACTGGACCGAAACGGTCATGAAGGACACGCAAGGCAAGGAAATCGACGGCCTCTCCCTGCACTTCTATTCCGGCTTTGAAAACTGGCCGCCATATCAACCGGCGTCGGGTTTCGACGAAACCGAATACGCCAAGGTCATCAAGACCGCCCTGCGCATGGACGAACTGGTCACCAAGCACTCCGCCATCATGGACAAGTACGACCCACAGAAGAAGGTCGCGCTCGTGGTCGATGAATGGGGCGCCTGGCTGAAAAATGAGCCTGGCACCAATCCCGGCTTCCTCTTCCAGCAGAACTCCCAGCGCGATGCCGTCCTGGCGGCTGTGACGATCAACATCTTCACGCGCCACGCCGATCGTGTCCGCATGGCCAATATCGCCCAGATGATCAATGTCCTCCAGGCCATGATCCTGACCGATGGCGACAAGATGGTGCTGACCCCGACCTATCACGTCTTCAAGATGTACGTGCCGTGGCAGGATGCCACCTTCCTGCCGGTCACCTATGACGCCGGCACCTATAGCCACGGCGGCGTCACCCTGCCGCGCGCCGATATCGCCGCCGCGAAAGCAAAAGACGGCAAGGTCTATGTCTCGATCACCAATATCGACCCCACCCAGCCGCTGGAAGTCGACCTGGATGCCTTGGGCCTGAAGGCGAAATCTGCCTCCGGCCAGACCCTGACGGCGCCGAAGATCGACAGCATCAACACCTTCGACAAGCCCAACTCGGTCGTGCCCAAGCCCATTTCCGCCACGGCGAAGGGCGGTAAACTGGTGCTGAAACTGGCGCCGGAATCCGTTACGGTCGTTTCGCTGGACTAAGCGACAGCCTGCATAATGCAGAAAGCCCCCGCCGGTCTTGCCTGCGGGGGCTTTCTTTTTATCCAGATTCAGCGGAAAATCAGGTGTACAGGCCAGCCGCTTCGAGATGTTCCTTGACGCGCGCTTCCAGCGTCTCGGAAAGCATGACCCCGGTCGGGTGGTCCACGGTCTTGATCTGACCACGCACAATGGCGCGAATGGCGTCGAGGTGGGCTTCGACCAGTTTCCACGGCGCGATTATGCGCTTTTCTTCCTCATCGAGCATCTTGCACAGCGAACCGGCCACGCGGGTAATCAGCGGAAACCCGTAGGTCGTGCCAAGCCCCTTGAGATCATGGGCGCGATAAAAGAGCTGGTCGGAATTGACCATGTTCAGCCCTTCTTCCTTGATCCGGGCCTGAACCTCCTCCAGCTTCCTGATTTCATCCATCAACCAATCTTCAAAGTGGTTGGACAGATCGGCCAGGGCCGCCTCGGCCTTGGCGACGGCCTGGGCATCCAGTGCGCCCAGCCGTCCGCCCACCTTGGCGCGCAGGGTGTTTGGCACTTGAATAATCTGAGCTTTTTCCGGCATGGCCATTACAGGTAAACCTTCTACGCAAATCGAATGAACCGACGTTATACGAAGGTCATTTAAGAACCGCTAATGCGCCGGAAATTTCTATTCAGGCGCCACGCGCCAGATACGGTTGCCCGCATCGTCCGACACATAAAGCGCGCCATCCGGCCCGATCGCCACACCGACCGGACGCCCCGAAACGTGCCGGTCATCGAGAATGAAACCGGTCAGGAAGTCTTCATATTCGCCGGTCGGCCGGCCGTCCTTCATACGGGCAATCACCACTTTCGACCCGGTACGCGCCGCACGGTTCCATGAGCCATGCAGGGCGATAAAGGCCGCACCGTCATATGGCGGCGGGAAAGCGGAGTCCGCGCCCGCCGGCGCCTGGTAAAAGGTAAAGCCCAGCGGCGCCGAATGCGACACGAACAGGGTATCGGGCAGGCTGACCTTGCCTTTCAGGTCCGGGCGCATCCCCGCCTGGCGCGGGTCTTCATGATCGCCGAGATAGTACCACGGCCAGCCGAAGAACTGCCCATCGGCTATGCGCGTGAAATAGTCCGGCACGAGATTGTCGCCCAGCATGTCGCGTTCATTGGTGGTGCAATAGAGATCATCTGTGCCCGGCCTGAAAGCCAGGCCGACACAATTGCGGATGCCGGTGGCGAAGACATGCCGGTCGCTGCCGTCGACCCTGAAACGCAGGACCAGTGCCCGCCCCGCCTCGCTGCCCCAGCTTTCGCCCAGGGCATGACCGGCGATGAAGCCCTTCGGCGCCTTGACGATGCCTTCGGCAACATTGCTGGCGGAACCAATACTGACATACATATATTTGCCGTCGCCTGAGAAAGCGATATCGCGCGTCGAATGGCCGCCGGTCGTCGAGAGATCGGCCACCACCGTCTCAGGTTTGCCGCCAGCAATTGGAATGCGCACTACCGAACCGACATTGGCGATATAGACGTAACCGTTCAGGAAGGCGATGCCGAAGGGCTGGTTCAGGCCCTCCGCAAAGGTTTCGCGCGTGGCACTGAGCCTGCCGCCCTGATTTAGGAACACGCTGATACGGCCCCGGCCGGATTCTGACCACATAAAGATCGCCATTTGGCGCGGTGCGCATATTACGCGGCCCGTCCAGGTCATTCGAGAACAGCGACACGGTAAAACCGGCGGGCGCCTTCGGCAGGAAGGCTGGCGATGGCGCGACATATTGCGCGCTGTTGCCGGCTGAATTGGTAGCGAAGGGCTTTGGCAAATCCGCCACCGTTACCCGGTGCAGCACGCCCGGCGCATCCTTGCGCCAATCGAGATTGTCATTACCGCTTACGGGACCATCGGCCGGCACGACCGCTTTAGCAGCAGGCGTTTTGCCATTCAGACTTGTCAGATAGGCGATCAGGTTGCGGCGATCGGTGGCGTTCGGCACATTGACAGGCATCTGCGTGCCCGGCATGGCCTGCTGCGGATCGGCCAGGAAGGCATCGAGATTGCTCTCACCCCAGGTCTCGCCGCGGCCGCGCGCCGCTTTCAGGGCGTCAGAATAGTCAAAGCCCGCCGCACCGCCGATCTTGCGGCCGACAACACCAAACAGGGGCGGTCCCTGAAAATCGCCCATGGACGGGCTGGCGTCGTGGCACAGCGCGCAATTGGCCGCGAAGACCGCCTTGCCCGCCGCGATCTGCTGAGGCGATGCCGCTTTTGAGCAGGCCGGCAGGGTCAGGGCCATCAGCAAGCACAGGCCGGCCAGCAGGGGCCTTATCAAATCCCCAGCAACGGGGCGGGGTCGGGACAGATTTGTTTCCATTGTTCGCGCTCGCTCTTTTTGAAGACGCCAGGATAGTCGCCTCGCTTGCCCTGCATGTCGAGGATAAGCTGGAAATGCAGGTGTGGCGGCCAGTCACCATTTATCGCCGCCTCACCCAGTCGCGCCACCTCCTCGCCCGCCGCCACAGGCTTTCCGGCAAACAGACCGTCCAGGCTGTCGCGGCTCAGGTGACCATAGAGCGTGTAAAAAATCAGTTCTGACGTGACTTTGTGTTCGAGAATGATCGTCGGGCCATAGTCTTTCGGATTGGCATTGTCCTGGAAGCTGTGGACGCGGCCCGCCAGCGGCGCGAAAACAGGTGTGCCGGCGGCGTTAAACAGATCGATTCCGAGGTGGATGGTGCGCGGCTCGGCGCCATCTTGCGCTTCAAATACCGGTCCGGAATAGATGGCCCGTTCCTCGTCATAACCGCCGACCAGCACCCCCTTGGCCAGAACGGCATCTCCCGGCAGGCTGTTTTTCAAGCCCAGCTTCAGCGCCCCTTCGGCATCCAGGCGGATCGGCTCAAAGTATGTGTGCAGCCCACGCATGATCTCGGCACGCGGCGGCGCGGTTTTCAGCCAGTCGGAATAAAGCGTATAAGTCATCCGGCCGAGCCTAGCCCAGACTTGCCCGCCCGGCAATCAGGCTGTA
The DNA here is from genome assembly GCA_024707255.1 of Asticcacaulis sp. Taxonomy (NCBI): domain Bacteria; kingdom Pseudomonadati; phylum Pseudomonadota; class Alphaproteobacteria; order Caulobacterales; family Caulobacteraceae; genus Asticcacaulis; species Asticcacaulis sp. The sequence continues at coordinate 414,573 of JANQAC010000002.1, read as the reverse complement.
GGAAGCCGCATGTCCATAAGCAAAACATATGATGGCGATGAGCCGGTACGGGTCAACAAGTGGCTGGCCCAGAGCGGTGTGTGTTCGCGGCGCGAAGCCGACAGCCTGATCGCGGACGGGCTGGTTAAAATCGAAGGCGTGACCATCACCTCCGCCGGCCACAAGATCGAACCGGGCCAGACTTTGACGCTCGATCAGGGCGGTGCGGCAGCGCTCGATGCCCGCATGACCATTCTCTATCATAAGCCGGTCGGCATTGTTTCCGGCCAGCCGGAGCCGGGTGAAACGCCGGCTATCCGCATGATCCGCCGCGCCAATGTCTTCGGACCGGCCGATGTCTATCCCGATCAAAACAGCAAGCTGGCGCCGGTTGGCCGACTTGACAAGGATTCGCGCGGCCTCCTGATCCTCTCCGAAGACGGCGTTCTGGCCAAGGCGATCATCGGGCCGGAAAGCGACCTGGAAAAGGAATATCGTGTCACTGTCCGCGGACCGATCTTCGAGGAAAAGCTGAAATGGCTGCGTCACGGCCTCGAACTTGACGGTCGCAAACTGAAGCCCGCCAAGGTCGTCCAGACCGGCGACCAAACCCTGACCTTTATCCTGAAAGAAGGCCGCAACCGCCAGATCCGCCGCATGTGCGACATGTGCGAACTGCGGGTGATCGATCTTTACCGCGTCCGCATAGGCAGTTTACGCATCGGCAATCTGCCGGAAGGCCAGTGGCGCTTTATCACGCCGGAAGAACGCGCGGCCCTGGTCAGGGGCTGACATATCTGAAGGTCACCGACAGCCGCCTTTGGCGCGGCAATATTAGCCCGCCTACCCTGTCCGTCTTGCGCCCGGTAATGCCGTGCATCCATTTCTCCCGCGCCTCGCCCTGCATGGTCAGCAGGCTGCGCGGATAGAGATATTGCGTGCGCGGGGCGTGGCCCAGCCGCGTGAAGTCCATCGTGATCGGTGATCCTAGGCTGATAATGGCCACGGATTTAATCCGCTCGGTATCCCGGTCCTTATGGACGCCGATTCCCTGCCCCGGATGATATTCATTGATCAGGGCCCGTTCCGGCACACCGGCGAAAATACCGTCCTCGTGAAGACGCTTTGCCAGCCAGCGCAGCCAGTCCGGCATGGGCTGCGGCCGGTATTCTTCCGGCCCGCCATAAGCCGTGTCGTCCGGCGCCCAGCCATACCATTGCCGCCGGCGCAGGAGCTCCATCGACCACGGCTGTTTGTCGACTTCCCGGATCAGGTCTGCCTCTTCTTCAGGCGTGATATAGTCATCCCGGTAATTCAGGCCGGGCACCCGGTCGTCTTCAAACAGGGACAGGTTCGGCCAGGCAGACATTCAGCGCTCTCATTTTAAGAACAAAATAAGAACATTTATTCAGGCCGGAATCAAGGCTTCTGTGGCGAAGCCTGAGCATCTGTGCTTTTAGATTGACGCCACTCAGCTTTTTCCCTGACGAGCCCCCATGTGCGAACTTCTGGCGATGAGCGCCAATGTCCCGACCGATGTGCGTTTCAGCTTCGCCGCCCTGTCGCAGCGCGGCGGCGCTACGGGGGCGCATACCGATGGCTGGGGCATCAGCTTCTATGAGCAGAAGGGCTGCCGCAGCATCCATGATCCCAATCCGAGCGCCCATTCGGAACTGGCGCGCTTCATCAAATCCTATCCGATCAAGAGCCTGATCGTCATTGCCCATGTGCGCAAGGCCAATCGCGGACGGGTGGTGCTGGAAAATACCCATCCGTTCAGCCGCGAACTGTGGGGCTGCGCCTGGAGTTTCGCCCATAACGGCCAGTTGAAAGGCATCAAGAAGCGGCCCCTCACCTTCTATACGCCGATCGGCACCACCGACAGCGAACACGCCTTCTGTTGGCTGCTCGATCGGTTGCGCACCCTGTATCCGAAGCGCCCGTCCGACCCGGTGCTGGCCCGCGCCATAGCGGACTTGTTCGCCGACCTGCGCGGCCTGGGGGTATTCAATGCCCTGCTGAGCGACGGCCGCGCCCTCTATGCCAGTTGCTCGACCAAACTCTGCTATGTCGAGCGCCGCGCGCCTTTCGGCCCCGCCAGCCTGATCGACGAGGACATGGAGGTCGATTTCGCTCAGGAAACGACGCCGGACGACCGCGTGGTGATCCTGGCATCAACGCCTCTGACACGAAACGAGACATGGGTGCATGTAAAGCCCCAAACCACGCTGGTGGCGCGCAATGGTGCGATAATAAAAACGTTCGGATGAAACACTGACAGCGGCATCTGCGCTGTCAAACTTATGGATCCAGGGGGCTTGCCCCTGGTGGTGCGGCCAGCCGGGGTCGAACCGGCATAGGATTGCTCCTGGCAGATTTTAAGTCTGCTGCGTCTACCAATTTCGCCATGGCCGCATGTCCAGGCAGGCAGGGGGATGCTTCTGCCTGAAACGAAGGGAGTCGTAAAGTGGAGATTGCCCCCTCCGGCGCGACAAGCGCGCCACCTCCCCCGCTGTGCAGGGGAGGAGAATAAACCCTACTTCGCGTCCTTCGGCGGCAGTTTGAAGCGGACATCGGTATTGGCCATCAGCCACAGGGTGGCGGTCCAGGCAGCGACGTTCTGGCTCAGTTGTTGCGGATCGACGCGATCCAGCGTGTCGTTCGGCGTGTGGTGGGTATCGAAATAGCGATAGCCGTCCTGATTGAGATCGAAGGCCGGCACGAAATCGTTCATGGCGCCTGAATCTTCACCGCCGTGCGGCGTGGCCTTGGTATCCTGGTAGATGCCCAGCGGATAAAGCAGGTTGCCGAGTTGGGTGACAAAGGCAGCGTCATCGGTCGCCATAAGGGAGAAATTGTTGATCCGGTCGGCCCCAAAATCGGATTCGGCGTGCGCCACATAGTTCGCCAGTTCGGCCTTGTGCGCCTCGCGGAAAGCGCCGCCGCCGGTCTCGGTGGTATCACCCGCCGGTTGCGACACCTCCTCCGAGCCCCAGAAAACGACGCGGATGGTGCGCTTCGGCTTGAGATTGTGATCGATCATCACCTTGGCGGCCGCCATGGTGATGGCGATGCCGGAACCATCATCAATGGCGCCGGTGCCCTGGTCCCAGCTATCGAGGTGGCCGCCGACCACGATGGTTTCCTCAGGCTTTTCAGACCCGACCAGATCGGCCACCACGTTCTGCGACGTCTTGAGCCCCGGGGAACTGGCCGGTCGTCTTCATATGGATGCGGACCGGCCCGCCCTTCCCGGCCTTTTGCAGCGCTTCGATGCGGCTAAGCTGGGAGGCGTCCGGCGCGCTGATCGCCATGGCCGGGATGCCCTTGCCATCCGACCAGGCCGAGGCGCCGGCGTGGGGGAAGCGATTGCCATCGGTGCTTAAGGAACGCATGACAAACCCGACCGCGCCGCGCTTTTGCGCCTCCATCGGTCCCTTGGCGCGTACCGTCCCCGACATGCGGCCATAGCCGGAGCCATTGCTGGCCTTGGCCATAGGTTGCAGGATGACCACGATTTTGCCGGTTACATCTGCCGTGGAATCGAGGAATTCCTGGTACGTATCAAACATCACAGCTTCCGCATCGACCTCGCCGGCCGTGGTGCCGCCGAGCGACACCCCGACCATCGGCTGGGCGAATTCACCGGTGATGGCGATGGTTTCCGGCCCGCCACGCGCCCAGACATGAAGCGGGAAGGTCTCGATGTGGACGTTCTGGAAGCCCAATTCTTTGAGGTGCCCCGCCGCCCATTCCGCCGCCTGTTTCTCGCGCTCGCTGCCGGCCGGGCGTGGCCCGAACCGCGTTGTCAGTTCGGAGAGGAAGTCATAGGCGACATTGGATTTCAGCGCGTCATCACGCAGGGCGGCCGCCTGAACCTCGACCGGCACCGGTGGGGCCGCCACGGGCGCGGGCTTTGGCCTGGCCATAACCGGCAGGGCGCTGAAAGCGAGAATGGCGGCAAGGCCGGTGACAGCTAACTTCATAGGAACTCCTCAGAATTACGCAGTAATTTCTTCAAAACTGGCCAGCGGATTGCGCGCCTTGCCGGCCTCCACCACCGAGACTAGCGCCGCTTTCAGTTCATTCGTGGCAGCATCGACCTGTTCGGCATCGCGGCCACGCACCACAAGCTGAGTGCCGAATTCGCCATTGAGTGACAGGCCGTAAGGGTAGCTCCCGAGCGACAGGTCCGGATAGCGCCCGTTGATCTCACGCAGGGCGTCGGCCGCCGCGCTTTCGCCGACATAGGACAGCTTGACGGTACGCGACAGCACACGCGCGCCGGTGCGCAGACGCGGCGCCACGTCTTCCAGCATGGCCTCCATGATCTTGGGCACGCCGGCCATGACGAACACATTGCCCAACTGGAAGCCAGGGGCGGCCGAAACCGGATTTTTGATCAGTTCCGCGCCATGCGGAATGCGCGCCATACGGCGGCTGTTCTCGTTCAGCGTCCAGCCCATGGCGATGGAGCGTTCCGTCAGGAGCTTCAGCGCCGCCGGGTGTTCGCTGATATCGACGCCGAAGGCTTTCGCCAGGCAGTCAGCAGTGATGTCATCGTGCGTCGGGCCAATGCCGCCGGTCGTGAAAACGTAGTCATGAACATGACGCAGCGCGTTCACCGTCTCAATGATTTGCACCTCATCGTCGTGCACCACCCGCGCCTCCTTCAGGTCGATGCCTAGTGAAACGAGGAATTTGGCGATTGTGTTGATATTGCTGTCAGTGGTACGCCCGGACAGGATCTCGTCGCCGATAATCAGGATGGCGGCGGTCGGATTGGTCGTCATGGGAAGGGACTCCAGTGGTGTCAGATTCGCTTATCGGCATGAGCGGGCTTATAAGAGGGCGGCTTCTCAGCAGATACAAGCGTTTCTTCGCCGATATCGAACTCGATACCGAAGAAACCATTACAGCACACTGTCCGAATCCCGGCAAGATGCTGGGCCTGCTGGATGCCGGCACGCCGGCACTGGTCACACACCTCAATGATCCGAAGAAAAAGCTGCAATACCGGCTGGAGGCGCTGAAAGAACACGGGGCCGAAAACGGCATCTGGGTTGGCGTCAATACCCAGTGGCCCAACCGGGTCATCCCCCTGGCCATTCGGGCCGGATTGATCCCGCAACTGACCGGTTACACCACGATCCAGCCGGAGAAAAAATATGGCCATAATTCGCGCATCGATCTTTATGCCAGCGGCCATGCCTGTCTGCCGGACGCCTATATCGAGATCAAGAATGTCCATTTCTCAAGGCAGCCGGGTCTGGCGGAATTTCCCGATTGCGTGACGGAACGCGGCGCCAAGCATCTTTATGAACTGATCGAAATGGTGAAAAGCGGTTACCGCGCCGCTGTCGTTTTCTGCGTCCAGCGCGATGACTGCCAGCGTTTCGATATCGCCCGCGACTGCGATCCCGGTTTCGGCCATGCCTATGACGCCGCCCGCGACGCCGGCGTGGAATTTATCGCCACCGGCTTTGGCTTTTCCGAGGCGGGCCTGCGCCTGGCCCAGGCCCTGGATATCACCTGACGCGCTTGCCGTGTCCAGGTTTCCTGGAACCGAGCGCCACCACCGCCAGCAGGGCCGGCATCAGGGCGGCTTCCTGACCGGGCACGGCGAAATAGCGCGGCTCCCAGTCCGGTTTGAATTTTTCCTTGTAGGCGCGCAGGCCCTCAAAATTATAAAAATCACCGCCGAATTGATAGATGACCGAGGCGATCTTGTACCAGGCGCGGCTGAGCGGCTTGGCCTCCAGCCCGGCCAGGGGCGCCATGCCCAGCGAGAAATGGCCATAGCCCTGCTCACGGCTGTAAGCGATCAGTTGCAGGAACAGGTATTCCATGATGCTCGGCGGCGAGGCCGGATCGTAACGCATCAGGTCCAGCGTCAGCAGAGTCTTGTCCTGGGTTGGCCACAGATTGGCGAAGGCCATGATCTCGCCTTCCAGCCGCACCACCGCTACCGGAGTCAGGCGCATGTAATCGGCCTTAAAGGAGCCAAGCGAATAGCTCTTTTCCTTTGCCGACTTGGTCTTGAGCCATTCATCGGATACCTGTTTCAGACGCGGGATATGCGGCTCCAGGTCTTCGGGCGCAATGACCTCAAAGGTGGCGTTCAGTCCCTCGAAGCGCTTAAGGGTTTGGCGGAAGCCGTAACCCTTTTGCCGGCCAGATCGAAGCAACGGACATCGACCATGGCCTCCTCGCCGATCTTGTACGGCCACAGGCCAAGATCCAGCACCAGGGCAGCAGCGCCGGACTGACCTGATAGAAGCTGAGGCGGGCATTGGCCATGGCGGCCATTTCCTTCAGTTCCCAGCACAGCGCCGCCGCTTCCGCCTGGGGGCCGACCGGCTCGCCCATCACCACCCATTGCTTGCCGGAAACGCCGTACATGATGAAGGCGGTGCGGGCGTCATTCCACAGGATTTGCTTGTCACGCAGCAGGGCCAGCCAGGCTTGCGGGTTAGACGCGCCGGAGACCACCTGTTTCAGCGTTTCCATGTCCGCCACGTCCGGTACAGGCGGCGTCTGGCGGGCGATGCCGAACAGGCGATAAAGCGTGATCAGCGTAATGGTGACGATGATGACGACGACGCCGCGCAGAAAGCGCGAGGTATTGGCGCGATAGGAAAAGTCGATCCACATGGAGTGGGCATAGGGCACATGCTGATAGACGTAAAAACCGCCCCAGATGATCAGACCCAGGGTGAACAGGCTGGTGAAAGCCCACAAGGGGTTGATCGACAAGCTGAGCAGGTTCGAGCGCCGGTTGAAAGCCCCCTTGCACGGGATGAGTAACAGGGCGCAGATCGTCAGCAGCACCGCATTGATCAGGGCCAGTTCGCGGGTCAGCGAGAGCACCGCCGCCGCGCAGAACAATCCGATAGCCAGATACCAGGCGGATTCAATGCGCTCCCACAGGGCGCGCGCCAGGAAGATCATCATGACGCCGATGACCAGGCCGATAATGTGCGAGAATTCAACCAGCCCCAGCGGCAGCCATTTCTGCACCATCGGCATGACGGCAGGATCGATGGGGGTCAGGATCGACAGCAGCAACAGGGTGCCAGCGGCGAACATGACGGTGGCGAACACCGCCGGGATCATCCGCGTGGCGAAGTCGAACAATATATGGTTGAGATTCGCCTTTGCCGTCATGCGTGGCTATTCACCACAATTCGCGGCCAAGGTCTAGCTGGCCTTGCTACACCAGCTATCGCGGATATCCAGTTGCAGGCACAGCGAATGCGCCTGGTCTTCGCTGGCCACCGGCCCGACCTTCAACCGCACCATGGATTTGCCGGAAGCGGTGGTGATTTTCTGGTAGACGGGATGATACTGCTCGACGCCGGGATAGCGCGCCTGCAGGCCGAGCCAGGCGTTCTGTGCCGCTTCCGCCGTTCCGAACGAGCCGATCTGAATCACGCGATTGCCGCGCGTGGTCACCACCTTCGTCACCGGCTGCGGCGCCGACGGAGAGGCCGTATCACCCGTTTCCAGCGGCGCATTCGCCTCAGTCGGCATTTTGAGCGGGTCGACTATGGCAATCTTAAACTTCGGTTTGGCGATCGGACCATCGCCATCATGCAGCAGACCGCCCTTGCCGACCGTCAGATCCCTGGCTGTATTGACGACAAGCTGAACATCTTCCTTGCTCAGGCTTTTCGCATCCGCACCGGCCGGCTTGCCGCTGTCATCGACCGGAATTTCCTTGATCTTCGCCAGGGATTCTTTGAGATTCTGGTTGTCGCACGCCGTCAGGCTGGCGGCACACATCGCCGCAGCGCACAAAATGAGAGCTTTACGAAAGGGGTCAAGATCAGTCATAAGGCCGATTATGCGCAAGACCCGCAAAAATAGGGTTAGCGAATATGGTTAATAACGGACAGTTGATTATGCCGGATACCGCCCCAATGCCCCCCAAAATCGTACTCAATACTGCCCGAACCCTGCCTGCTTTAAAAGCAGAACTGGCCGACTTGCGTGCCGGCGGCGCCACCATCGGCTTTGTGCCCACCATGGGCGCCCTGCATGACGGCCATCTGGCCCTGGTGCGCCACGCCAAATCCCTGTGCGACAAGGTGGTGGTGTCGATCTTCGTCAATCCGCTGCAATTCGCCCCGACCGAAGACCTCGACCGCTATCCCCGCGACGAGGCAGGCGATATCGCCCGCCTGCAAAGCGTCGGTTGTGACCTGGTCTATTTACCGACCGTCGGTGTACTCTATCCGAAAAACTTCGTCAGCCGCATTGAAATGAACGGCCCGGCGCTGGGCCTTGAAACCGATTTCCGTCCGCAGTTCTTCTCCGGCGTCGCCACGGTTGTGTCCAAGCTTTTCAATCAGGTCCGCCCGGACGTGGCCGTTTTCGGTGAAAAGGACTTCCAGCAACTGGCCGTCGTCCGCGCCATGGTGCGTGACTTTGACATGGGCATCGAGATCGTCGGAATGCCGACCGTGCGCGAAGCCGATGGCCTCGCCCTCTCCTCGCGCAATGCCTATCTTTCTTCGGAAGAACGCGCCATCGCCCCGAAACTGCATCAGGCGCTGGAAGCCATCCGTGATGGTGCCGATATCGAACAGGCGAAAACCGATCTGCAAGCTGCCGGTTTCGGCCAGATCGACTACATCGCCCTGCGCGACGCCGATACGCTGGGCGATATCACGCCGGAGACGACGTCCCGCCGACTGCTCGCCGCCCTCTGGCTCGGCAAGACGCGTTTGATCGATAATCTCGCGGTTTAGACCGTGGTCGCCTAACAGGCCAGTGCGGAAACATGCCCCTGCGCGGCGTAGTCCAGTATAAGCCGGTCGCGTCACGATGGTCATGCCCAGTTCGCGTGCGGTGGCAATAATAATGCGGTCGGCCGGATCGCGGTGCAATTTTCCGGGTAAGCCGGATGAAGCGATTAAGGTTTCCGGTGTCATCTTCGCCAGTTCCATGGCCTCAGTGGCCAGAAGGCTCTTAAACCACGCGCCCGGACTGGTCACCGATGGGATACGCCCGCGTGAAACGAGCAAACCCATTTCCCACGCCGTAATTGGCGACACCAACAGGTTTTCGCCGCGCTCATAGGCGGCAACCATGGCAGCCATGCTTTCCCTGGAGAAGGCGGCCCGTTCCATCAACCAGATGGCGGCGCAGGTATCGAGCAGAAGCGGCCTATCCACGCGGACGGCCGTATTTTTCATCCAGAAAATCAGCCCAATCCGGATCGGCCGGCTGTGTCAGGTCGAGATCTTTCGGGATCGTCAGCATCCCCTTCATGGCGCCCCAGGCCGGATGCACCTTGACATAGTCCGGATGGCTCGGCGCGGTTTTTACAATCGATTTCATGACGGGTTTCTTTGTGCGTTTGAAGGTCAGTTTTTCAGCGGCCATATCGACCTCTGCCGTTTCAAAGCCGGCGTCGATCCAGGCGCGCGTCATGACGTTATTGCTGGTATTGTTGCTCCACCACGCCCGCTGTCTACGCGAACTGGGCGGCAGCTCAAACCCAAGCACGTGCTCGATTTCCGAAAAACCCATCGGAACTTCATCACCGCTCTGCTTCAGGTAATCTTCCAGTGGATCATACTTACTCATCGCGAAGTCTCCATTTGCGCGCAATATATCACATTTACACGCAAAGGTAAACACACTGTTTGTTACCTACCACACACCCGCTTCCTTCAGGGCCCTCATCATATCGGGCGGCAGGTCGGTTACGCCCTCGATAATGTCGCGCGGCGCATCTTCAGGCTTCAGGTAACGCCAGCCCTGGAAGGCCCGGCGCGGTTGGGCCTCGGTCAGGATATTCTTCGTGCGCAAACCAATCCGCCAGTGATCGGCTTCCTCGTCGAACGAAACGATCTCGCGCCGGCACAGGATCACGCCCTTGATCACCCAATAGAGCGAACCGCCCTGCAGCAGTTCCTCCCAGCGCGTCGGGCGGTTGCGCGTATGGATGTAGGAGATTTCCCCGCGCGATTTTTCCCAGCGCAACAGGTCATCGAGGCTGTCGGCGCCGACGCATAATTTTACCAGATGAATATCACTCAAGGGGACTGTGGCCTTAACACCGTTAAAAAAGAAGCTTAAATATTTAGAAGCAAATCGGGCGCACTTCTATAGTTAAAGTGCGTACCGGCGATAATGAGGTTTTGCGTTTACGGATGGCCAAGGACACCCCCTCCCTGCAAGCGGCGCTGGAAAGCCTGTTCGGCACAGCCCTGGGCCAGAGCGCCAGCCTGATCTCCCTGCCCGGCGGCTCGCGCCTGTTCAGCGCCGGTGATGATTCCGACCACCTCTATCTGCTGCGGTCCGGCCGGCTGGGTGCCTTCCGCCATGACGAGGACCACGACGAACTCTCCCTGATCGGCATTATCCGCCCCGGCGAACCGGTCGGTGAAATGTCGCTGATCGCCGGCACCTCACACAGCTCCACGGTCATGGCCCTGCGCGATTCCGACCTTCTGGCCATGCCGCGCGATGCCTTTTTCGCCGCCATGGAATCGCGTCCGGAACTGACGCTCGCCCTGGCCCGCAAGATGATCGAGCGCGCCCGGCGCGAAACACCCAATGTCACGCCCAATGTCTTTGCCTTCTATGCCATATGCGACCAGCCAATCCGCCCGCTGATCGAGCGCATCGCCGTGCAGATACGCGCACTCGGCTATACGGTGGCCATCATCGACAAGACGTTCCACGGCACCGCGCCCGAAGCCTTCAGCCAGATCGAGGCCGAGAACGATTATGTGCTGCATGTCGCCGAATGCCATGAAAGCCACTGGCGGCTTTTGAGCGCCCGTCAGGTCGATCATGTGTTCCTGCTGGCCAATGCCGAACGGCCGCCAGACGCCCTGGCCAGCGCCTGGGAAAAATCACTGCTTCATCGCGCGCCCGACCTGATCCTGCTCTATCCGAACGACATCCGGCCGCATATCCCCTGGCCGCACAAAAGCCTGGCTGAATGTCATCGAGCCGACGCGCTGGTTCCATACCCACCCGGACAATGTCAATGATGCCGCCCGCCTGGCGCGCATTGTCACCGGCCATAGCGTCGGCGTCGTCTTTTCCGGCGGAGGGGCGCGCGCCTTTTCGGAAATCGGCGCCATTCAGGCCCTGCGCGAGGCGCATATCCCGGTCGATTTCGTCTGCGGGTCGTCCATGGGCGCCATTCTCGCGGCCAGCCTGGCGCTCGGCTGGGACGAGGCCGAAATCGACTGGCGTATCCGCGACGCCTTCGTCAATTCCTCGCCGCTCGATGACATCGTGATGCCGTTTATCTCGATGGTCTCCGGGGCCAAGGTCGACAAACGGCTGGAGAAGCATTTCGGCGATGTCCAGATCGAGGACATGCCCATCCCCTTCTTCTGCCTGTCGTCCAACCTGACCACGGGCGTACTGAAGGTCCACAAGACCGGAACCTTGCGCCGGGCCCTCAGGGCCTCCATTTCCCTGCCGGGCGTCCTGCCGCCGGTGGTGGAGGATGGCGAAGTGCTGGTCGATGGCGCCGTAATGCGCTCCTTCCCCGCCACCATGATGCGCAATACGCACCTGGGCACGGTCATCGGCGTAGATGTTACGCGGGCGCGCGGTCTGGACCCGCGGGCGCTGGTCATCCCGAAAAACCTCGGCTCGTGGTTTGCCAAGGGCGACTGGCGACGCGGCCCGCCCATTGTTTCGGTGATGATGCGCTCGGCCACCATTATCACCGCCGCCGACCTGGCGCTTTCGCGCGCCGCCACTGACCTTTTGATTATCCCGGAACCGGAAGGCGTCGAGATCCGTGACTGGAAAGCCTATGACAAGGCGGTGGAGAGCGGCTACCAGACCACCGTGGCCACCCTGGCGCAACTGGATTCGCCGGTGACGACCTTGCGCAAGCTGGGCAAGAGCGTGCACCCGAATATCCCGGCCTTCACGCCGGATGACAGCTATATGGCGGTTGCCGTCGAGCCCCCGGAAAAGCTGGGGCGGAAATAAAACTCCAAATATCTCTCGATATTTGGCAAGGGCGACCGCCCGCCCGAGCTTTTGCGAGGAGCCATGCGGCGCTTGAGCTAAATCAGTCTTTCAAACCGCCCAGACGTTTCAGGATCAGCCACACCGAAATCGACACAAACAGGATGCCAAGCGCGGCGGTGCCGATGGAAATAAAGGTATAGGTATCGACCATGCCGTTGCGGATGACGGTCTGATCGTGCGTCGCCTGCCACCAGGCGCCCGTTGCGGCGCCAAGGCACCCCAGGCCAATACCACTGATGGTGATCAGCCACAGGGTCTTCATGATCATCTGCCACAGGGTCTCATGTGGCTCATCGGCCTCTTCGGCGGACAGGGCGATGCGGTCGCCGTTCATCATCCAGGATTCGTTGTCATCCTCATAGGCAGCGGTCTGGAAATTCGATGACGGACCGGCGCGCAGGAAGGGCTGTTCCGGCTCCGTCCTTTGTGGCGTTGCCTGCGGCGCCTGATAATCCTGCGGCAGCGGACGCTGAAGCTGTTCGCGCCAGTTCAGGCCCGCCATTTCCGCCGCAATCGGGGCATTGGATGGCGCCGACAGATCGACCGGCGCGGGACGCGGTACTTCGACCAGGGTTTCCGTTGCCGCCGCGATCACGGGGGCGGCAACCGGGATTGGCTTTGCGTAAGGGTTCAGCGCGGTTATCACCGGCGGCGGCATGGTCGAGGCCGAACCGATCGGGCTGAAATCCACTACCGTCGGCGCTGCTTCCGGCTCAGGGGTTTCTGACACAGCTTCCGCGCGTGACGAAATTTCAAATGGCGCCGATTCAGCGCTCGAGGGCGAAATGACGCTATGATTGGTAAATTCGACGTCGGGCTGTGCCGCCGGTGTTACCACTGGTGCGGGTTGGGACGCAGATTGTGGTGCAGATTGTGGGTCTGGCGCCGGCTTCGGGAAAGGCCCGGCCAGCGGACGGCCCAGATTGCCGCCGCCATAAGGCGAATACAGCCGCATCAGGGCGGCAGCGGCTTCGGCCTTGCGCGCCTTTTCCGCTTCGTCATCGGCAGGAGGCACAGACTGCGCCGCCGCTTCCCGATCACGCTTTTCCTGCTCAAGGCGGGCTTGTTCAAGTTTGGCTTGTTCAAGTCTGGCCTGTTCAAGACTGGCCTGCTCCGCTTGCGCGCGTTCGGCGGCCTGACGTTCGGCCTCTATGCGCGCCTGCTCCAGCCGCATATTTTCCTGACGCTCGTTTTCAACTCGCTCCGCCTCCGCACGCTCCGTTTCCAGGCGCTCGCGTTCCAGTCGTTCCGCTTCGATGCGCGCCTGTTCCAGACGGACCTGTTCGAGCCTTATCTGCTCCTGGCGCACGGCTTCGGCGCGAATGGACGCGAGACGGGCGGCCTCGGCCTGCTCGGCTTCGATACGGGCCTGCTCCAGGCGCCACTGTTCCAGGCGTTCTTGCTCAACTCTGGCCTGTTCAAGTCTGGCCTGCTCGATGCGCGCGGCTTCAAGCCGTTGTTGTTCCTGGATGCGCGCCTCTTCGCGCAGCCGCGCCGCTTCAGCGGCACGGGCCGCCGCCAGGGCCTCGGCCTCTCTCTGCATTTCAAGCCGCTGAGTTTCGAGTCTCTGGGATTCGAGTCTTTGGGCTTCAGCCCGCTCGGCTTCGATACGCAGGGCTTCCGCGCGCAGGGCCTCTGCCCGCTGCGCCTCTTCCAGTCGCCTTTGTTCGTCCTGGGCACGGGCGATGGCGGCCTGAATATCTATGCTCGTCCTCGGTTCAGGCACAGCCGGCGGCACCGGCGTACCGGCAAAGCCCTGGGGCAGGCTTTCCACAACGGTTTCCGACGGCGCAGGCGTGCCCAGATCGATGACCTGGCGCTCTGTTGCGGCCGGGGCCGGCGAGGCATACGGATTTATATAGCTGGCCTCAGGAGTGGCTGCCGGCGGCCGCAAATCTTCAACCGGCCGACCGAGTGTGGCGGCCTGATGGCTGACCTCTTCCGGTGTCAGGAACATATCTTTTTCGGCGGCACGGCGTCGGATCAGCGGCGCCAGTACATAGGTCTGGCCGTTGAACTCCGCCGAACGCCAGCTATCCATAGCCAGCGCCGCCTCGGCGTAACGACCTTCATTAATGCGCTTGAGCACGGTCGACTGGGCGAAATTCTCGGCACCGATATTGAAGCAGAAGGACACCAGCGCATCGAACTGGTTCTGGTTCAGTGGCACGAGTACCAGATTGTTGATGGCGTCCACCACCGGCAGTAAGTCGAAGCGCAACAGGGCGTCCGCGTCTTCCTGCGTAACCCTGGCCCCCTCGCGGGCAGAAAAAGTGTGACCATAACCCAGGGTCCAGCGACCATCGGGCAAACGGGCGGCGCTGGTGCGCAGCCCTTCAAAACTCTTGATGAGCTCAACCCCCGCGCGGGAAACTTTTTGACGCGCTCTCATCCGTAATCCCAGTCCCTGAACCTGGCCCCAGATTAGACATCAAAGGGCCGAACACCACAGGCGGCAACCGCCCGATTGCCCCAAAACAAGACAGTTTTCGAGCCTTGTGTTCCAATCTAGCAAACCACAGACCATTTAAGATTTACAAGAGGATTATGGCAGCCAGACCAAGGAAACTGAAAAAGCCGCAGAAATCGGTAACGAGGGTCACAAAGATCGGCGAAGCCCCCGCCGGATCGACGCCGAATTTCGCCGCCGTCATCGGGATCAGGGTGCCGGCCAGCGCCGCCATGGTGAAATTGATCAGGATGGCGCCGGCGATCACACCGGCCAGCCGGATATCATGCCAGAAAATCAGCACCACCGCCGCCAGCCCAAACGCCACGCAGGCGCCGACCAGCCAGCCGGATATGATTTCCCGCCACAGGGTCCGCGTCGCGTTGGCCGCCGTCAGTTCGCGGGCAGACAGGGCGCGCACCGAAACGGTCAGGGCCTGGGTGCCGAAATTGCCGCCAATCGAAGCCACCACCGGCATCAGCGCCGCCAGCGCGACCATTTTCACGATTTCCGCCTGATAGGCGTTGATGACGTAAACCGAGGCGAAGGCCGTCAGCAGGTTGACCAGCAGCCACGGCAGACGCGACTTGACCATGCCGAAGATGCCGGTGTCGCGGCCTTCGATATCCGACACACCGCCGAGGGCGAGGATATCCTCGCGGTTTTCCGCCTGAATGATATTGACGATGTCATCGACCGTGATCTGCCCGACTAGACGGCCGGAAGCATCAACCACCGGCGCCGAAATCAGGTGATATTTCTCGAAAATATAGGCGACTTCTTCCTGGTCCATATCAACGGTAATTTCGGTCGTCGGGTCCATGAGCGCCGACAGCACCATATCGCGCTTGGTCCGCATCAGCACCGACACCGGCACGGCCCCTACCGGCTTATGGCTGGGGTCGATGACATAGATGTCGAAGAATAACTCCGGCAGGTCGTGCCCGGCCTCGCGCATATGGTCTATGGCGTGGCCCACGGTCCAGAAACTGGGCGCGGCCATGACCTCACGCTGCATCAGGCGGCCGGCGGTTTCTTCCTCATAGGCGAGCGACGTGACAATGGCCTCGCGTTCGGATTCCGGCATGGCGGCCAGGACGGCCTTCTGCTGGTCCTCCTCTAGGTCCTCGAAAACGGCAGCGGCGTCGTCGGAATCGAGTTCCTGCAGCACTTCGGCGATATCCGCCGTATGCATACTTTCGATGACTTCCTCACGGATATCATCGTCCAGTTCCGGCAGGATGTCGGCCAGGGCGTCGGATGGAATCCACGGGATGACCTCCTCGCGGTAATCTTCCGACAGGAAACCTAGCAGGTCGGCGATATCGGCATAATGCAGGGCGTCGAGCAGTTCGCGCAGGCGCAGGCCGTCACCGCGATCGGCGGCATCGATGACCAGCGAAATATATTGCGGATTAAGGGCGTAGTCGTCCTTGAGGGCGAAATCCTCGATCTGCTCCGGCGTGATCAACTCGGCGTCAAGGTCACGGACCGTCTCCTTCGCAGGATCGGCCGGCAGCGTGTCAGTATTGGGAATATCGGCTTTTTGAGGGGTTTCGGACTTCTGGCTCATCGCTCAGGCTCCCCATTCAGACGCTATCGCGTATGCCTCAAAAATGATCTCCGGATTGGTGCGGTCAAGAAGACTCGAACTTCCACGGGTTGCCCCACAGCGACCTCAACGCTGCGCGTCTACCAATTCCGCCATGACCGCACGCCATCCGGAGAGGGGCGCAGATAGCAACACTTTCACGCTTTGGGAAGCCCTTAATCGCAACTATCCCAAATTATTAGCTACGGCGCTTACGAACCGATCGCCATATAATCATAGACATTGGCCTGGCGGGTGACCACGATCGAGATCTTTTCCTCGAAAATCTGAATTTCGCCGCGTGCCACCGGATGGTTATTGGCCAGGATCCACACCTCGTCATGCTCATGGGCATCAAGCGGAATCACCGCGCCACGGCCCATGCGCAGCAGTTGCGCCATCGGCAGAACCGAACGCCCCAGAAGAACCGAAATTTCGACGGGAACGGCGCCCACCTGGTTTGACACGAAAAAATAGCCCCTTAAACCCACACATCCCAAGCGCAATCCGACAAAGTGGACGCCACTTTTCGGATAAATTGCGCGACAAAAATAATCTGGGGCGAAAATTTTGATGAAATCAAACTTTAGCACCAGAGGGAGCCCCTATATTAGGGCCTTGCCTCTTAACAACTTATGACACATTGAAGCGACATGCTTTCCGAGACGTTAAATCCCGAAGAAATCGATCCGCCGTTTGCCAAAAAAACGGGCCTGCCGCCTGAATGGATCGTGGCGCCCTCTCCCGTGCCCTATCCGGAGGCGCTGGCTTTCATGGAAGCGCGCGTGGCGTCCATTGCCGCTGGTGAGGCGCGCGAAATGGTCTGGCTTGTCGAACACCCTCCGCTTTATACCGCCGGGGTTTCCGCAAAAAAGGAGGACCTGATTGCGCCGGACCGGTTCGAGGTCTTTGATGCCGGGCGCGGCGGACAATACACCTATCATGGCCCCGGCCAGCGCGTCGTTTACGTCATGCTGGATTTGAACCAGCGCCGCAAGGATGTGCGCGCCTTTGTCGAAGCACTGGAGCAGTGGATAATCGCTACCCTGTGGCGTTTCAATGTCGAGGGCCATATCCGCGACGGCCGCGTCGGTGTCTGGGTAGAGCGCAAGGATAAGGGCTATGAGCCACTGACCGAGGATAAAATCGCCGCCATCGGCATTAAGCTGCGCCGCTGGGTTAGCTTCCATGGCATCAGCCTGAATGTCGAACCCGACCTCTCGCATTTCGACGGCATCGTGCCATGCGGCATCACAGAGCATGGCGTCACCAGCCTGCTTGATCTCGGCCTGCCAGTGACGATGGACGAGGTGGATTACGCGCTGAAATCGAGCTTCGAGGCGATCTTTGGGCCGGTGGAAGCATAGGCTTTATCGACCCCTTTTTCATGGTTTATCCGCTCAATAAAACGGCGCGCACGCGGTATGGCGTTATGCAGGTACTGGTCAGGCCCCAGCATCTTCCGCTGATTAAGCGCCACAGTGTCGAGCAGGTGGAAATCAACCTTTTCCAGTGTGCAGCCCCATCCAGGATACCGGTCGCGCCAGCCCTTCATGTAATGATGAAGCATTCGATCACGACGGCTATAGCCATGATAGTCACAGGCAATAATGCCATTTGTCACGTAGATATGGTTGCCCCAGAAGCCGTCATGCGGGACAATCCGTTCCGCGTAGAAACCTGACACTGGCGGCATTTCGAGAAAAACGCCTGCGAGGATGTGACAGGCGCCAAAACCGAAAAAGATGCGATCGGGTAAGGCCCAGCGTTTTTCAGGATTTTCCTTGGTCCCCGGTTTCAGGGCATACATGCCGGTCAGCTTTCGCCCGATGAAAGCCTGAATAAGGTCCGGCCATAACGGTTATCTCCGCGCTCACCGGGCATGATGCACAGGTCGATTACCGCCCAGACCAGAACCACCACGGCGATGAAATCGAAAAAGCCCTGCGGCCGCGGCCAGACCATCACCACCGCCAGCAGGATGACCGCCGACCACCAGCCGGAACGGCCACGATCATGCAGACGCTTCGAGACCACGCAGGCGCCGCAATAGAACAGAATCGGATAGACGATCCAGTTGAGGAACGACAGGGCGCCCGTCACCACCGACTCATAGACGGCGAGAAACAACAGCAGCACAGCCGCCGCGATGATCGAAGGCATCTGCCCGGCCCGGCCAGTGGAAGAGAAAAACAGTTCGCTCCAGTCGATTTTCGGATTCATCAGCCACTCCAACGCTTTGTTTGCCCTTATACCATGACAGGACAGCCGAAAAGTAAAAAGGGCTCAGGCGCCTTCCGGTAACGCCAGGTCTATTTCGCGGCACAAAGCGACTATATCATCCGGCAGGGGCGCTTCCAGCGTGAACGCGCCACGCCCGTCGGGATGCGGAAAGGTCAGGCGCAAAGCGTGCAGCATCAGGCGCGGCACGGCCACACCACCCAGCGAGAGCGCGCCGCCATAGCGGATATCTCCGGCGATCGGCGATCCCATTTCCGCCAGATGAACGCGGATCTGGTGCATCCGGCCGGTATGCGGCTCGCAGCGCACCAGGGCGGCTTCGTCGGTGCGCGCCAGCACGGTAAAGGCCGTCTCGGCGCTCTGCGCGTCCGGATGATCCGCGGCGCAGACACGGCTATAGGCTTCGCGGCCGATTTCCTCGCGCCGCAACGGGAAGTTCATGACACCCGCGTCCGGCAGATTATGCGGATTGCCGACCACTGCCAGATAGGTCTTGGCGAAGGCGCGGCGGATCATCGCCTTGCCGAGGTATGAGGTCGCCGGCTGGGTCTTGGCCACCAGCAATATACCGGAGGTGTCGCGGTCCAGGCGATGGATCAGCATGGGTCGCCGGCCGCTTGGCTTGACGAAGGTCCACATCATGTCGTCGAGATTATTACCGCCGCCACGTCCGCCCTGCGAGGACAGACCGGAAGGCTTGTTGAAGCCCATGATGTCGGCGTCCTCATAGACGATTATCGACTTCACCCACGCCTGATCGGCTTCCGGAATCAGGCGTGGCGCCTTGCGTGGATTATCGCTCTTGCTCTTCTGTGGCGGACGGATGCGACCACTTTCAAGCGCTTTTTGATGATGAGGGGAATGCTTGGACATTAAGGGCAATGCCTAGCGGGATGGACGAGGCAGGTCAAAGCCTATTCGAATGCCTTAACCCGCTCGTCACCCTCTGGAGGCAGAGCGAACACGATCAACAAGGCCAATCCGCCAATACCCGTCAGATTAAGCAGGAGCCACAATGCGCTGCGGTTCGTATCGTGCAGGCGGCGCGCGCCAGCGGCCAGACCCGGCAACAGGAGTAAAAGCGGAACAATATGAGCCATGCCACCGATAATTGGGCGCGCGAATATCGAAACAAGCAGACTGCACAAAAAACTAGCGAGATAGAACCACCAGAATTCAGAGCGGCTGCCCCGTCCATTGAAATCGACGAATTTGCTCAGGCAAACCGTAATGGCTTCCCCGAAATTTCTGGCCGGCGCCGGCGCGCCGAAACGATTGGCACCGCTCGGTCTTATCACAAATAACAGTACAGCCAGCACAATGCCTGGAATAAAGGCCAGAACAATAAAAAGAATCAGAATGTGCCAGATTGAAAACGAACCCATATTAATTCCCCCTCGTATGAAATTACCGCTTCTGCTTTTGGTGCCTCAATTCGCTGAGATACTCAAGCCGTTGTTTTGTCTTGCCTTCGTGGCCATCGCCCTTGGGATCGTAGAATTTCGGGCGCTTCATGCCATCCGGGAAATAGTTCTGGCCGGAGAAGCCATCGGGATCGTCCGGATCGTAGATATAACCGGCGCCATAGCCGATATCCTTCATCAGCTTGGTCGGCGCATTGAGAATGACCGCCGGCGGATCAAGATGGCCGGTTTCCTTGGCCAGCTTCACCGCCGATTTGAAGGCGGTATAAACGCTGTTGGATTTGGGCGCCGACGCCATATGGACCACGGCCTGCGCCAGGGCCAGTTCGCCTTCCGGCGAGCCCAGCACTTCATAGGTATCGCGGGCCGCATGGCACATCAGCAAGGACATCGGGTCGGCATTGCCGATATCTTCCGACGCCATGCGGATCATGCGGCGGGCGATAAACAGAGGATCGTCGCCACCATTGAGCATCCGCGCCAGCCAGTAGAGCGCAGCGTCAGGGTCGGACCCGCGTACCGACTTATGCAGGGCGGAAATGAGGTTGTAGTGCCCTTCCCGGTCCTTGTCATGGTTCGGCCGGCGCTTTTGCAGATGCGCCAGCAAGCCTTCGCTATCGATCGGTGCATCGAAGCCCATATGGTCGAGCGACTCGATCAGGCTCAGGATATAACGCCCGTCGCCATCGCTCAGCAGTTTCAGCGTATCACGGGCTTCCGGTGTCAGCGGCAGGCAGTGCCCCAGGTGTTCTTCGGCGCGAACCATAAGCTGATCGAGCGCCGCGTCATCCAGCCGTTTCAATACAAACACCTGGCAGCGCGACAGAAGCGCGCCATTCAGTTCAAACGACGGGTTTTCGGTGGTGGCGCCGATCAGGGTGACGACACCGGCCTCGACATATGGCAGGAAGCTGTCCTGCTGGGCACGGTTGAAACGATGGATTTCATCGACAAACAGAACCGTGCGCGCGCCTTGGCTATGGCGGAACTGCGCCTGCTCGAACGCCTTCTTCAGATCGGCCACGCCTGAAAAGACAGCGGATATCTGCTGAAATTCATAGCCTGCGGCCTCGGCCAGCAGGCGCGCAATGGTCGTCTTGCCGACGCCCGGCGGTCCCCACAGGATCAGGCTCGGCAGGAAACCGCGCTCGATCACGCGTGCGATAGCCCCGCCGCTACCCAGCACATGATCCTGTCCCACCACCTCGGCAAGGGTTTTGGGGCGCAGACGATCGGCCAACGGCTTTGCGGCCTCATCGACCTGCGGAAGGGCGCTTTTCAGCAACGGTTCGGGGGCGCCGAACAGATCGGCAATAGGCGCTTTCGACATGAAACAAATATAGAACATCCTTCCCGGCGTGGGAAGGTAAAATTAACGATTCGCCCGTTGCGCGGCCAGTTCCCGCCTCAGATTATCAAGCTGCGCCTCCCCCAAAGGTGAAAGCGTGACGTAGAGCGCGGGTCCATGCCCCCCTTCCCGCTCCGTCCGCGATCGGGAAGGGGCATTACGCCTGGCCTGGCTGGCCACAGGCTCAATCGCCTGCACGCGCTGGCGCCAATAGGCGCTGGCCTGCGTTTCAACCTGTCCTGCACCTGTGAAATACACGCTCGCCTCCGGCGCGGAGACACGATTCTCCGCCCCAAGAGGTTAACGCGCATTAACCTTTCATGCCAGTTATTTCCCCTTTTTCGCCGGCTTATCCTCAGCCCCGTAGATGGGTTTCAGCCAGTCGGTCGTACCCGCTATGCGCTCCTGATGCGGATAGCGCAGGCCCTCGTGGTAATCGAAGGTGATGGTTTTGAAATACTGCCCATCCTGCACCAGCAGATTGATCTTGTCGGTATTGCCTGGCTTGTGCGCGGCGATCACCAGATCCTTCAGGCGATCACTGTCATAAGCACGATCATTGACGGCGATGACTTTCATGCCCGCCGTCAGACCGCTTTTGAAACCCAGGCCGTCCCACAACACATCGCGGATACTGCCATCCTTGCCGATGGTCAGGCCCAGGCTGTAGCCGAAATTGGCGCCACGCTTGCTCTCATTGCTCTTGATGTAATCGGACGGCGTATCGTCGTAGACCAGCTTGTAACCGCCACGGGTCAGACCATCGAGCGGCGCCCCTTTACCTGTGCGCTCCAGACGCGTTTTCAGGAAGGTCGCCCAATCGTAAGGATAAACAGAATTCAGGCCCGCCACTACATCATCGAATGTATAGGGCGCCGGCAGGTACGAACCGTTATGGACATTGAAGAAGGCTTTGGCAAAATCGTCGAGCGACTTCCTGCCCCCGGTCTTCTCGCGGATCAGGGTATCGGCATCGAGCCAGATCAGCCCGCCCTCGGCATAATAGTCCTCGGAGCGCTGCCAGGAAGGCCAGGACTTCGGCTCGCGGTTGGAGATGATCGGATCATAGGTGGTGTCCTGCAAATCGCGCCATTCCCGCGCCGGCAGCAGATCGTAGCTCGCCATGGTCACCGCCATCATCTGCAAACGCTGGTCGAAATTGTAGAGGCCGGCGCGGCTTTCCAGCAGTTCGCCCCAGTAGGTCGTGCCGCCTTCATAGACCCAGAGCAGTTCATCGCGCATCGGCTCCTGAAAGGTCGGCGTGAACTGCCCGGCCGGACGGCGGAACTTGCCGTCCCAGCTATGGGTATATTCGTGCGGCGGAATGAAGCGGCCAAAGCCCTTGCCGACCACATTACGCAGATAGCCCGGCTCGACGGCGTTTTCCGACGAGCGATGATGCTCCAGGCCGATTCCACCCATCTCTGAGGTAATGGCCAGCAGGATATCGTAGTGATCATAGTGCTGGCCGCCGAAGAGCTTGTAGGCTTCCTGCACCACATTCTTCTGGATGGTCAGGGCCTGTTCCGGCACCTCCAGATCAGCCGGATCATCGGCAGCGATATCGAGGAAGACCGGTACTTTAGAACCCGGATCGAGGTCATAGCGCTTGAAATAACGCCCGGCCAGCAACGGCGAGTCGATCAGATTGTCATAGGAGATCGGTTTGAAGGTGACGACATCGCCCTCACGCCTGGCCTCTTCCAGGGCCGAGCCGTAGTTCCAGCCCTGAGGCAGGGTAAGCGCCACCTCGACTGGAATGCGGCGGGTGAAGAAGCCTGCGGGATAAAGGCTCTCGTTCTCCCACTGCATGTCCATCATATTGCGTGTGTGGACGATCAGGCCGTCGCGCTCTTGCACGGGTGAGAGGAACTGGAAATCCGCCACCACTTCGGTGACGCCCGCTGGCACCTCGACACGGAAGCCATTGGTCGCCACATCATCGCGGTGCCACTTCAGCTCTTTTCCGCCCGCCGTGATATGCAGACCGGCCAGCTTGGTGATGTCGCTGTCGCCGGCGGAATGGGTGCCCGGCAGCCATTTCGGTTGCAGCAAGACCAGCGGTCCGGCACCGGAAACCGGGATAACCTCATGGACAGTGATGATATGGCGATCGAGATCGGTGGCATCGACATGCAGCTTGATCGTGCCGGGATAATCGACATCCTGCGGCGCAGGCAAGGCAGGCGTATCCGGCGCCGGCATTGGCAAGGCTTGCTCCTGCGCCATCGCGCCGCCCGCCATCAAGGCAGTGGCCAGGGCCAAACCAGATACCTTCAACATTATACGCCTCCCAAAAATTAAGGCGGCATTATTGGCAGGGAATCGCAGGCTGTAAAGCAGTTGCGAAAGATACGGCTGTATTAAGACCTTGGTCATATTACCACTTCACAGTTATGAACAGGCCGACCACCGGATAAGGCCAGATGGTAATGAGTCATGTCAGTCAGATCGCAGCTATCCCATGTAACTTTTCTTTTCATGTCAGGAGATCGTTACCCTGACGATCAGTATATTGAGACAGCCTTATGTCAGCGCTTGCCCGGCCGTCACCTGACCTACAGCAATCTGATTGAACAATTCGCCGATGGCGTTCCGCCGCTGGGCTTGGCGCCGCGCATCGCTTTTCTCCGTTGCATTCTGAACTCCATTCCCACGCAGAATCTGATCGTCATAGGACGCTCTTCCGGCGGACGGGTCATGACACGTCTCGCCGCCGAGTCGGCGGGTAATGCGCCGATGGCCGGCATAGTCTGCCTGGGCTATCCTTTTCACCATCCCGAAAAAGGCGCATGAGCCTGACAGGGTCGATCACCTGGCACGCCTGAAAGTACCCACCTTGATCCTTCAAGGCGATCAGGACGAATACGGAAACAGATCGACAGCTTTGATTTATCCGTTGTCAGCCAGCACTCAACTGGAATTCATTGCAGCAACCCATGTGCTCCGCTTGCAATCCGAGGGCTGGGACTCTCTTGCGGATCGCATATGCCGCTTTGCCATGGATCAGGTGGCGCGACCTGCTCAGCTATCACGCGCAGGCTGATTTAACTAAACGTCGCCGTAATCATCTGGCCGTTGCGCATGATGCTGATCTGCCAGCGGCGCGCGCCGGCCTTGGTGGCGGCATCAAGATCAGCGGTGGTATTGATCACTTTGCCATTGACCGATTTGATGATATCGCCCGGACGCAGGCCGATTCCCGCCGCATAGCTGCGCGAGGAATCGATGGAATAGACCATCACCCCCTTGGGCGCATCGAAGGGATCAGCGCCCACCTCCTCGGCCACGGCGGGAGAGAGATTGACGACCTTGGCGCCGGCGAAGGGATTATTGCCGGCAATGACGCGTTCATCGCGTGCCGGCGTCGCCGAAGGCGGCTGCGCTTTCACCTTGATCGTAAAGGGCTTGCCATTGCGCAGCCCCTGCACCTCGGTCATCTGGCCAACGGTCAAAAGATCAATACGGTAGCGCATGGAAGAAGCGTCATTGACCGGCTGTCCGTCGATGCTGAGGATGACATCACCGGTTTTCAGGCCCGCCTGATCGGCCGGTCCGCCGGCATAGATATCAGACACCAGGACGCCTTCGGGACGGTCCATGCCGAGCGATTTGGCGATATCACTGGTAACGGTATCGCCCTTGGCACCGAGCCACGGGCGCTGGAGATGCGTGGCGCCACCGGCCGCGCTTTCGACCACGCGGCGCACCAGGGCTGACGGAATGGCAAAACCGACACCGGCCGAGGAACCGGAACCGGACACAATCATCGAATTGATGCCGATCAGGCGGCCATTCATATCCACCAGGGCGCCGCCGGAATTGCCCGGATTGATGGCGGCGTCGGTCTGGATGTATGAGCCGCCGCCGGGACCGACCTCGGTACGGTTCAGCGCCGAAATAATGCCATTGGTCACGGTCTGGCCGATACCGAACGGATTGCCGATGGCCAGAACCAGGTCGCCGACCTCCAGATTGCGGTCATCGTCCATTTCGAGCGTCGGGAAGCTTTCCTTGGAATCAATCTGCAACACGGCCAGATCGGTGCGTTCGTCGGCCAGCAACAGCTTGGCAGGATATTCGCGGCGATCATTCAGCACCACCATGAACTGCTGGCCGCCGGCGACGACGTGGTTATTGGTGACGACGATACCGTCCTTGCGCACGATGACGCCGGAGCCAAGCGACTGCTGCACCTGCTGGCGCGGCACGGCACCGAACATCTGCCAGAACGGATCGACCTGCTGGCGCACTACGCCGCGGGCATAGACATTGACCACAGCCGGCGCCACGGTGCGGACCACGGGTGCAAACGACGCCTTCATGCCAATGGCGCTGTCCGGCACCTTAGACGGCTGGGTCAGGGCCTCATTAAAACTGCCGGAATACTTTTGCCCGTCCTGGCTATGGCCCGGCGAGCAAGCCGCCAGCATGATGACGGTGGCGAGGGCAAACGGTTCGTGCAGTTTCATTTCAGGCTCCTTCAATGATCCGGATAGCCTTGAATGTAAAAATCATTGCGGCAGTATCAAGGCTGACAGCGCCAATTAGCCGTCAATCTGAGGTTCGCCGCCATAAGCTTTTTCCACGGCCAGGGACTGCCTGACGCCGGTGGCCAGCCACAGGCACAGCAGGGTACAGACCGCCGCCACCAGGAAGGCCGCGCCGCTATAGATAACCGCGACACCGGGCCGGGTTACCGTGGACAGAACATAGCCGAAGATCAGCGGCGCCACGATATTGCCCATGGTGGTCAGGCTCATGTTCGAGCCCTGCAATGTGCCC
This sequence comes from Asticcacaulis sp., assembly GCA_024707255.1. Lineage (NCBI taxonomy): Bacteria > Pseudomonadati > Pseudomonadota > Alphaproteobacteria > Caulobacterales > Caulobacteraceae > Asticcacaulis > Asticcacaulis sp. Next base: position 388,738 of record JANQAC010000002.1, on the reverse strand, counting down.
TGCTCCTTCGGATCGACCTTGCTGCTCATCAGCGACTGGATATTGGGCATGGCCAGTCCGCCGAAACAGCCGATGATGATAAAGCCAACAAAGATCTGCCAGTTCGGCGCCAGCCCATAGGCGGTATAGGCAATTAACGACGCCACGATGCCAATGTACATGGCCTTGCGTTCGCCAATCCGCTTGGTGATCACGCCGGTCAAGCCGCCCTGCACGATAGCCGACAGGATGCCGACCACGGCCAGCATCAGCCCGACCTCGGTCGGTCCCCAGCCGAAGCGATAACCGGCATAGAGCACCATGGTCGTCGGGAAGACGCTCTGGCCGAACATCAGCAGGAAGTACATCAGCGACAGGCGCATGACCTGCGCCGAACGCGCCAGGAACCTGATCGCGCCGAGCGGATTGGCCGTATGGAAGCTGAAGGGCTTGCGCTTCTCCGGCGGCAGGGATTCCGGCAGCACGAACAGGCCATAGAGGAAATTGCACAGGCTAAGGAAGGCGGCAAAATAGAAAGGATAATGGTGATCGCCATTGAACTGGATTATTCCCCAGTGCAAACCGCCGCCCAGCACACCGCCCAGGCTTGGCCCGACCACGAACCCGACGCCGAAGGCCGCGCCCATCAGGCCATAGACGCCGGCGCGCTTTTCCGGCGCCGTGACATCGCTCATATAGGCATAGGCCGTAGAGATGCTGGCCGAGGTCATGCCGGAGATAATGCGGCCGATCAGCAGCCACCACAAGCCCGGCGCCAAAGCCATGAACAGGAAATCGACACCCGTGCCGAAATTCGACGCCAGCACGACCGGTCGCCGACCGATGGCGTCGGACAGGCCGCCCTGTATGGGGGTGAACAAGAACTGCGCCAGGCCCCAGGCCGCGCCGAAAATGCCGGTCCACAGACCCGCTTCCGATACCGAGCCGCCGAGGAAGCTCTTGATCAGGTTGGGCAGGACCGGAATGATCACGCCGATCGACAGCATGTCGAGGAAGACCGTCACCAGGATAAAGGCAGCGGCGGCTTTTTTGGCGGGGGGCGTTTCCGGCATGTTCGGTCTTTCTGGTTAGGGCTTGTCATTACGCGAAATGACCGCGTTCCGCCAGTTACAAGACCTGTCGCCGGTTTCTGTCAGTATAAGGCCGGCTTCAGTGCGCGCAGATTGCCGTCGTTCCGCTCGCCCCTGATACCCAGCAGCTTCGTTTCCAGCGAATAGACATCGACATTATCGAAAGGCGCAAGTTTCACCCCCGGACGGATGGCCGGGCCATTGGCAATAAACAAAGCCTGCATTTCCGGCGCTGACGGATCATAACCGTGACTCCCCCCTCCCGGCTTCGGCATCCAGTTATCCTTTGAGGGGCCGACAATAAAGCCGCCGACCGCCGCCAGGCAGGTGATTTCCGGCACCCGCCGATGATGACCATAATGGAAGCGCGCCGGGATCTTCGCCTTGTGCCAGCATTGCATATGGTCGTGCTTTGTTTCGATCAGCGCCTGATCGACCTCGGCCTCATGGCCCGGTTTCGCGTACAATCCCGCCACCTGGCCACCGGTCACCAGATCATAGCTGTCCGGGGGCAACAGATCAGCCAGACGGATAAATCGCTCCGGTTTGTGCTTCGCCATCCCGTGATCGGCTACAATAATAATGTTGACCTTACCGAAAAGACCCCGCGCTTTCAGACCATCAACCAGTTGCCCTATCGAGGAATCGATCTCACGCAGGGTTGCATCGACCTCCGGACTGCCGGGGCCGAACTCATGCCCCTGGTGATCGACCTGTGAATAGTAGAGCGTGATGGCGCCCGGTCGCTCGGCGGCCGGCAGGTCGATCCAGTCCAGCACCTGCTTCACGCGATCAGCGTCCGGCATCGCTTCATTATAGGGCAGCCAGTAGGCAGGGCGCACACCATGATTGACAGCCTCCGACCCCGGCCAGAACAGGGTGGCCACCTTGATCCCTTGCGCCTGCGCGGTCACCCACAGCGGCTTGGCGTCGTCCCACCAGAATTCATCGGCCACCGCCTCCTTGTTCGAGAGCTTGAAGGTGACGCCGGGCTTTTGCGGATCGCGCATGGTGTTGTTGACAATACCGTGGTGATCGGGGCGCAGCCCGGTGACCAGTGTGTAGTGATTGGGGAAAGTCAGGCTGGGGAAAGAGGGCCGCATGGCCGCCGAAGCGCCACCATCGGCCAGGGCCTGAAGATTGGGCGTGATCCCCTCCTTCAGATAGTCGGCACGGAAGCCATCGATCGAAATCAGGATAAGCTGCGGCTCCGCCTGACTGACGGCGGTAGCGGGCGGCGGTGTTTCCAGGTGACTGCATGACGCCAACCCTAGAAAGGCCGCAGCGGCCAATATACGCAAACCCGATTTCCACATGACGCACTCCTTATCAGACCCAGCATCCTAGCCAGCGCGCATGACACAAAAAAGAAGCCCCCGGCCGGAACCGGGGGCTTCTTTAAATATAAACCTGTTATATCAGTCGCTGGTGCGGATACGGTCCAACATGGGGGCACAGAAAACAGCCGCAGGGGTGTCTTCACTGTCTTCCGACGGACTGAGGTTCATGTCGGTGGACAGGTCGAGCGTCTCTTCGGCGGGGTCGGCGATGGCAAAATCGTCAATCATGGTAACCCTCCTGGCAATGCGATGGAATGCAGACAGGGCACACAGGGCCTTGTCTGCATTGTTACGTTAGCGAAGAATTACGCAATTGCGAAATAACGGTTCTCACCATCTGATCACACTTTCGTTAACCAATGTCACTAAAACATTAAAGAAGCCGCCAGGATGGACCTGGCGGCTTTTGGATTGGCTATTAAACCTTATCCTATTCTTCGTCGCTGGCGACTTCAAACACCGGGCCGGAATCCAGGCCCTTGGCGGCTTCGTCACGATCAACGAATTCGATGATGGCCATAGGCGCGTTGTCGCCGTGGCGGAAACCGGCCTTCATGATGCGGATATAGCCGCCGTTACGGTCAGCATAGCGCTTGCCGATCACGTCGAACAGCTTGCCAACCTGGGCAACGTCACGCACGCGCGAAATGGCGATACGACGGTCGTGCAGGGTGCCCGACTTGGCGAGTGTGACCAGCTTTTCCACGAAGGGACGCAGTTCCTTGGCCTTCGGCAGGGTGGTGACGATCTGCTCGTGCTTGATGAGCGAGGCAGCCATGTTGGCGAACATGGCGATACGGTGCGAGGTGGTGCGACCGAGTTTGCGATAGCCGGAGCCGTGACGCATGATAAATTCTCCAAAAGACCGGACAGCGCGCGGCGTGACCGATCTTCCAAAAACGAGCCCGAAAACAAAGGTCAAGAGGCCGACGGCCCCTGCCCGTTTCAGACGTCCATCCCGAAGAATGGAAATTGCCACGACAAGGTTTTGGTCTTTCGCGGCAAGTCGGAACCGAAAAAACAGTTCCTATAAATAGGAAGCCCGGATGATCGCTCATCCGGGCTCACTAAAAGCATATCAGAAATTCTAGATCTGGTCTTCGAACTTCTTGGCCAGGTCTTCGACGTTTTCCGGCGGCCAGTTCGGGATATCCATGCCCAGCGAAAGGTTCATGGAAGCCGGACTTCCTTGATTTCGTTAAGCGACTTGCGGCCGAAGTTCGGCGTGCGCAGCATCTCGGATTCCGTCTTAAGGATCAGGTCGCCGATGTAGACGATGTTGTCGTTCTTCAGGCAGTTCGCCGAACGGACGCTCAGTTCCAGTTCGTCGACCTTCTTGAGCAGGGCCGGATTGAACGGCAGCTCAGGCTTGCCTTCTTCAACGACCGGGGCCTTCGGCTCTTCGAAGGTGATGAAGATCTGAAGCTGATCCTGCAGAATGCGCGCCGCGAAAGCGACAGCGTCAACCGGCGTGACAGCGGCATTGGTTTCGACTTCGAGGATCAGCTTGTCGTAATCGAGCGACTGGCCCTGACGGGTCGGCTCGACCTTGTAAGCCACCTTCTTGACCGGCGAATAGAGGGCGTCGACGGCGATCAGGCCGATCGGCGCGTCTTCCGGACGCAGACGGTCGGCCGGGACATAACCCTTGCCGTTCTGGATGGTGAATTCCATGCGCACCGAAGCGCCCTCGTCCAGCGTGCAGATCACGTGGTCGGGGTTGAGGACTTCGATATCAGCCGGAACATCGATCTGGCCGGCCGTCACCGGACCGGCACCCGAGGCACGCAGAACCATGCGCTTCGGACCTTCGGCGTGCATGCGCAGCGCCAGTTGCTTGATGTTCAGGATAATGTCTACGACGTCTTCACGGACGCCTTCGATGGAGGAAAATTCGTGCACCACGCCGTCGATCTGGACGGAGGTGACAGCCGCGCCTTGCAGCGAGGAGAGGAGTACGCGACGCAGCGCGTTACCGAGGGTCACGCCGAAACCGCGCTCCAAAGGCTCCGCGACAAGACGCATCTTGCGCGAAGGGTCGGAACCCGCTTCGACTTGTGGCTTCTCGGGACGAATAAGCTGTTGCCAGTTTCTTTCGATCATTTACGTCCCTCAAGACAGGAAAGGTCGCCCTGCCGGATCAGGCAGAGCGACTGAAAAAATAGGGAAAATAAAATTAAACGCGACGACGCTTCGGCGGACGACAGCCGTTATGCGGGATCGGGGTCACATCACGGATGGTGGTGATGGTGAAACCGACGGCCTGCAGGGCGCGCAGAGCCGATTCACGACCGGAGCCCGGACCAGCGACGCTGACTTCCAGCGTCTTGACACCGTGCTCGATGGCCTTCTTGCCAGCGTCTTCGGCAGCGACCTGGGCGGCGTAAGGGGTCGACTTGCGCGAACCCTTGAAGCCCATGGCACCGGCCGACGACCACGACACAGCATTGCCCTGCGCGTCGGTGATCGTGATCATGGTGTTGTTGAACGAGGCGTTGACGTGAGCCACACCCGAGGTGATGTTCTTGCGTTCGCGCTTTTTAACGCGTGAAGGTTCTTTAGCCATGGGTCAGCTATCCTTACTTCTTCTTGCCGGCGATAGGCTTCGCCGGGCCTTTGCGCGTGCGCGCATTGGTGTGCGTACGCTGACCGCGCACAGGAAGGCCCTTACGATGACGCAGGCCGCGATAGCAGGCCAGGTCCATCAGGCGCTTGATGTTCATCGAGACTTCACGGCGCAGGTCGCCTTCGACCGTGTAATCGCGGTCGATGGTTTCGCGGATTTGCAGCACTTCGGCATCCGAAAGCTGGTTGACGCGGCGGCTATCTTCGATGCCGACCTTCTTGACGATTTCCTCGGCGTTATGCGCGCCGATGCCATGGATATATTGGAGCGCGATGACGACGCGCTTGTTGGTCGGTATATTGACGCCTGCGATACGGGCCACTTGAGGTATCTCCTGCAACGCGCCCCCATGCTATCGGGACGCATTTCTTAAAACGAAAGATGACACGTATGCCACACGGCTAAGATTTGACCTTCAGCCGTGGTCCATACGCGTGATTTCGCGGAAGTTGCCCTTATAGAAGGGTTTTGGCTTCCGTCAATGGTTTAGTTTTAAAAAAAGCAAGTCCAAACTGCTTTGGTCATACTTTTTTTACTCTCTTGAGATGATCGGCGCCCAAGGGCGCTTCGCATCCGATATTTTCGGGCTTCCGCCCTCGCCGGCGACCTTTCGGACTGCCGACAGATTCTTTATGCCAGCGCGCTGTCGATATGGGCGGCGACGTCCTCCACCGCGCCCATGCCATCAACCTCAAAAAGCTTGCCCTGCGCCGCATAGTAAGGCAGCAACGGCGCGGTCTGGGCGTTATAGGCCGCCAGGCGCACCTTGTAGGCTTCGGGGTTGTCGTCCGAGCGCCCTTCTTCGGCAAAGCGCTTTTCGATACGCGTTACTAAGGCCGCCTCGTCCACCTTCAGACGGACCACCTTGTCGATCTTCGCGCCGCGCTCGCCCAACATGGCGTCGAGCGCTTCCGCTTGCGCTACGGTGCGCGGGAAACCGTCGAAGATGGCGCCACCGGCCGCTTCCGCCGCCGGGAGATTTTCCTTGATCAGATCGATGACGATCTCATCCGAGACCAGGCCGCCAGTGGCCAGAATGTCCTTGACCTTAAGGCCCAGTTCGCTTTCGGCCTTGATGGCCGCCCGCAGCATGTCGCCCGTCGAGAGCTGCACCATGCCCCGTGTCGTGACCAGACGCTTTGCCTGTGTACCCTTGCCCGCCGCTGGGGGTCCAAACAGGATGATATTCATCGGCCGATCCTTCCACGGGTGCTGGTCGCAGCGCCCTTGCTGCCGGTCTTCATCTTCGATTTCTTGATCAGGCCGTCATACTGGTGGGCCAGCAGGTGCGACTGAATCTGCGCCACCGTATCCATAGTCACGGTCACGACGATCAGGATCGAGGTGCCGCCAAAGTAGAAGCTGTTGCCCATCTGGGCGATCAGCAGTTCCGGCAACAGACAGACGATGGTGATGTAGGCCGCGCCAAGCACCGTGATACGGGTCAGGACGAAATCGAGATATTCCGCGGTGCGCTTGCCCGGACGGATGCCAGGCAGGAAACCGCCATACTTGCGCAGGTTTTCCGCCGTCTCGTCCGGATTGAAGACCAGGGAGGTATAGAGGAAGGTGAAGAAGATGATCATGATCGCGTAAAGGATCATGAAGACCGGGTGGCCGTGTGTCAGTTGCGTGCTGATCGAGGGCAGCCATTGCAGCCAGCTCGGGATCTTGTCCGGGTTCTGGCCCACGAATGTCAGGATCGAGGTCGGCATCAGCAGGAGCGACGAAGCAAAGATCGGCGGAATGACACCGGCCGTATTGACCTTCAGCGGCATAAAGGACGACTCACCACCCATAATGCGGTTGCCTACCTGGCGCTTGGGATACTGCACCAGCAGTCGGCGCTGCGAGCGTTCCATGAAGACGATGAAAACGATGGTCGCCACCAGAACGGCCATGATGAGGATAAGCATGGCGGGATTGATATCGCCAGTCGAGCCCATGGAGAGAAGGCGCCCGACGGTTGACGGCAGCACCGCCACGATACCCGCGAAGATGATCATCGACGAGCCGTTGCCGATACCGCGCGAGGTGATCTGCTCACCCAGCCACATCAGGAACAGGGTACCGCCGGTCAGGGTGGCCATAGAGGAAATGATAAAGAAGATACCCGGCTGCAGAACCAGGCCGGAGGACTGCATGGCCGCCGAAATGCCGAAGGACTGGATCAGGGCCAGGACCACCGTCAGATAACGGGTGTACTGGTTGAGTTGCTTACGGCCAGCCTCCCCGCCTTCCTTGCGCAGCTTTTCCCACGGCGCATAGACGGAGCCCATCAACTGGATGATGATCGAGGCGGAAATGTAGGGCATCAAGTTCAGCGCGAACACGGCCATGCGCTGCACGGCGCCGCCGGCGAACATGTTCATCATGCCGAAAATGCCATTCGACTGGCCGGAGAAGGCCCTGGTGAATTCGGCCATGTTGATGCCCGGCAACGGCACATAGGTGCCGAGACGGTAAACGATCAGGGCGCCAAGCGTAAAAAGCAGACGCTTGTGAAGATCGGTCGCCTTGGAAAAGGCACCGAAATTCATATTGGCGGCAAGTTGTTCAGCAGCAGAAGCCATAAGGTCCTCAAATTCGCGCGGGCGCCAGCGCCCCTGTGATCATCCCCAAAGGGCAGACTGGGTTTATACGCGATTCGCAGACCACGCCCTCACCCAATCCAACCCATATGGGGTACGCATATTGAAACGTCAAATGCGCATGATACCGGCTTGCGGCTTAGCCCCTGCGGGCGGCCTTGGCAGCGGCGATCTTTTCAAGGCGGGCGGCCAGCTTGGCTTCGTTTTCGATGCGCGCCTGGGCAACAGAACCGCCGGCGGCTTCGACAGCCTTGATGGCGCCGGCCGAAGCCGACCAGACCTTCAGGTTGAGCTTGGCCTTCAGTTCACCTTCACCGAGGAGGCGCACGCCGTCGAGTTCACGACGGATGACGCCGGCCGCGATCAGGGCTGCGGCATCGATATCGGCCTTGGCATCCAGCTTGCCGGCGTCGACGGCGTCCTGCAGGCGCCACAGATTGACTTCGGCCAGCTTGAGGGCGAAGGGATTGTTGAAACCACGCTTCGGCATACGCATGTACAGCGGCATCTGGCCGCCTTCGAAGCCCAGCAGCGAGACGCCGGTACGGGACTTCTGGCCCTTGACACCGCGACCGGAGGTCTTGCCCTTGCCCGAACCGGGGCCGCGGCCAACGCGCATACGGCCCTTGGTCGAGCCGGGATTGTCGTGGAGTTCGTTCAACTTGGTCATTTGTAATGCCTTTCAATGACAGGTGCGCTGGTCCCAAAAACGTAAATTGGCGGCCAACTCGGCTAAAAATTCTGCGTCTTCTGCCTGGCGGCAAAAAACACGAAGCGCGCCTGTTACAGCACGCTTCAAAAATAAGCAAGCCCGCGAACCTGAATTCGCGGGCCTGTTGTCTTATTCGACGATGGTCACCATGTGGTGGACCTTGGCGATCATGCCGCGAACCGAGGGGGTATCTTCCAGAACGGAGACACGGCCCATCTTGTTCAGGCCCAGACCGGCAAGCGTAGCGCGCTGGTCCTTGGTGCGGCGGATCGGAGAGCCGGTTTGCTTGACCGTGACGGTCTTAGCTTCGGTCTTGGTCGGTGCCTTGGCCATGGATTAACCCTCCAAAGATTCAGGCGACGAAGCGCCATCGGCACGCGACTTCAGAAGATCGCCGACCTTCTTGCCGCGCTTCGAGGCGATCTGACGGGGCGAAGACTGCACCTTCAGCGCTTCAAACGTGGCGCGCACCATGTTGTAGGGGTTCGAGGAACCCAGGCTCTTGGCAACGACGTCCGAGATGCCCAGGGTTTCGAGAACCGCACGCATCGGACCGCCCGCGATGACGCCGGTGCCCGGAGGGGCCGCGCGCATCTGGATCTTGCCGGCGCCCCAACGGCCGTAACCGTCGTGGTGCAGGGTGCGGGATTCGCGCAGGGGAACGCGGATCAGGGACTTCTTGGCTTCTTCGGTCGCCTTGCGGATGGCTTCCGGCACTTCGCGTGCCTTGCCATGGCCGTAGCCGACGCGACCCTTTTGGTCGCCAACGACCATCAGGGCAGCAAACGAGAAGCGGCGGCCACCCTTGACGGTGGCGGCGACGCGGTTGATAGCAACCAGCTTTTCAACGAATTCCGAAGGTTCTTCGTTGCGGTCGCGGGAGCGGTTTTCGCTAGGACGGGCCATGAACGATTCCCTTAGAAGTTAAGACCGGCTTCACGCGCGGCTTCCGCCAGCGCCTTCACCCGACCGTGATAGATGTAGCCACCGCGATCAAAGACGACGTCCTTGACGCCCTTTTCGATTGCGCGTTGTGCGACCAGCTTGCCGACTTCCGAAGCGGCGGCAGCATTCGAGCCCTGCTTCTTGCCGCCTTCCAGCGACGACGCAGCCACGATGGTCACGCCGCTCTGGTCATCAATGACCTGGGCGTAGATGTTCTTGTCCGAACGGAAGACCGACAGACGCGGGCGGCCGTTGGAGAGCGACTTCAGGCGCGTGCGATTACGTTGCGCGCGACGAGCCAATTGTTCACGAGGAGACAGAGCCATGACTTACTTCTTCTTGCCTTCCTTGCGGCGAACCTTTTCGCCGGCATATTTGACGCCCTTGCCCTTATAAGGCTCAGGGGGACGAATCTTGCGGATCTTGGCAGCCAGTTCACCGACCAGTTGCTTGTCGATGCCGGCGATCTTCACTTCCGTCTGCTTCGGCACCGAAAAGGTGATGCCGGCGGGCGGATCGATGACGACCGGGTGCGAGAAACCGAGCGACAGCTCCAGCTTCTGGCCTTGCATGGCAGCGCGGTAACCGACGCCGACCATTTCAAGCGTTTGCTCGAAGCCTTCGGTCACGCCCTTCACCATATTGGCGATCAGCGTGCGGGACAGGCCCCACATCGCCTTGTGACGGGCAGTTTCACCGCGCGGCGCGACGGAGAGGCTGGCGCCTTCCTGCTTGACTTCGATTTCTTCAACAACAGTCCAGTTCTGGACGCCCTTGGGGCCCTTCACCGAAATGTCTTGCCCGTTCAGCGTGATGGTCACGCCGGCCGGGACTGTGATGGCTTTTTTACCAATCCGGGACATTTTAAAACCTTCTAATGCCTTAAGTGTCCTCAGCCGCTTTTACCTTAGTAAACGCGGCAGAGAACTTCACCACCCACGTTATTTTCGCGGGCGTTGTTGTCAGACATGACGCCCTTCGGCGTCGACAGGATCGAGATACCCAGGCCGTTCTTTACCGGCTTCAGGTCCTTGATCGACGAATAGACACGACGGCCCGGCTTGGACACGCGGGAGATTTCCGCGATGACCGGCGCGCCGTCGAAATACTTCAGTTCGATTTCGAACTGCGGGAATTCACCCGGAACTTCCAGGACTTCGTAGCCGCGGATGTAGCCTTCGTCCTTCAGGACGTCGAGTACGTGGGCACGCAGCTTGGAGGCCGGGGTGAGCACCTTGGAACGCTTGCGCATGGCGGCGTTCTTGATGCGGGCGATCATATCGCTCAGAGGATCATTAACGAACATATTCTTGGTCCTCCCTTACCAGCTAGCCTTGGTCATGCCCGGAATCTGGCCTTCATTGGCCAGCTTGCGGAGCGCGATCCGGCTCATGTGGAGCTTGCGATAGTAGGCACGCGGACGGCCGGTGACTTCGCAGCGGTTGCGAATGCGGGTCGCGTTCGAGTTACGGGGCAGCTTGGCCAGGGCAAGACGCGCAGCGAAGCGCTCTTCCAGGGGCAGGCTTTCGTCATTAGCGGTCGCCTTGAGGGCTTCGCGCTTGGCGGCATATTGAGCCACCAGCTTCTTGACCATCTCGTTACGATTTACAGCGCTTTTCTTTGCCATGTTATCTCTCTACCCGCCTCAGGACGTGAACGGGAATTGGAAGTGCTTCAGAAGCGCCTTGGCTTCCTTGTCAGTCGGCGCCGTGGTGCAGACAACGATATCCATGCCCCACATCTGATCGATCTGGTCATAGTTGATCTCCGGGAACACGATGTGTTCCTTCAGGCCCATGGCGTAGTTGCCACGACCGTCGAAGCTGTTGCCGTTCAGACCACGGAAGTCCTTCACGCGCGGCAGGGCGATGGTGATCAGGCGGTCGAGGAATTCGTACATACGATCCTTGCGCAGGGTCACCTTGGCGCCGACCACCATGCCTTCACGCAGCTTGAAGCCGGCGATGGACTTGCGGGCGCGCGTTTCGGCGGCCTTCTGGCCGGTGATCGCTTCCAGATCCTTGATGGCGCTCTTCACCTTCTTGGAGTCGGCGGTCGCTTCACCGATACCCATGTTCACGACGATCTTGTCGAGCTTGGGGACCTGCATTTCGTTGGTGTAGCCGAACTCGGCCTTCAGGGCATCCCGGATGGTTTCGAGGTAGACCTTCTTGGCGCGCGGCACGTACTTTTCAGCATTAGCCATTGATGACTTCTCCCGTCGTCTTGGCAACGCGGACCTTCTTGTCGCCCTCGATCTTGAAACCGACGCGGGTCGGCTTGCCGTTCGAATCGACGTGGGACACGTTGGAAACGTGGATCGACGCTTCCTTGTTGATGATGCCGCCTTGCGGGTTGCCCTGCGACGGACGGGTGTGGCGCTGGACCATGTTCAGGCCCGAGACGACAACGCGCTCGGCCTGGCCATCCTTGGTCACGACCTTGGCGACGGTGCCCTTGCGGCCCTTGTCCTTGCCGGTCAGGACGACGACGCTGTCGCCCTTCTTGATCTTGGCAGCCATAGTTAAATAACCTCCGGAGCCAGCGAGATGATCTTCATGTGGTTCTTGGCGCGCAGTTCACGCGGCACAGGCCCGAAGATACGCGTGCCGATCGGCTCGCTCGACTTGTTGACGATGACGGCGGCGTTGGTGTCGAAACGGATCACCGAACCGTCCTTGCGCTGGATGTCCTTCGAGGTGCGAACGACGATGGCGCGCAGAACGTCGCCCTTCTTAACGCGGCCGCGAGGAATGGCTTCCTTCACCGAGACGACGATCAGGTCACCCACCGAGGCGTAGCGGCGCTTCGAGCCGCCCAGCACCTTGATGCACATGACCCGACGTGCGCCGGAATTATCGGCCACTTCCAGGTTAGTTTGCATCTGAATCATGGTTCAAACTTTCCTAGTTAGTTGGCTTCGCGCGGGAGAACTTCCCACGTTTTCAGCTTCGACTTGGGCGCACATTCGATAATACGAATCTTTTCGCCGGCCTTGAAATCATTAGCTTCGTCGTGAGCATGATAACGCTTGGACACGCGCACCGTCTTTTTCAGGACGGGGTGCAGAACCGTACGTTCCACTTTCACAACCACGGTCTTGTCGCCCTTATCGGAGACAACCAGACCTTCAAGAATGCGCTTGGGCATGGTCTTCTTTCCTTTAGGCGACTTTGCCGCCGGCCTTCTGGGCCGTCAGCAGGGTCTTGATGCGGGCGATGTCCTTGCGGATTTCGCTGACGCGGTGAGTCTTTTCGAACTGGCCCGTGGCCTTCTGGAAGCGCAGGTTGAACTGCTCTTTCTTCAGGTCCAGGAGCTGCTCCTGCAGTTGGTCGGCGGTCTTGGTCCGCAGATCGGCAATCTTGGTCATAGGTCCTACTCCGCGGCCATGGCCACGCCGGCGTCGATACGGGTAACGACGCGGGTGGATACGGGCAGCTTGGCGGCGCCGAGACGGAGCGCTTCACGCGCGATGTCGTCCGGCACGCCGTCGATTTCAAACAGGATGCGGCCAGGAGCCACGCGGGCGGCCCAATGGTCGACAGCGCCCTTGCCCTTACCCATACGGACTTCGGCAGGCTTGCCGGTGACGGGCAGGTCGGGGAAGATACGGATCCACACGCGGCCCTGACGCTTCATTTGACGCGTGATGGCCCGGCGGGCGGCTTCGATCTGGCGAGCGGTCAGACGCTCCGGTTCGACGGTCTTCAGACCATACGAACCGAAGTTCAGTGTGTAACCACCCTTGGCGTTACCGTGGATACGGCCCTTGAAGGCCTTCCGGTATTTTGTACGCTTGGGAAGCATCATTGGAGTTACGCCTCCTTATTGTTGCGATCGCGGCGCGGGCCACGGTTGTTACGGTCACCACGTTCCGGACGCTCGTTCGACGACGGGCCGGCCGCTTCGGCTGCCCAGCGCTTGTCTTGCGCCATCGGATCGTGCTCAAGCACTTCACCCTTGAAGATCCACACCTTGATACCAATGATACCGTAGGTGGTCAGAGCTTCGGCGAAACCCATGTCGATGTCGGCACGCAGGGTATGCAAAGGCACGCGGCCTTCACGATACCATTCCATACGGGCGATTTCCGCACCGCCGAGACGACCCGACAGATTCATGCGGATGCCCTTGGCGCCGAGACGCATGGCCGACTGGATCGAGCGCTTCATGGCACGGCGGAAGGCCACGCGGCGTTCGAGCTGCTGGGCGATGGATTCAGCGACCAGTTGCGCATCGACTTCCGGCTTGCGGACTTCGACCAGGTTCAGGAAGACTTCGCCTTCGGTCAGGACGGAAACGTCCTTGCGCAGCTTGTCGATATCCTGGCCCTTCTTACCGATCACGACGCCCGGACGGGCGGCATAGATGGTGATGCGGCACTTCTTGTGCGGGCGCTCGATGATGATGCGCGACACGCCGGCGGCATTCAGCTTTTCCTTGAGAACCTTACGGATCTTCAGGTCCTGATGAAGGAGCTTGGCGTATTCCTGGCGCGCGGCGAACCAGCGCGAGTCCCAGGTGCGGTTGACGCCGAGGCGCAAGCCGATCGGATTAGCTTTCTGACCCATTATGCAGCCTCTTGAGATTCGGCGCCGAGTTCACGGACCACGATGGTGAGTTCCGAGAACGGCTTCATGATGCGCGACGAGCGGCCACGGGCACGCGAAGCGAAGCGCTTCATGACAATGCCCTTGCCGACGTAGGATTCGGCAACAATCAGGTTGTCGATGTCGAGGTTGTGGTTGTTTTCCGCGTTCGAGATCGCCGAATAGAGCGCCTTACGGACGTCCTTGGCGATGCGCTTGCGCGAAAATTCCAGCTCGTTGAGCGCGCGCTGCACCTTGAGGCCGCGGATCGAGGCGGCGACCAGGTTCAGCTTTTGCGGGCTGATACGGACCGACACCAGCTTTACGCGGGCTTCATTGGCGTTGACGCGACGAGGATTCTTTGTCTGGGACATAACTTACCTCTTCTTCGCCTTCTTGTCGGCGGCGTGGCCGGGGAAGTTGCGCGTGGGCGAGAACTCGCCGAACTTCATACCGACCATGTCTTCCGACACGAGCACGGGAACGTGCTTCTGACCGTTATAAACGCCGAACGTGATACCCACGAATTGCGGCATGATGGTCGAACGACGCGACCAGGTCTTGATGACCTCTTTACGACCGCTGCTCACCGCAGCTTCCGCCTTCTTGAGAAGGTGGCCGTCGACGAAGGGGCCTTTCCATACGGAGCGTGCCATAATTAGCGAGCCTTCTTAACGTGACGCGAACGGATGATGTACTTGTCCGTCGCCTTGTTGGTACGAGTCTTGCGGCCCTTGGTGGGAACGCCCCACGGGGTCACAGGGTTACGGCCACCGGAGGTCTTGCCTTCACCACCACCGTGCGGGTGGTCGACCGGGTTCATGGCCACGCCGCGAACGTGCGGACGGAAGCCCATGTGGCGGGTGCGGCCGGCCTTGCCGAGGCTTTGGTTCATGTGGTCCTCGGTTCGACACCGCACCAACCGTGGCCATGCAACCATCGAGCACCATGCGCAGTTCGCCCGAACCCAGACGGATCTGGGCGTAGCCGGCATCACGGCCGACGAGCTGGGCATAGGCGCCGGCGGAGCGGGCCAGTTGGCCGCCCTTCAAGGGCTTCAGTTCCACGTTGTGGATGATCGTGCCGATTGGCAGCGAGCGCAGCGGGGCAGCATTGCCCGGCTTCACGTCGACCTTTTCGGACGCGATGACCGTATCACCAGCCTTCAGGCGTTGCGGGGCCAGGATATAGGCCTTTTCGCCGTCAGCATAGGTGATCAGCGCGATAAACGCGGTGCGGTTCGGATCGTATTCCAGATGATCGACCGTCGCCGGCACGTCGAACTTGCGACGCTTGAAATCGACGATGCGATAGAGGCGCTTGGCGCCGCCGCCACGGAAACGGACAGCGACGCGACCTTGCGCACCGCGGCCGCCCGACTTGGTCAGACCTTCGGTCAGAGCCTTTTGCGGCTTGCCCTTGTAGAGCTCGGACTTGTCGACCAGAACCAGGCTGCGACGGCCGGGCGAAGTTGGATTAAATTGCTTCAAAGCCATTTGCTGTGCCCTTCCCTTACAGACCGGTTGTGATGTCGATCGTCTGGCCTTCGGCCAGGGTCACGATGGCTTTTTTGATGTCGTTGCGACGGCCCTTGATGCCCTTGAAACGCTTGGTCTTGCCCTTGGTGACAATGGTGTTCACCTTGGTAACCTTGACGTTGTAGATGGCTTCAACGGCGGAAGCGACTTCGTCCTTCGAGGCGTCGAGCGCGATCTTGAAAACGACCTTGTTCTGCTCGGAAAGCAGGGTGGCCTTTTCGGTGATGTGCGGCGACAGAAGAACGTCGAAATTACGAATGGTAGCAGCCATAACTCTTAGGCCTCCACAGCGAAGCGGGCTTCGATGGCTTCAACCGCGGACTTCGTCAGGACCAGCGTATGGCGGCGCAGGATGTCGTAGACATTCAGGCCGGCCGACGGCAGCACGTCGATGTTCGGGATGTTGCGCGAAGCGAGGGCGAAGTTGGCATCGACTTCCGGACCGGTGATGAACAGGGCGTTCTTCAGGCCCAGCTTCTCGAAGGAAGCCTTGAGCGATTGCGTCTTCGGGGATTCGACCACAGCCTGATCGAGAACGATCAGCGAGCCGGACTTGATCTTGGACGACAAGGCGTGACGCAGGCCAAGGGCACGGACCTTCTTGGGCAGGTCGAACGCATGGGAGCGAACAACCGGACCGAAGGCGCGCGAACCGCCGACGAATTGCGGGGCACGGCGCGAACCGTGACGAGCGCCGCCGGAGCCCTTTTGCTTGTACATCTTCTTACCCGTGCGAGAATTCTCGTTGCGGGTCTGCACCTTGTGCGTACCGGCGCGGCGCTTGGCCAACTGCCAGTTAACGACGCGCGACAGGATGTCCGAACGGATTTCCTCGATCCCGAACACGAGATCGGAGACATCCACCGAGCCAGCCTTGGAGGCGTCAAGCTTGATAACGTCGAGTTTCATGATTATTCAGCCCCTTCTTGCGCAGGCGCTTCCTCAGCAGCGGCCGGAGCCGCGTTGGCCGTCTTAATCGCGCCGGGGAACGGCAGACCTTGCGGAGCAGCCTTCTTCACAGCGTCGCGGATCTTGACGTAGGAGCCTTCGGCGCCCGGAACGGCGCCCTTGATGAAGACCAGGCCGCGCTCGGCATCGATGCGAGCCACTTCCAGGTTCAGCGTGGTCACGGTTTCGACACCATAGTGACCGGCCATCTTCTTGCCGGGGAAGGTACGACCCGGATCCTGACGGTTACCCGTCGAACCGTGGGCACGGTGCGATACCGACACACCGTGGGTGGCGCGCATACCGCCGAAGTTCCAGCGCTTCATGGCGCCAGCAAAACCCTTACCGATGGTCGTACCCTGGATATCGACCTTCTGGCCGACAGCGAAGTGATCGGCGGTGAACTCGGCACCGACTTCGATCAGAGCATCTTCCGACACGCGGAACTCGGTCAGGATGGCCTTGGGCTCAACCTGAGCCTTGGCGAAACGAACACGCTCGGGATTGGAAACGTTCTTGGCCTTGCGCGAACCGGCGCCAAGCTGAAGGGCGACATAGCCGTCCTTGTCCTTGGTACGCTGAGCCACGACCTGGCAGCCGTCGAGCGACAGAACGGTGACCGGCACATGGACACCGGCTTCATCGAAGAAGCGGGTCATGCCGAGTTTTTTAGCGATCAAACCTGTACGGTTGGTCATCTCTGGGCGCCCCTTAGATCTTGATCTCGACGTCGACACCAGCCGACAGGTCGAGCTTCATGAGCGCGTCCACGGTTTGCGGAGTCGGATCGACGATATCAAGCACGCGCTTGTGCGTGCGGATTTCGAACTGCTCGCGCGACTTCTTGTCGACGTGCGGCGAACGGTTGACGGTGAAACGCTCGATCAGCGTGGGCAAGGGGATCGGACCCCGGACGGTAGCACCCGTGCGCTTGGCCGTATTGACGATCTCGCGTGTGGAATGATCCAGGACGCGGTGATCGAAGGCCTTCAGGCGGATGCGGATATTTTGACGATCCATATCGCTCGTATTCCCAAAAGGTTTGCGTTTAACGCGTCCAGTGAACCATTTCAAAGACCAACTCGCCCCCACAAACGTGAGCACGAACGCGATATCCGCAAAAACAAAGCCCTCGCGGTTTTACCCGCGCGGGCCGTTGATCAAACCGGTCAATTCCCTTTAGAAAGGGCCGCCGACCGGGTTGGTTTATGCTTGCAGACCGCGTTTGGCATCCTTCAGACGCCACAGCCGATCTAACAGAGTGGCGCTTATGCCGAAACGACTCGCTTTCGTCAAGCGGCAATTGGCGCAAAGCGAAGAAAAATAAGCGGCGAGGATTATTTTGCGCCGAAAGCGGATTTATCCGCCTGAATCGCCCCTGTAAGAGAAGTCGCGCAAGGTGACGCTCCCCTCGCCCACGCTGTAGATGCCGACCTTCAGGCTGATAAAGCCGCCAAAGACATTATGGTTCAGGCCCGAGATCTCCATGCGCGTGGGGTGGCGGGTCCATGTTTTTCCGGCGTCGTGTGAATAATGCCAGGTGATGACGTTCTCATCATTGGTCACCCGAATGCGCACGCTGTCGGTCGCCATGGACGTCCGCTGCCAGGTCTGCTCCTCGGCATATTGCCACGTCTTCATCATTTCCGGCGTGAAGCCGATGCCGACGAAAGCCTTGTGATTATAGAACAGCAGCAGACCGCCTTCGGTCTTGCCGTCGAGGTCCAGCGTGATCTCCGCCTCGTAGGACCGATCCCCAACCGGACAGGTCAAAGGCGCACTGTCCGCGGGCGTTATGCCGCGTGCCGTCAGGCGCAGAGCCTTATCTTCATATTGTATGCGCGACATTTCGTCAGCGGCGGGATCGTGGAAACTCCACTGCGTGCCAAAGCGATTCTGTGAAAAATCATCCGACAGCGCAAAACCCGCCGGACCCGGCTTAGTATCTTTTGGGCCGCCCCTGGGCTTGGCTATCGGTTTCGACAGATCACCCCCCAAGGCGCGGAACCAGCCGTCTTTCGTCCACTCGATCGGCTCCAGCAAGGGCTGACGCCCCAGGGTGCGAAAGCCGTTCTCGTAGCCATGATAGACCATCCACCAGTCGCCGGCGGGGCCTTCAACAATCGAGGCATGGCCGCGCGACCACCACGGTTCGGCGGTGCTCAAGGTGCGTACCAACGGATTGTGCGGGCAATCTTGCCACGGGCCATGAATTGATTTCGACCGCGCGGCGATGACCATATGGCCGGTCACTGGTCCGGCCGTGCCGCCGACGGCGGTGATCAGGTAGAACCAGCCATTATGACGCAGCTGCTTCGGCCCCTCTGGCGCGAAGTTCTCGGTGATCCAGTCATCGGGAAAATGCCGGGGACTGTAGGCCGGCTCGACCTCACCATCGGTCGCCAGACCGTCGTCGCTCAGGCGAACTTTTCGGATGCCGTTGACGAACAGGTAGCGCTTGCCATCCTCTCCGACCACATGCCCCGGATCAATGCAGCCGCTGATCTTCAGGTCGATCGGATCACTCCACGGCCCCTTGATGTCATCGGCCCAGATCACGAAGATCGACCAGCCCTTGTCGCCCGGATTGGCGGGAATATAGACATAGTAACGATCACCGTGCTTGCACAGGTCCACCGCCCAGATCGTCCCAAGCGGCTTTTGCAGGGCCGGCCCGACCGGTGCCCAGTTCACCAGGTCCGTCGAATGCCAGATGACGATGCCCGGATAGGAAAAGAACGACGAAAACGTCATGTAATAGTCCGAACCGTCCTTCAAAATGGTCGGATCGGGATGGTCGCCGGGAATGATCGGATTGAGATAAGTGCCGTTGCCGAGGTCGGCCTTGCGCTGACCTTCGATCCCCCTGCCCCATTTTGGCGCCTGTATCTCACAGGAGACCGCTGACGCCTGCGCGGCGGCTAATGGCGCCGCGGCCGCACCACCCACCAATGTCTTGAAAACACCACGCCGTGAAGTGTCCGTCATGTGCCTGATCCCTGTTCTGCTTCTCTTCGTCATAAGGCGAACAGCTCGTTGCGTAAACAGAAACCGATAGCGCTAACAGGTCAGGTCTTTGCCGGCTTCAGGCGCATGACGGCACGCTGGCCCATCGCCATCAGGGCACGGCTCCAGCCGCCGAGACTGACCTCGGTGGAGCGGATGACATTGACACGACGACGTAAGGATAAGCGCGCCTGCTCCAGCTTAGAGCGGGCCGGCAGCAGCGCCACGGCCACGTCCACCATCCGGCTGCCCAGTGCCGGCGCATATTGCAGACTGCCTTCCAGGCATTCCCCCCCGAAACCGTCATTGGTGACTTGTAGTCCTCGCCGCCCGTACCAAAATCGAAACTGGTATAGCCAAGCGGTGACAGATGCCGAATAATCGCCATGGTGAGCACGATGCCGACCGTATAGCGGTAATAGACCGGGTCATAGGCCGGGAACCACAGATGAACACTGGTGCGATCCACCAGGCTTATCTCGGCGGCTACCAGCTTGCCCTCATGACGGAAGAGACCGGCGCGCAGGCCGTAATCCTCATCCGGCAGGTTGGCGAGACTGGCCAGCAGGTCGCGCGTCCAGCCGCAATCGAAGATATCGTGCAGGCCCGTCTTTTTATATTGCTCGCGCTTGAGGCTGATGATCCAGTCCATCACCTCCGGCGTCACGCGTTCCCAGGTGAAATCAAAACCGCCGAAGTCCTTGGCGATATTGCGCTCACAGCGGCCGACATTCTTGAAGAACTTGTGATGCTCATGGTCCTGCTGTTCATACCAGGCATCGAAGCCTTCCGGCGTCAGGGCCGCGCGGCGGTTCAGCACGGCTGTATGGGCGGCCGGCTCCATCGGCCCTACCCAACCCTGGAAATCAAGACGCTTCGCGCCGGTGGCTTTGAGCAACAGGTTAAGGTCCGGTGTGAAACCGGGCGCGGCAATCAAGGTGTGATAGTCGCTGAGCGGTGCACCGAGCGGCTGCAAAACGCCGGCACGAACCTGGTAAGCGAAATAGCCGCCGATCCGCCCCTCGGTATAGAGTCTGGCCACCCGCGCCCCCGGCACGACGGCACCGATCGCCTGGACATAACGGACATCAAAATAGGGCCCGACCAGCTCCGGGCGCAGATCGCGCCAGGCCGTCCACTGGCTGACATCGCGTTCTGTCAGATCCCTGACATGAATGATCTCGATCCGGTTCAGGGAACTGACTTGGGTCGGATGTTTCAGGGACATGAGGGCTCGCAGACATGACTTTGAGCCTGAAAGCTACCACGGCAGGGTTTATACCGCCCTAAACGGCAGGGTTAGCGCAGGGTTAATCCTCTGTTTTCGGCCCGATGAAAGGCTGAGAAATATGCCTGAAGACCTCCATCCGTTCGCACTGCGCGCTATGGAATGCCAGGGCCGGCCATCGGCTGAAATCGATCGCCGGGTGCGCCTCGCGGGCATGGCGCAGGCTGCACGCCAGGGCGATATCGGCGTGCGTCATATCTCCACCCAGCAGCCACTGGCTTTTGGCACCGGCACGAATCTTTTCCAGCACATCCAGAACCGCGCTGATTTGCCTGTTGCAGCGCTCCAGCCAGACCGGCGACTTTTCTTTGTGCAGTACATGTTCATAAAACAGCGCAATCGCCTTGTCGGAAAAGCCCGTCGTTAGAGCGATATAGTAAAGTGCCTTCTGCCGTTCCGGTCCTGATGCGGCAATCAGCGGGACGATGTCGTCGGCAGCCCGCGCCTGCTCGTCCAGCCAGTCAAGCGCATAGGCGCTTTCAAGAATGATCTCTCCATTCCCGAGCACCAGGGTCGGCACGCGGCGCAACGGATTGAACGGTTCGATCTTGTCGCCATCGCCAAAGGTCGACCACGGACGATGCTCGAACGTATGGCCATAGAGCGTCAGGGCAATACCGACGCGCCGGACATAGGGGGAATCATACTGGCCAATCAGGATCATCGCGCGGCCTCCTGCGGCATATCGTTGAGACATTTGAAGGCAAAGGGCCGCAGGCCCTTTGATCCCATAACATATTCAGGGAAAGTCTGAATAATAAAAAAATCCCCCGGCCCAAAGCCGGAGGATTTTTTATTATATCAAGTCTCGCTTGCATGTATCGGGGTCAAGGGGCCAAGAAACGTAACTTGGGCCCCTCGCCTTCAACTATTCCACGATCTTGGAGACGACGCCGGCGCCGACGGTACGGCCGCCTTCACGGATAGCGAAGCGCAGCTTCTCTTCCATGGCGATCGGGGTGATCAGCTCAACGTCCAGTTCGGCGTTGTCGCCCGGCATGATCATTTCCACGCCTTCCTTCAGCTTCACGATGCCGGTCACGTCGGTCGTGCGGAAGTAGAACTGCGGACGGTAGTTGGTGAAGAACGGAGTGTGACGGCCGCCTTCTTCCTTCGTCAGGATGTAGGCTTCAGCCACGAACTTGGTGTGCGGGGTGATCGAACCCGGCTTGCAGAGAACCTGGCCGCGTTCGACGTCTTCACGCTTGGTGCCGCGCAGCAGAACGCCGACGTTGTCACCGGCCTGACCTTGGTCCAGCAGCTTGCGGAACATTTCAACGCCCGTGCAGGTCGTCTTCTGAACCGGACGGATGCCGACGATTTCGACTTCTTCACCGACCTTCACGATACCGCGCTCGACGCGGCCGGTCACAACCGTACCACGGCCCGAGATCGAGAACACGTCTTCGACCGGCATCAGGAAGGGCTGGTCGATCGGGCGTTCCGGCTGCGGGATGTACTCGTCAACCGTCTTCATCAGGGCCAGGATCGACTGCTCGCCGATTTCCGGGTTGACGCCATCGGTCGCGGCCTTGGCCGAACCCTTGGTGATGGGGATATCGTCGCCGGGGAACTGGTAGGACGACAGAAGCTCACGGACTTCCATTTCGACCAGTTCCAGCAGTTCTTCGTCGTCAACCAGGTCGACCTTGTTCATGTAGACGACCAGGGCCGGCACGCCGACCTGACGGGCCAGCAGGATGTGCTCGCGGGTCTGCGGCATCGGGCCGTCAGCGGCCGAAACGACCAGGATCGCGCCGTCCATCTGGGCGGCGCCGGTGATCATGTTCTTCACATAGTCGGCGTGGCCCGGGCAGTCGACGTGGGCGTAGTGGCGGTTCTCGGTTTCGTATTCGACGTGCGCCGTGTTGATCGTGATGCCGCGCGCCTTTTCTTCCGGAGCGGCGTCGATGTCGGCATAGTTCTTCGCGGTCGCGCCGCCCGACTTCGCCAGAGTGATCGTGATCGCTGCCGTCAGGGTCGTCTTGCCATGGTCAACGTGACCAATGGTGCCGATATTGCAGTGAGGCTTCGAGCGGTTGAATTTTTCCTTGGCCATATTTCATCTCCGCCGTAGCGGACCTTCATTCGTCAGGGGTTGTTAATGTTGGAGCGGCCCGTAGCACACAAAATGCCACGGGCCAATAGGCATTTGTCAGACGCGCATTTAATCCGAAAAGTGCACAACAGCATTGCAGGACACTTTTCGGAATGCGCTCTGGTTTAGGCGTACTTCTTGATCACTTCGTCGGCGACGTGCTGCGGCACGGGCTCGTAGTGATCGTAAACCATCGAGAACTGGGCGCGGCCCTGCGACATACCGCGGAGGGTATTCACGTAGCCGAACATGTTGGCCAGCGGCACGAAGGCGTCGACAACGATGGCGTTGCCACGCATGTCCTGCCCCTGGATCATGCCGCGACGGCCGTTAAGGTCGCCGATGACCGAACCGAGGTATTCTTCCGGCGTGACCACTTCGACCTTCATGATCGGTTCGAGCAGCTTGGGGCCGCCCTTTTCACGCAGTTCCTTGAAGGCAGCGCGCGAAGCGATTTCGAAGGCGAGGACCGAGGAGTCGACGTCGTGGAACTTGCCGTCCGTAAGCGTCGCCTTGAAGTCGATCAGCGGGAAGCCGGCCAGCAGACCGTTTTCCTTGGCCGATTCCAGGCCCTTTTCGACACCGGGGATGTATTCCTTCGGCACCGCACCACCAACGATGGCAGATTCAAACACGAAGCCCGAACCCGGCTCGCCCGGTTCGAAGGTCAGCATGACGCGGGCGAACTGGCCCGTACCACCGGTCTGCTTCTTGTGGGTGTAGTCGATCTCGGCCTTGCGGGTGATGGACTCGCGGTAAGCGACCTGCGGCGCGCCGATATTGGCTTCCACCTTGTAGGTGCGCTTTAGGATGTCGATCTTGATGTCGAGGTGCAGTTCGCCCATGCCCTTCAGGATCGTCTGGCCCGACTCGAAGTCGGTCGAAACGGTGAAGGACGGATCTTCGGCGGCCAGCTTGGCCAGGGCGACGCCCAGCTTTTCCTGGTCGGCCTTCGACTTGGGTTCAACAGCGATTTCGATAACCGGGGCCGGGAATTCCATACGCTCCAGGATGACCGGGGACTTCAGCGGATCACAGAGGGTGTCACCCGTGCGGGTGTCCTTCAGGCCAGCCAGGGCGACGATGTCGCCGGCATAGGCTTCCTTGATGTCTTCACGGTTGTTGGAGTGCATGAGCAGCATACGGCCGACGCGCTCGCGCTTGTCGCGGGTCGAGTTCAGCAAGCCCTGGCCGGTTTCCATCTTGCCCGAATACAGGCGGCAGAAGGTCAGCGAACCCACGAACGGGTCATCCATGATCTTGAACGCCAGAACCGACAGGGGCTCTTCGTCCGAAGCCTTGCGAGTGACGGGCTCTTCGGTCTTGTAGTCGATGCCTTGCGTGGCCGGGATATCGACCGGCGACGGCAGATAATCGACGACGGCGTCGAGCAGGGTCTGAACGCCCTTGTTCTTGAAGGCCGAGCCGCAGAGGATCGGATAGAAGGCGCCGGTGAGGACGGCCTTGCGGATGCACTTCTTGATGACGTCGATCGAAGGCTCATTGCCTTCCAGGTACGCTTCCATGGCTTCGTCGTCGAGTTCGACGGCGTTGTCGATCAGGTACTGACGGGCTTCATTGGCCTTTTCGACCAGGTCAGCCGGGATCGGCTCGTCACGATAGGTCGCGCCCGGGCCGTCATTGTCCCAGACAACTGCGGTCATGCGGACGATATCGACGAGGCCCTTCAGGTTCGTTTCCGAGCCGATCGGGAACTGGATCGGCACCGCCTTGGCGCCAAGGCGGTCGCGGATCGACTGGACCGACTTGTCGAAATCGGCGCCGATCTTGTCCATCTTGTTGACGAACACGATGCGTGGCACCTTGTACTTGTCGGCCTGGCGCCAGACGGTTTCGGTCTGCGGCTCAACGCCGGCGTTACCGTCAAGCACCGTGACAGCGCCATCGAGGACGCGGAGCGAACGCTCGACTTCGATGGTGAAGTCAACGTGTCCCGGCGTGTCGATGATGTTCAGACGCTTGCCCTCCCAGAACGCGGTGGTCGCGGCGGAGGTGATGGTGATGCCACGCTCCTGCTCCTGCTCCATCCAGTCCATGGTGGCAGCGCCATCGTGAACTTCGCCGATCTTGTGGCTCTTGCCGGTGTAATACAGAATGCGCTCTGTGGTCGTCGTCTTGCCGGCATCGATGTGGGCCATGATGCCGAAGTTACGATAGTCTTCAATCTTATGACTGCGGGGCATTGGGGAGCCTCAAAACTTTCGGGTCGGATTCAAAAAATTCGGATAATTGCAAACAGCGCGGGCGGTTTAAACCAAACCGCCCGCGCCGAAAAGCAATATTTTTGCGACAGCGAGGGCGCAAACCCTCACTGTCAAATCGCTCTTACCAACGGTAGTGCGAGAAGGCGCGGTTAGCTTCGGCCATCTTATGCGTATCTTCACGCTTCTTGACAGCGGTGCCGCGGTTGTTGGCGGCGTCGAGCAGTTCGGCAGCCAGCTTTTCCGTCATGGTGTTTTCGCCACGCTTGCGGGCGGCGTTCACCAGCCAGCGGATGGCCAGGGCGCGGCGGCGGTCCGGACGGACTTCAACCGGAACCTGGTAGGTCGCACCCCCGACGCGGCGCGAACGCACTTCGATCGAAGGGGCAACATTATCGAGGGCCGTGTGGAAGGTCTCGACAGCAGTCGCGTCCTTCTTCTTGGCTTCCAGGATGTCGAAGGCGCCGTAGATGATGTTTTCAGCAACAGCCTTTTTGCCTTCGTACATGACGTAGTTCATGAACTTGGTGACGACCAGATCACCGAACTTGGGGTCCGGCAGGACGTCGCGCTTCTCTGCGCGGTGACGACGTGACATATATTCTGTTCCTTACTTAGGACGCTTCGCGCCGTAGTGCGAACGGCGTTGCTTACGGTTCTTGACGCCTTGTGTGTCGAGCACGCCGCGCAGGATGTGGTAACGGACGCCCGGAAGGTCCTTAACGCGGCCGCCGCGGATCAGAACAACGGAGTGTTCCTGCAGGTTGTGGCCTTCACCGGGGATGTAGCACACGGCTTCGATGCCGGAGGTCAGACGGACCTTGGCGACCTTACGCAGAGCGGAGTTCGGCTTCTTCGGGGTCGTCGTATAGACGCGAGTGCAGACGCCGCGGCGCTGCGGGCAGCCCTTCAGGGCCGGAACCTTGTTGCGAACCGGCTTGGGATGGCGCGGCTTGCGGATCAACTGGTTAATTGTGGGCATCGGATTCGATGGCTTTCTTCTTTATGACCTGTGCCGTTTGGCCGGGCGATCATAGGTTTCAGGAGCTTCCCATAAGGCAAGCGGCTTTTATTCCGGAGGCCGTAACCGAAACAAACACAAAAGCCGCAACCTGCGCTTTGGAGGTTACGGCGGGGACACAGCCCCTGCATATTTTTCGGATCAGGACGCGCTTTTAAGGGCGCACCTCAAAAATGATCCGCGGGCTATAGAGGAAGCACGCCTCGGGGTCAAGGCCCTTAACGTGCCTCCCTTAAATCCGCGCCTTAATAGACCGGCACGCACTGGGTCAGCATCAGCCGACGGCTGAGATTGCTGAAGTCCTCACGGCACAGGGTCGGACGAGCCGCGTGCTCCATCACCGCCTCGAAGACTTCCTTCGGGGCGTTTTCCTTCATCCCGGCCAGCAACCGTACCCGCTCGTCGCGGCTGATCGCCGGAATCATCAGACGCATGGCCGCCATGGCCTTCTGCGGTGGCAGGCTGCCGACAATGGCACGCTCCATGGCATGGAGTTCGCCATCATCGAACAGCTCCCACAGGCGGGCATTGTTCAGGGTTTCCTCCTCGAACATGTGCTCGAAATCGTGGGCGATAAAGGCACTGTAGGCCAGGTACAGCCGGCGTCCCAGCGCTTCGCGCTTTTCCGGCGCGCTGTCCTGCAGGACATTGATGAGTTCTTCCAGCAGGCGGGAATTGTGTCGGTGGCTGTCATGCTGGTGCTGCAGGTCGGTTGTCGCGGCCGGCGCGCGCAGTTCGATGGCCGGATGGATATGCACTTCCTCATGCGAGATATGCGAACTGCCGAAGGAAAACAGGTCGCGCAGGTCTTCCAGCAGCGGCGCCAGGTCATCATGGGCGAAATCGGCCTGCCCCAGACGGATCAGCATCTCGCACTGGGCTTTGCGCAGCGCCTTGTGAATATTGGCGTACATATCGTAGCGCCCAAGCGTATCGGGGATCGACTGGACAAAATGAGTATGGTTCATGGGGGACTTCCTGTTTGATAATTGCGTTATCCGGATTGACCGAGCCAATAACCGTCCCGTTCTTTTTGTGCTTCCTAAATCGTTCCTAGCCCGCGACGCCTATTCCTAAAATTATCCTAACCAGCTAGACTGCAACCTTTCGGGGATCCGGTCTTGGACATGTCGACACTCATCAGCAGCGAACTGGCGGACTTCATTTCCGGGCCGGTGATGATGGTTGTCTCGACGCGCGACCAGCGCTTCAGAGCCACTATAGGCCGCGGCACCGGCGCCCTTTATGATGAAGCCACCGGCCTGATCGACATATTCGTCTGTCGCGCCCAATGGCCGGATGTTGTTGAAAATGCCGTGCCCGGCGGCAAGATCGCCGCCACCTTCGTGCGTCCCACGGACTATCTGTGTTACCAGATCAAGGGCGTGATCGAGGATATCACCCCCGCCACCGAGGCTGAGGCGGCCCGCGGCCAGCTTTATGTCGAGCGGATGCTGGCCCTGATGGAGGCCCTGGAGGTGCGGCGGGCGCAATTGTCGCATTCCCTGTGCGCCGGGGATCTCATGCGCATCGGTTTCCACCCCAGCGATGTCTTCCTGCAAAGCCCCGGCCCCCATGCCGGCGAACGCCTGGCGGGCCTGACCGCATGACCCGGCCCGCTATCCGCCTCGGCGACCTGCGCAACAGTTTTGAAGGCGTGATCCCCTCGATCATCGGCACGATCGACGATGACGGGATGCCGAACATATCCTACCTGTCGCACGTCTATTATATAGACGAAACCCACGTCGCCCTGTCCAACCAGTTCTTTTCCAAGACGGCTGCCAATGTCCGGCGGCTGGGCGTGGCCACCGTGATGGTGGTCGATGCCCTGTCCGGCGCACAGCACCTGCTCGATCTCCAGTTCGAGCAGTCCTGCGACAGCGGCGAGGTGTTCGAGCGCATATCGACCCATCTCGATGTGATGAGCCACCTGCGCGGCCACGAAGGGCTGATGAAGCTGAAGAGCGCCGATATCTACCGGGTGACGCAGATCCGCGAAGTGCTGGCTGCGGCCCCGCTGACGCCAGCGCCCGAACCGCGTCCACGCTGTGACCGCATCGGCCATGCCGCGCGCATCATTTCCGCCATCAGCCATGAAGCCGACAGCGACACCATTCTGGATACCGCGCTCGATGGCCTGCGCGACGAGATGGCCTTCCGTTATCTCATGGTCCTGCTGCCGAACGAGGATGAAACAATCCTGACCATGGTGGCCAGCCGGGGCTATGACCGGTACGGCACGGGCGCCGAGGTGTCGGTAGGCACGGGCGTTATCGGCATGACCGCCGCCTCGAAGCGCCCCGTCTTGATCGCCGACCTGACACGCGCCCGCCGCTATGCCCGCGCTGTCACCGGCGACAGCGCACAAATCCCCCTGCCCGGCCTGGAGGCGCCCCAGTGCCAGATGGCCGTGCCCATGCTGGCCAAGGGACGGCTGCGCGGCGTCATCTTTGTCGAGTCGGAATTGTCCTTCGCCTTTACTCACGAGGATGAAGCCGCCCTGAGCCTGATCGCCAACCATCTGGCGTCCTGCCTCCTGCTGGCGGAGCTTCAGGCCCAGACGATCCAACCTTCGGCAAACTTAGCGTCCGCGACACATACCGACAGCCGCCGGTTCCGCTTTCGTTATTTCATGCACGATGACAGCGTATTTATCGACAACGACTATCTGATCCGCGGCGTGCCCGGCCGGCTGCTGTACTATTTCGTCAGAAAATTCAGCGAAAGCGGCCAGCGCGACTTCTCCAACCGGGAAATCCGCCGTGACACTTCGCTTCGCCTGCCCGATTTCAAGGACAATCTCGAAACCCGCCTGATCCTGCTGCGCCGCCGGCTGGATGAAAAGGCCGGCCCTTTGCGCCTCTGCCGGCCCGAACGCGGTCAGGTCCGGCTTGAATTCGACGGCCTGCCGGATATCGAGGTGGTGGGCGCCGCACCGGCCCTGTCGTAATCTCCACATTTCCTCTTTATAAAAATTTGGAGATAAGAATTCTATTTTCTCCGTTTCAGCCCTTCAGTTTATGCGTCTTATCGAAGCCCTGCGAAGCCATACCCGTCCGCAACACGAAGCCCTTCACACGCATCCCCTGCTGAACGGCCTGTCCAATGCTTCGCTGAGTCTGGCTGACTTTCACCGGATCCTGCTCGCTTTCGAAGCCTATTACAGCCACGCCGAGGCCGCCTGCCTGGCCGGCTGGCCCGAAGACGTACCCAATGCCCCGGTCCTGACCTGGCTCGGCAGCGATCTGGCCCAGCACGGCCTGGCCAGCCAGGCGCAACTTATCCCCTTTGTTCACCCGCCGATCGATACGCGCTCGAAACTGGCCGGCTATCTCTACACCAAGCAGGGCTCTACATTGGGCGGCCATGTCATCAGCCGGCATCTGGAACGGCATCTTGGCCTGATCCCCCGCCTCGATCAGTGGTTCTTCGCCGGTTACGGCCATGATAACGGCCCCAACTGGAAGCTATTCACCGCCCATATCGACGCCCTGGGCGATGCGCTCGATCCCGACGAAGTGCTCTCCAGCGCGCGGCGAGCCTTCGAGACCCTGACCTGGTTCTGCGACGCCTTCCACGACATGAAAACACCCTCTCACCTCCTGAAGACCGAAAACCTGTCATGACCCTCGATCCCCGCATAGAACTGAGTGATGCCGAGTTGGAAGAGGCGCTGAAGGAATGCGCGCGCGAGCCGATCCATATCCCCGGCTCTATCCAGCCCTATGGCATGTTGTTCGTCCTGGAAGGCGACGAACACCGCATCATCCAGGCGTCGGACAATGTCCAGCGCTGGCTGCCGCAACTGACGGTCGATACGGTCCTGCACAAGACCCTGGGCGACATCATCGGCCGGGAACAGGCCGAACAGATTCGCCATATCGTCGTCGAACGCAGCCTGATGCCGATCCAATCTACCATAATCAAGATAGACGAGATGTGGTTCGATGCCGTGGCGCACCGGGTGGAAAACAATATCGTCGTCGAACTTGAGATTGTCGACGACAAGAAGTCGGTCGTCCGTGACTTCTTCTATGACGAACTGCGCGATTTCGCCGTCGGCCTGCGCAATGCCACCACCCTGCCCGATCTCTACGATTTCGTGACGCTGAAAATCCGCGAGCTCACCGGCTTCGACCGCGTCAAGCTGTACCGGTTCGATGAAAACTGGAATGGTGAGGTGGTCGGCGAAAACAAGGCCGAATACATGCCGAGCTATCGCGGCCTGCATTTTCCGGCCTCCGATATCCCCGAACAGGCGCGCCGGCTCTACATGACCAACTATATCCGCCAGATCGCGGATGTAACCTACGCGCCGGTGCCGATTATCCCGCCCGTCCATCCCGATACCGAGCGGCCGCTGGACATGAGCTTAAGCGTGCTGCGCAGCGTCTCGCCCATCCATGTGCAATACCTGGCCAATATGGGTGTGGCCGCCTCTATGTCGATCTCGATTATCCAGGATGGCAGGCTTTGGGGTCTGGTCGCCTGCCATCACAATGTCGGCTACCATGTCCCCTATCGCGTCCGCATGGTTTCCGAGATCATGGGGCATATATTCTCGGCGCAACTGTCTTCGATGGAGGGCCTGCGCGATCGTCAGGAACAGGAAAAACGCAACCTGATCGTCGAACGCCTGACCGCCGGGCTCAAGACCGATTTCAATCTCGAAGAGCTTCTGAAGGGCCGCCAGACCCTGGCACTCAGCGCCCTGAACGCCACCGGCATGGCCGTCATGACCCGCAAACGGCTGCCGCGTTTTGGCGAAACGCCACGCGAGGAGATAATCCATAAGCTGGCAGACTGGGTCCAGAACCAGACCAGCGGCATCTATCACACCCAGGAAGCCGACAAGGCGTGCGTCGATCACCCCGATCTCTGCCATCTCAGGGGCGGTTTCCTGGCGGCGCCCATCAGCGTCGCCAAGAAGGATTACATCATCTGGTTCCGCGGCTCCGAACAGCAGCAGGTCAACTGGGCCGGCGCGCCGGAAAAGGTGCCCGAAAAGACAAGGGCCGGATATCGGCTGATGCCGCGCGCCTCTTTCGAGCTCTGGAAGGAAACTGTCCAACATCGCTGCAAACCGTGGACCCGTGACGATATCGAAACGGCGCAGAATATCGTGCAGGTCGTGCTCGAAGGCGAACGCCTCTCGGCCGAACACGCCAATGTCGCCAAGAGTGAATTCCTGGCCAATATGAGCCATGAACTGCGCACGCCGATGAACGCCATCATCGGCATTGTCTCCCTGCTTGATCGCGGCGCGCCGCTCGATGAAAAACAGAAGAAACTGCTGAGCGTCCTGCGCCTGTCGTCGGATTCACTGCTCAACCTGATCAATGACCTGCTCGACGTCGCCAAGATCGAAAGTCATGAACTGGTGCTGGAATCGGCGCCGATTAATATCGCCGATATCGTCTCCGAAGTGGGCTCAATCATGAGCGTCAGGGCATCCGAAAAGGACCTGATGCTCAATATAAAATGCGCTCCGCGCGCAGAACTGCACGTCATGGGCGACACCATGCGCCTCCAGCAGATATTGACCAATCTCGTCAGCAACGCGGTCAAGTTTACCGATGAAGGCTTCGTCAATATCCTGGTGCGCAGTGAGATCGCCGGTGAAGATAAACGCAATATCATAATTGACGTCGTCGATTCCGGCATGGGCATGACGCCCAAGCAGTCCGAGCGCATCTTCGACAAGTTCATGCAGGCCGATCCGAGCATTTCGCGGCGCTTTGGCGGGACCGGCCTGGGCCTGGCCATTACCAAGCAACTGACCGAACTGATGGGCGGCACCCTTTCCGTTTCAAGCCGCGAGGGCCTCGGCAGCCGCTTCACCGTCGTCCTGCCGCTGGAAGCCCTGCCGGCGCCACGGATCGAAGCCGCCAATGACGAAACGACCGAAGCGGCGCCGCAAGGCGATGCCCGTGGTCACATACTGCTGGCCGAGGATTACGAAGGCAATATCATTGTCGCCGTCGCCATGCTCGAAGACCAGGGCTATAAGGTCACCGTGGCCCACAATGGCCAGGAAGCGCTCGATGCCCTGGCGCGCGACAGCTTCGATCTGATACTCATGGACGTTCAGATGCCGGAAATGGACGGTTATGAAGCCACGCGCCGCATTCGGGACGGCCAGAAGGCAGGACTGATCCAGGACATCGCCATTATTGGCGTGACCGCCAATGCCCTGGCGGGCGACCGGCAAAAATGCCTGGATGCCGGCATGGATGACTATATTTCCAAGCCCTTCACGCCTTTGCAGCTCGACCATATGGTCAGCAAATATCTGTCGCCGCACTCCGAGATCGCCGAATAGATCAGGTCTGCGCCCGATCGATCTTGCCGCCGGCTGAAGCCGCCAGTTGCGCCACCACACGGATCATGGCTGGCCGTTTCCAGTGCGGCAGACGGTCCGCGCACCAGGTTTTGAGCGCCGCCGGCAAGGCGGCCGGATCGGCGCCCGGCGCCGCCGCGACCTCGGCGACGACAAGCTGGCCGGTGATCGGGCTTTTGCGCGCCGAAACCCGCGCGCAGGTCGACCGCCGGATGGGCCAGCAGGACATGTTCCACCTCCTCCGGATAGACCTTGTTGCCGCCGACATTGATCGCACCGTTTTCACGGCCGAGAAAAAGGCAGCGATCACCGTCAATCTCCACCCGGTCGCCGGTATCGACAAAACCCTCCGCGTCGGCGAATGCTTCCTGCCGGTTGAGATAGGTGGCGCGCGTGCTCCGCGTCCGGACGAACAGGCGCCCGTCAACCACCTTCAGCCGGACGCCGCCCGGCGCATCGTGCAGGTAGCTGACCGGAAATCCGGGCCGGCCGTCACGCACGGAAAAAGCCGCTCCCGCTTCGGTGGAGGCGTAGATATGCACCACGCGCGCTGCCGGATAAGTACGGGTCAGCGCGGACAGGATGGCGCCATCGGCGATTTCACCGCCAAGCGTCACCTGTTCCAGCGGCAGGACTTCGTGACCGGGCGTCATCAGTATCTTCCGCCACAGGGTGGGCGTCGCCGAAAGCGCCGTGCAACCCTTCGCCGCCAGAAAAACCAATTGCTCAGGCAGTCCCGTATCAGCCGTCGGCAGCAGAAGGCTTCCGCCCGTAAGCCCCTGAAGAAACACCTGAATGCCGGCGAACCGGGCGATATTGTACATCTGCCCCCAGCGCCGGGGCGCGCCGGTAAACAGCTTCGTTGTCCGCGTCAGTGAGGCCAGGCTGTGCGCCACCAGCTTGGGCGTGCCCGTCGTGCCGGAGGTGGCAAATATCCACTCGGTCGTGACGCGTGACGTCGGCGGCGTATCCGCGCCTTTGCCGGGTTTCGGCGTCTTCCGCCAAATGATCTCCGGCCCGTCTCGGCCACTTTCGGAAAGCGTATCCGTCAGCAAGGCATCGCCGCCAAATTGCGCCAGCAAATCACGCGCCTCAGCATCACTCATATCGCTCGACAACAACAGCAAGCGCTCCACTTGTCCGTCAAGGGCGATAACGGCCAGGGCCAGTTTCAGCGGATCGGCCAGCCGCACTGCCACAGCACCATATCCAATAGCCGCCTGAAGTGCGTCAGCAGTCCCTGCCGCCCGGATATCGGCCACAGACCATTCCCCCGCGGGCGTGATCCAGAACCGGCAGGTGCGCCAGACCGGCATCAAGACGGGCATCGAGACAGGCATCAAGGCTGGAAAAGGTCATGGTCAGATCCGCAAACGCGCGGTCACCATAGCGCTGATTCTGGGTTTCGCAGAACTACCGGCCGACCACGCGTTCATCCGCCAGGGCGACAATCTCTTCCGCCGCCTCGGCACGAGCATGAGCCAGCTTTTCACCCCTCGGCATTTCAAAGCGCTGATTGCGCGCGCGTTCTGCCAGCCGGCTGTATTTCGCCCGCAGGGCTTCCAGTTCGGTTTCGCTCATATCGTCCATGCCGATATAGGCGGTATTGGCGGTTTCCACCGCGCGGATCAGCTCGTCCAGCTTGAGCTGGATCACCTTGCCGTCGCGATTCTGGGCATTCTGCACCAGGAAGACCATGAGAAAGGTCACGATGGTGGTGCCGGTATTGATGACGAGTTGCCAGACCTCGGAGAAATGAAACAACGGCCCGCTGATCGCCCAGACCACAACGACGCCGATCGCCGTGGCGAAGGCGGGCGCACTCCCTGCCAGGGTCGCCGTCGCCTGGGCAAAGCAGGCAAACCAGCCCTTCTTCTGTACATCGCTCATGGTCAATGTGCCGGATTTGGCGCCTTGGCGCGTGCCAGCCGGCGCAGTGGCAGAGCGACCGCAGCGAGATTATCTATCACAGATGTGGGCGATTTTTGATGGGCGAACAGGTTTTGCAGAAAAGCAACACCGGCCGGTCTGGCATCGGAGAAATGGCGGCGGGACCACATGGAAATCTACCTTTCAACGCGTGAGGCGCACGGCCTCTTCCTGTTGATCATGCCTTCAAGATCGTAAGTTTGGCAGACAGATCCCCTATATCTCTGTAAGAGTTGAATAAATCTGTTCCTAATTTGCAGTGTGCCGCCGCTTCCTGTTTGGCACGCGTGAGATGCTGAACTGAGGAGAAAGCCTTCTGGCCCGGTCGGACTGTCGCAATTTAAATTATTGATTGAATTATAACTATTTTTAAATCACCCAAAATCACACATACCCCAAATGTACCCCCAATTTGATTTTCATGCGGTACATTCTCGGGCTCGCCCGCTTTTCACGTCCGTTCGGTTTCCATCCCCTTGCGCAGTTCTTTCACGATCAGGCTGGATAGCGCCCTGATCTTCACCGCATCAAAGCCGCGCGCCACCAGGCGCGTCACCACTGCCCCGACAATCTCCCGCCCGACAAAGGGGTTCGGCACCAGGTCGGAAATCATCCGCACCGCATGGGACGGATCAAACCGCAGGGTCTCCAGTCCGGCAGCCAGATCGGTGGTGGCGAAGTGCTCCGGCGTATCGGTCAGGCTGATCCGCTGCAACTGGCTTTCCGCCGTATGGGCGTTTTCCGGGATGCTGTCCGCCACCAGCGCCGGATCAAAGCCGCGCCAGTCGATGGCCGCCAGCACATCGGTTTCATAATCCAGTTCACGCACCGCACTCTCCACCTCGGGGCCTTCCACCCAAAGCACCTTGGGCAGGTAGACTTCGGTGCTCTTGAACGCTTCCCGCCTTCCTGTCGCGCCGCCTTGGTGATGATCACCCGCACGCGGTTGGTGGGAGACAACAGATCGAGGTTTTCCGGCTGGCTCAGATCGTTCTGTTCGGCGGTCTTGATGGCGATTTCGGCGTCATCCAGCCCGGCGGTGGTGAGCCAGTCCTTGATGTCATCGGCGTGAATATGGCCGCTGGCGCGCTGATCCTTGCCGGTGCGCTCCATTGGAACGCAGTCACGCCGCCGGGGCAAGCCCCAAACGCCGCAAACCGCTCATTTATGGAATTGTGGCCTCGCGTGTCACCGGCTGGCGCCGGTCCGTGCGCGGTCTAAGTGGCGATCTCTTCGATACCCCCGCCTTATCCCGCCTTGCGCGGAAATCCGGCCGCCGTAAAGGCCGCCTTGAATATCCGGCGGATGGCTGCCGCGTCACGCCAGCCCTTGCGGGAAAGGCCCAGGGTTACCATCACCGAGATGCGGACATCTTGAACCAGCTTAGCTGACGGTCAGCGACTTGCAGCCCAGGCTTTCAAACCGCATCAACAGGTCCGCAAGCGCGGTGACCGGCGCCGTGCCAAAATCGACCGTTACCTGAGCGGAATCGACCTTCAGCGAATGGATGCAGGCGGAAAACCGCGTATCCGGATCGAAGGTCGTCTCTTCCGGAT